>NZ_JBIAUG010000005.1:0-257180 GCF_042892575.1 Streptomyces sp. NPDC001744
GCACGCCGCCAGCGTTCGTCCTGAGCCAGGATCAAACTCTCCGTGAATGTGTACCCGTAATCGGGTGAAACACTCGCGTTGAGCGGGACAGCCAGACCGGAATAAGGCCGGCTGCCCACAGCGTCCTCGCTGTGTGTGCCACCCCGGCAAAGGGATGGACTTGATTTTTCAAAGGAACCTCGACCAACCGGGCAGACCCGGCCGGACGGGGTATCAACTAATCTGGCGTTGATTTTTGGCACGCTGTTGAGTTCTCAAGGAACGGACGCTTCCTTCGTACTCACCCTCATCGGGCTTTCCTCCGGGCTTTTCCCTTCGGTCTTGCGTTTCCGACTCTATCAGATCTTTCCGATCCGATTTCCCCGGTGCTTTCCGGTCCCATTCGCTTTCGCTCCGGGCCCTTCCGGCGGTTCCGACTCTATCAGATCCTTTCGGCGTCTGATTCCCGGTCAGCGGGAGTTGTCTTTCCGGCTGTTGGGCCGTTCCGACGAGTGAGACTTTAGCGGATTCCCCGCCTCCGACGCTAATCGGGGGCCTGCGCCCAAACCTTCGAACGCGGATTCCTCATTTCGCAAAAGCTCACGGAAAACACGACGGCGCGGCAAAGCACTGTCGGCTTCTGGGGGTCTTGCGGAATGGTTGTCCGGGGCCGACCGGGGTCGGTGCTCACGTCGGACAACTCGGAGAACACTACGGAGACCGGTATGCCGTGTCAACCTCGGTCCGGGAGGCCCGGTGGCGGAAGGCGTTGCGGTAGTCGCGGGGGCTGGTGGAGAGGTGGGAGGCGAAGTGCTGGCGCATGGTGACCTCGCTGCCGAAGCCCGCGCGGCGGGCCACCTCGGGGAGGGGGTGGTCGGTGCGTTCGAGGAGCTTCTGGGCGGCGGCCACGCGCTGGGCGACGAGCCAGTGCAGAGGCGTGGTGCCGGTGGTGGCCCGGAAGTGGCGCGCGAAGGAGCGGGGGGACATGCCGGCGAGGGCGGCCAGGCTCGCGACGGTGTGGGGCTCGTCGAGGCGGGCGAGCGCGTGGGCGCGTACGGCGGCGAGGGCGTCGGCGTCGCGGTCGGCGCGGGGGGTGGGGCGCTCGATGAACTGGGCCTGGGTCCCCGTACGGAAGGGAGCCGTGACCATGGAGCGGGCCACGGTCGCCGCCGCTTCCGCGCCGTGGGCCGTACGGACCAGGTGGAGGCAGAGGTCGATGCCCGCCGCGGTGCCGGCCGAGGTCCAGATGCCGGAGTCCTCCACGTAGAGGGCGTCGGGTTCGACCCGTACGGCCGGGTGGCGGGCGGCGAGGGTCCCGGCCAGGTGCCAGTGGGTGACGGCACGGCGGCCGTCGAGGAGTCCGGCGCGGGCGAGGACGAAGGCGCCGGCGCAGAGCGAGGCGACCGGGACGCCGGCGGAGTGGGCGCGGCGGAGGGCGTCGAGGACGGGGGCCGGGAAGTCGGCGTCCGGGTCCTCGATGCCGGGGACGACCACCAGGTCCGCGGAGGTGAACCCGTCCAGCCAGTCGAGCGGGCGGTCCGGGGCGAGGGAGAGGCCGCCGCGCAGGGGAACGGGGGTGCCCGGGTCGGCGGCGGCGCGGTGGAGCGCGAACGGGGGGACACCGCGGAGGGTGCGGTCGCTGCCCCAGACCTCGGTGATGACGGCGACGTCGAAGGCCCGGACGCCCGGGAAGGCGAGGAGGGCGACGCGCTGGGGGCGGGTCCGCGTGGGCGACGGCGTGGACGGCGGCATGGGTGGCAGTAAACCATCGATCAGTGGCATGCGGCCTTCTGGGAAGGAGCCGGGGGGCGGCGGCAGGATCGGGACCATGGAGATCACCGAGAACGCCGCGCTGGTTGTCGTCGACGTGCAGAAGGGCTTCGAGGAGGAGCACTGGGGAAAGCGGAACAACCCGGCCGCGGAGGAGAACATCGCGGCACTGATCGACCTGTGGCAGGAGACGGGCCGTCCGGTCGTCTTCGTGCGGCACGACTCCGCGGAGGGGTCGCGGTCGCCGCTGCGGTCCGGATACGAAGGAAATGACTTCAAGGACTTCGTGGCGGAGCGGCGGGGGAAGGGGAGCGGTCCGGAGCTGCTGGTCACGAAGTCCGTGAACTCCGCCTTCTACGGGGAGCCGTCCCTGGACGCGTGGCTGCGGGGACGGGAGATCGGGCAGATCGTGATCGTCGGCATCCAGACGAACATGTGCAACGAGACGACGGCCCGGATGGGCGGGAACCTCGGGTACGACGTGGTGTTCCCGCTGGACGCGATGCACACCTTCGGCCTGGAGGGGCCGCACGGCTGGGAGGCGAGCGCGGACGAGCTGACGCGGGCGACCGCGATCTCCCTGCACGGGGGAGGGTTCGCGAAGGTCGTGACGGCGGAGGACGTGCTGCGGGGGGCGTCCGCCGGGGCCCGGTGACCCCGGCGGGGACGGGTCAGCCGTTGCCGGAGGCCAGCTCGCGGCTGCGGTCGCGGGCCGCTTCGAGCGCGGCGATGAGGGCGGCCCGTACGCCGTGGTTCTCCAGCTCGCGGATGGCGCTGATGGTGGTGCCGGCCGGGGAGGTGACGGCCTCGCGGAGCTTGACCGGGTGCTCGCCGCTGTCGCGGAGCATCACGGCGGCGCCGATGGCGGCCTGGACGATGAGGTCGTGGGCCTGGGCGCGGGGCAGGCCGAGGAGGATGCCGGCGTCGGTCATGGCCTCGACCAGGAAGTAGAAGTACGCGGGGCCGGAGCCGGAGAGGGCGGTGGCGGCGTCCTGCTGGGACTCGGGGACGCGGAGGGTCTTGCCGACGCCGCCGAAGATCTTCTCGGTGTGGGCGAGGTGGTCGGGGGTGGCGTGGCTGCCGGCCGAGAGGACGGACATGCCCTCGTCCACCAGGACCGGGGTGTTGGGCATGACCCGGACGACGGGGGTGCCGGGGGTGAGGCGGTCCTCGATGAAGGAGGTGGGGATGCCCGCCGCCGCGCTGACAACCAGGTGGCCGGTGGTGACGTGCGGGGCGAGTTCCTCCAGGAGGCGGCCCATGTCCTGGGGCTTGACGGCCAGGATGAGGGTGTCGGCGCGCTCGGCGGCCTCGGCGTTGGTGACGGTCTCGACGCCGTAGCGGGTGCGCAGTTCGTCGGCGCGTTCGGCGCGGCGCGCGGTGACCAGGAGGTTTCCGGGGCGCCGGCCGGCGCGGATCATGCCGCTGAGGAGCGCTTCACCGATCTTGCCGGTGCCGAGGACTGCGACGGTCTGGGTCATGGCTCTGTTCACCTCGCCGGAGGGGGTACGGGGCGTCATCCTCGCACCGGGGCCGTACCGGTGCGGCGGGTGTCCGAGGGGCGGTCAACGGCCGGCCGGGGCGGCGGGAGGGGGACGGGGTCAGCCGCGCCGGGGCTTCCTGCGGGCGGACGGGTTGCCCGCGCGGGAGGAGCGGCGCTTCTCGTACCGGGCGAGGGCCGCCTCGTACTCGGCGCGGCGCAGTCCCTCGCCGGGGGCCTCGGTCAGGCAGCGGACGCCGTACGCGAGGAGCGAGCCGACGAAGCCGATCGTCCTCAGGCTGCGCAGGGAGTCCTCGCGGGCCGGGTCGTCCGGGCGGCGCCGGAAGCCCTCCCAGGTCGCGCGGCAGGCGAGGGCGCTGCAGACCGCGAACATGACGATCACCAGGCCCTCGACGAAGCCGCCGGTGTCCGCGATCCGCAGCCCCTGGAAGGCGAAGCGCAGCACGAGGCAGGCCGCGACGGCGGTGGCGAACGAGCCGGCGGCCAGGCCGGCGCGGCGCAGCGCGTAGTGGCCGTCGTGGTCGACCCAGGTCGTGCCGAAGAAACGGATCTCCTCGGGCCGGGGGCCGCCGGTCGTGCCGTCCGCCGTGCGGGCCGTGCGGGGGTTCTGCTCGTCGTCGCTCACGGAACCGATTATCCCGGTCGTGCCGGTCGCCCCGGTCGTCCCGGAGCGCCGGGGCGGGTCAGGCGCAGCGCGGTGCCACGAGCCCGTCGCTGCCCGTGCGCACGTACGCGTCGGAGACGTACTCCCCCGGCGCGACGCAGTCCCAGATCCGTGTGGTGCCGTACGGGCCGGTGATCCACTCGCCGTACTTCTGGCAGGAGATCGCCACCGTGGCGCCCAGGGGCAGCGAGCGGACGATCGGGTACTGGGTCCCCGGGCCCGACCGCACGTTGACCCGGTAGCCCGGCGCGACCGGGTAGCGGGTGGTGCTCGCCGCCGTGACGGTCGCGGTCGTCACGGCGGCCGCCGTACCGTCCGACGCGTCCTTCGTGCCCACGGCGTCCATGCCGTCCATGGCGTCCATCCTGGTCCTCCCCCTTGGCGCACAAGCGCTCCGCCGAGTCTCACTCTCCGCGACGCGCAGGCTAGCAAGCCCCACCGACATCGGAGGCACCATCGACTAGGCTCCGTCGCGTCGCGCACGCGGGCGCGACGCGACGGGGAATCACACGGGGGTGGGCGATGCCACCGTTGCGCGGTACCGGTGCCGGCCGGGAGGACCGGGAGGCGGAGGAACCCGAGTACGCGGGGGACTACCGCCTCCAGGCGTGTCTGGGCTCCGGCGGCATGGGCGTCGTGCACCTCGCCTCCTCGGCCTCGGGACTGCGGCTCGCGGTCAAGGTCGTGCACGCGCGGTACGCGGAGGACCCGGAGTTCAGGGCGCGTTTCCGCCAGGAGGTGGCGGCCGCCCGGCGGGTCAGCGGCGCCTTCACCGCACCGGTCGTGGACGCCGATCCCGATGCCGTGCGGCCCTGGATGGCGACCCTCTACGTCCCCGGTCCCACCCTCGCCGACCAGGTGAGGCGGAACGGCCCCCTGTCCCCCGCCGAACTGCGCCGGCTCACGGCGGGGCTCGCGGAGGCGCTGCGCGACATCCACCGCGCCGGGGTCGTCCACCGGGACCTCAAGCCCAGCAACGTCCTGCTCACCGACACCGGTCCCAAGGTCATCGACTTCGGCATCTCCCGGCCCGTCGACAGCGACCTGCGCACCGAGACGGGCAAGCTCATCGGCTCGCCGCCGTTCATGGCGCCCGAGCAGTTCCAGCGGCCGCGCGAGGTCGGGCCGGCGGCGGACGTCTTCGCGCTCGGCTCGGTCCTGGTGCACGCGGCGACCGGGCGGGGCCCGTTCGACTCCGACAGCCCGTACGTCGTGGCGTACCAGGTCGTCCACGACGAGCCCGACCTGACGGGCGTGCCGGAGGAGCTGGCGCCGCTCGTCGCGCGCTGCCTCGCCAAGGAGCCCGCCGAGCGGCCGGACCCGGCCCAGATCATGCGGGCGCTGCTGCCGCCCTCGTACGCGGCGGAGGCGTTCATACCGGCGCAGCGGCGGCGGCCCGTCCTGCCGGAGGCCGGGTCCGGGGGCGGCCGGGACGACGGCGGGCCGTCCCCGGCGGGCGCGTGGGACGCGGACACGCCGGTACGGGTCTCCGCGCCGGCCGTGCCCCGCCGGCGCGGGCGGTTCCGGCCGCGCCCGACGATCGCCGTCGCCGCCGCGCTCGCGCTCGCCGGGGCCGGCCTGTACGCGACGCTGAGCCCGTCGGCGGACAGCGAGCGCGTGGCTCCGCCGCGCCCGGACGAGGTGGCCACCTCCTTCGCGGGCTGGCACACCACGCTCCGGACGCACGGCCCCGCGTCCGCTCCCGCCTGCGGGGACGGCGGGGGCGCGCTGTACTGCGCGGCCCGGGGCGTCGGCATCGCCCGGCTCGACCCCGTGACGGGGAAGGTCCTCTGGTCGCGGGCCGCGCCCGTGGAGGAGGAGGCGCCCCGCGCGCCCGTGCTCCTCGCGGACGGGCTGGTCGGCGCCGCCGCCCCGACGGGTCCGCTGCGGGCGTACGCGGCCGGGGACGGCGCTCCGGGGTGGACCGCCCGCGCGGACCGCCCCGAGACGTACCGGCCGGCCGGGTCCGCCGTCGTCCTGGCCGACGGCACCGGCGGCGTCCGGGCCGTCGACGCCCGGAGCGGCGCGGTGCTGTGGCGGCGCGTCCCGAGCGGCTTCCGGGTGCCGCGCCCGGGTCCGTACGACGCCCGCTCCGGTCTGCTCGCGGTCTCCGAGACCTCGGCCGACGGGACGCGCACGCGCGTGGGCGCGCTCAGGCCCCCGACCGGGGAGGTGGTGTGGCGGCGGGACCTGGCGGGCGACCTCGACCCGCTGGGGCACACCGGGGACGGTTCGCCGGTCCTCGCCTCCCGCCGCAGGGACGGGTCGGTGGACTCCCTCGTCCTGCTGGACGCCGGCGGCGGGGCGGCCGGTCCCGTGCGCAGGCTCGCCCTGCCGCACCGGTTCGACCTCCGGGGCGCCGCCGTGCGCGGTGCCGTCGTGTACCTGCTCGACGCGGGCGGCCACCTGACCGCCTTCGACACCGCCGCGCGGAAGGGGCGGGCGCTGTGGGACCTGGAGACGGCGGCGGGGAACGTCTCGGAGCCGGTCCTCGGCCCCGGCGACCGCCTGTACTTCTCCGTCCAGGACGGGCGGCTGCTCGCCGTCGACACCGCGCGCGGGGCGCTCGCCGGCCAGACCCGGCCGCGCCTGCTGGACGGGCGGCTCGGGTACGCGTCCCTGGTGCCCGCGCCGCTGGCCGCCGGGGACCGGGTGTTCGGGACGGCGCCGGACGGTTCCGTCTTCGCGGTGGACGCGCGCGACCCGGCCTCCTGGTGAGCGTCCGGCCCGGGACCGGCGGGCCGGAAACGCGCGGAGGGGGAGCGGGTCCGGGACCCGCTCCCCCTCCGTACGCGCGCGGGGCTCAGCCCAGCTTCGTCACGTCCCGGACCGCGCCCTTGTCGGCGCTGGTCGCCATCGCCGCGTAGGCCCGCAGCGCCGCCGACACCTTGCGCTCGCGGTTCCTGGGCGCGTACACGCCGCCGAGGGCCTCGCGGCGGGCCGCGAGGGTGGCGTCGTCGACGAGGAGCTCGATCGAGCGGTTCGGGATGTCGATGCGGACGCGGTCGCCGTCCTCGACGAGCGCGATCGTGCCGCCCGAGGCGGCCTCCGGGGAGGCGTGGCCGATGGAGAGGCCCGAGGTGCCGCCGGAGAAGCGCCCGTCGGTGACGAGGGCGCAGGTCTTGCCCAGGCCCCGGCCCTTGAGGAACGAGGTGGGGTAGAGCATCTCCTGCATGCCGGGGCCGCCCTTGGGGCCCTCGTAGCGGATGACGACCACGTCGCCGTCCTTGACCCGCTTGTTCAGGATCTTCTCGACGGCCTCCTCCTGCGACTCGCAGACGACGGCCGGGCCCTCGAAGGTCCAGATGGACTCGTCGACGCCGGCGGTCTTCACGACGCAGCCGTCGACGGCGAGGTTGCCGCGCAGGACGGCGAGGCCGCCGTCCTTCGAGTAGGCGTGGGCCACGTCGCGGACGCAGCCGTTCGCCGCGTCCGTGTCGAGGGTGTCCCAGCGCTCGGACTGGGAGAAGGCGGTCGCCGAGCGGACGCAGCCGGGGGCCGCGTGCCACAGCTCGACGGCCTCCTCGGAGGGGGAGCCGCCGCGCACGTCCCAGGTCTCCAGCCACTCCTTGACGGAGCGGGAGTGGACGGAGTGGACGTCCTCGTCCAGGAGGCCCGCGCGGTAGAGCTCGCCGAGGATGGCCGGGATGCCGCCCGCCCGGTGCACGTCCTCCATGTAGTACGTGCGGTCCTTGGCGACGTTCGGGGCGACCTTGGCCAGGCAGGGCACGCGGCGCGAGACCTCGTCCATGTCGGTCAGGCCGTAGTCGAGCCCGGCCTCCTGGGCGGCGGCGAGCAGGTGCAGGATCGTGTTGGTGGAGCCGCCCATGGCGATGTCGAGGGCCATGGCGTTCTCGAAGGCCCCGCGGGTCGCGATCGAGCGCGGCAGGACGGAGGCGTCGTCCTCGTCGTAGTACCGGCGGGTGATGTCGACGACCGTGCGGGCCGCGTTCTCGTACAGCGCCCTGCGGGCGGTGTGGGTGGCGAGCACCGTGCCGTTGCCGGGGAGGGAGAGGCCGATCGCCTCGGTCAGGCAGTTCATCGAGTTGGCGGTGAACATGCCGGAACAGGAGCCGCAGGTCGGGCAGGCGTTCTCCTCGATGCGGGCGATGTCCTCGTCCGAGACGTTCGGGTTCACCGCGTCGGAGATCGCGTCGACCAGGTCGAGCGTGCGGACCGAGCCGTCGACGAGCGTGGCGCGGCCGGACTCCATCGGGCCGCCGGAGACGAAGACCGTCGGGATGTCGAGGCGCAGGGCGGCCATCAGCATGCCGGGGGTGATCTTGTCGCAGTTGGAGATGCAGATGAGGGCGTCGGCGCAGTGCGCCTCGACCATGTACTCCACGCTGTCCGCGATCAGGTCGCGGGAGGGCAGGCTGTAGAGCATGCCGCCGTGGCCCATCGCGATGCCGTCGTCGACGGCGATCGTGTTGAACTCGCGGGCGATGCCGCCGGCGGCGGTGATGGCCTCGGAGACGATCCGGCCGACCGGCTGGAGGTGGGTGTGGCCGGGGACGAACTCCGTGAAGGAGTTGGCGACGGCGATGATCGGCTTCCGGCCGATGTCCGCGCCGGGTACACCGGAGGCGCGCATCAGGGCGCGTGCGCCCGCCATGTTGCGGCCGTGGGTGACAGTGCGGGACCTCAGCTCGGGCATCGTCGCTCGCTCCTCGTGACGGGTGTGCTTGCTTCCGAGCGTACGCCGGTGGACCAAGATCCGGACAGGTCGTCCGCATGCCGGACGGGCCGTCCGCCTTCCGGCCGGGTGCCGCGGGGGCGCCCGGGCCCCCGGGTCACGGTCGCTCGGGGGCGGCGGACCGCCCGCTCCCGGCTCCGTGCCGGGACGGGCCCGGACCGGTCACGGGCGCGGGGTCCGGGAGGGGCGGTCCACGGGGGAGGCGAGGTGGAGACGGGTGAAGGCGAGCGCTTCCGCGAGGTCGGCCTCGCGTTCGGCGGCGGACATCGCGCGGCGGGTGTTGACCTCGATGACGACGTGCCCGTCGAAGCCGGTGACCGCGAGGCGTTCGAGCAGTTCGGCGCAGGGCTGGGTGCCGCGCCCGGGGACCAGGTGCTCGTCCTTGGCGGACCCCTTGCCGTCGGCGAGGTGGACGTGGCCGAGCCGGTCGCCCATGCGGTCGATCATGGCGAGGGCGTCGGTGCGGGCGGTCGCGGTGTGCGAGAGGTCGATGGTGAAGTGCCGGTAGTCGTCCTTGGTGACGTCCCACTCGGGGGCGTACGCGAGCATCTCGCGGTCCTTGTACCGCCACGGGTACATGTTCTCGACGGCGAACCGGACGGGGGTCTCGTCCGCCATCCGCCAGATGCCGGTCACGAAGTCCCGGGCGTACTGGCGCTGCCAGCGGAACGGGGGGTGCACGACGACCGTGGAGGCGCCGAGCTTCTCGGCCGCCGCCCGCGCGCGCTGGAGCTTGACCCACGGATCGGTGGACCAGACGCGCTGGGTGATGAGGAGACAGGGGGCGTGCACGGCCAGGACCGGGACCCCGTGGTAGTCGGAGAGCCGGCGCAGCGCCTCGACGTCCTGGCTGACCGGATCGGTCCACACCATGACCTCGACGCCGTCGTAGCCGAGGCGCGCGGCGATCTCGAAGGCCGTCGCCGTCGACTCCGGGTAGACCGAGGCCGTGGACAGGGCGACCTTCGCATCCGGGACGCGCACCACTGGTTCTGCCACCTGGACAGGGTACGGGGCGGGGCCGGGGGGCCGCGGGGGGCCGGGGGGTGGTTCCGGTCACGCCGGGGGACGCGCGCGGGGCGCACGGCGGCCGGGAGGCCCCCGCCGTACGCGCGCGGGGCCCGCACCCGTCCCGCTACGCCTCCGGCAGGTGGTCCAGGCGGCGCAGGATGACGCCCTCGCGGAGGGCCCAGGGACAGATCTCCAGTTCCTCCACGCCGAGGAGGTCCATCGCGGCCTCCGCCACGAGCGCGCCCGCGAGGAGCTGGGAGGCGCGGCCCTCCGAGACGCCCGGCAGGGCCGCGCGTTCGGCGGTGGTCATCCCGGCGAGGCGCGGGACCCACTCCTCCAGGGACCGGCGGGACAGGAGCCGCTGGACGTGGAGGCCCTCGCCCGAGCCGGGGGCCCCGGCGATCCTGGCCAGCTGCTTGAAGGTCTTGGAGGTGGCGACGACGTGGTCGGGGCGGCCGGAGCGGCTGAACCCGCCGACCGTACGGGCGATCCGCGCGCGCACGTGGCGGCGCAGCGCCTTCACGTCGGCGCTGTCGGCCGGGTCGCCCGGCAGCCAGCCGGCGGTCAGCCGGCCCGCGCCGAGCGGCAGGGAGACCGCCGTGTCCGGGTCCTCGTCGATGCCGTACGCGATCTCGAGGGAGCCGCCGCCGATGTCGAGGAGGAGCAGCCTCCCCGCGGACCAGCCGAACCAGCGGCGGGCGGCGAGGAAGGTGAGCCGGGCCTCCTCCTCGCCGGTGAGGACCTGGAGGTCGACGCCGGTCTCGTCCCTGACCCGGGACAGGACGGCGTCGGCGTTGCCGGCCTCGCGCACCGCGGAGGTCGCGAACGGCAGCAGCTCCTCGCACCCCTTGTCCTCGGCGGCCTGGAGGGCCTCCCGGACGGTCGCGACGAGCCGCTCGACGCCGCCGGGCGTTATCGCGCCTTCCGCGTCGAGGAGTTCGGCGAGGCGCAGTTCCGCCTTGTGGGAGTGGGCGGGCAGCGGGCGGGCGCCGGGGTGCGCGTCCACCACCAGGAGGTGCACCGTGTTCGAACCGACGTCGAGGACTCCGAGTCTCATGGACGGAACGCTACTGCGCGCGCCGCATACGCTTGACGGCGTGCCAAAGACGAAAAAGGCGAAGCAGGACAAAGACAGCGTCGGCGTCCGGGACGCGAAGGCCGGCGGGGCGGCCGGGGCCGCGAAGGGCGCCGGGAAACGGGGCGGGAAGGCGGTGCCGGACGAGAAGGGCCTGGACTTCGCGCGGGCGTGGGTCGAGTTCCCCGACCCGGCCGACGAGGAGCAGGTCTTCCGCTGCGACCTGACCTGGCTGACCTCGCGCTGGACGTGCGTCTTCGGCAGCGGCTGCCAGGGCATCCAGGCGGGCCGGGCCGACGACGGCTGCTGCACGCTGGGCGCGCACTTCTCCGACGAGGACGACGAGAAGCGGGTCGCGGAGCACGTGGCCCGGCTCACTCCGGAGCTCTGGCAGTTCCACGACGTCGGCACGGAGTCGGGCTGGGTGCAGCTGGACGAGGACGGCGACCGGCAGACCCGCCGCTGGGAGGGGTCCTGCATCTTCCAGAACCGCCCCGAGTTCGCGGGCGGCATGGGCTGCTCGCTGCACATCCTGGCCCTGAAGGAGGGCCGGGAACCGCTGGAGACCAAGCCGGACGTGTGCTGGCAGCTGCCGGTGCGCCGGACGTACGACTGGATCGAGCGGCCGGACGACACCCGGGTCCTCCAGGTGTCGATCGGCGAGTACGACCGCCGGGGCTGGGGGCCGGGCGGCCACGACCTGCACTGGTGGTGCACCTCGGCCACGTCGGCGCACGGGGCGGGGGAGCCGGTCTACGTCACGTACCGGCCCGAACTGACCGAGATGATGGGCGAGGAGGCGTACGCGGTCCTGGCCGGGCTGTGCGAGGCCCGGCTCGCCTCGCAACTGCCGCTGGTGGCCCCGCACCCGGCGGACCCGGTGCGCCCGGTCTGATCCCCGCGGCGGGGACGGCCCCGCCGCCCCTCACGGCGAGAGCGCCGGGGCCGGTTCCCCGGCCGGGGGCGGGGTCGTGCCCGGGTCCGTGGTCGCCGGCGGGGGCTCCTGCGTGGTCGGCGGCGGGCCGGTCGGCTCCGTCGTCGCCGGCGGCGGGGTCGTGGCGGGCGGTTCGGTCGTCGGGGGCGGGGTGGTCGGCTCCTCCGTCGGGGGCGGCGGTGTCGTGGGCGGCCTGGTCGGCTCCGTCGTCGCCGGCGGGGGGTCCGCCGGCACCGGGGGCCGGGGGAAGCCGGGCGCGGGCCCGGCGGCGCGGGGCGGCTCGGCCCGGCCTGAGCCGTCGATGCGCACCACGGCGCCCGAGGGGTTCACCCCGATCCGCGCGCTCCACGCGCCCGCGGGCTCGCGGGCGTGGTCGACGCGGACCGCGACCGTGACCGTCTCGCCGGGGCGCAGGGTGCCGGAGGCGCGGCTCACGTAGAGCCAGGGCGCGTCGGTCCACAGGGCCCATCCGACGGGCGAGCCCCCGGCGGCGGTGAGCGTCAGGAGGGTCAGGTCGCCGTGGCCGCGCGCGCCGACCGTGATCCAGCCGGGGGCGGGTGCGCCGGGCCGCGACGGCTCCCCGGTGCCGGTGGGCCCGCCGGGGCTGACCACCTCGACGGAGACGTCGGGGGCGCGGCTGCCCCGGGTGAAGCGGGGCTCGGGGGTGTCCCGGGCGTTGCCCGCGTTCTCGTACCGGTCGTACGGGCGCCCGCCCGGACCCGTCTCCTCGCCCGTCTCGGCCGCGCTGACCCCGCCCCCGCCGTGGGCGCTCGTCCCGGCGGTGTCCCGGTAGGAGGTCCACAGGGCGAGGACGGGGGCGGCGACCACGGCCGCGACGACGGTGGTGGTCACGGCGCGGGCCCGCATCCGGTCGCGGCGGGCCGCGTGGTCCTTGGGGTCGAGGGGGAAGCCGGTCGGCGCGAAGCGCGGGGCGCCGCCGCGCGCGCGGGGCACGTGCGCCGCCGCCGGGTACGCGGCGGCCCGGGGCGCCTCCACGAGCGGCAGCCGGCCCGGGGGGAGGGACGAGGCGCCGGGCCAGGGGCCCCCGGCGCCCACGCGCTCGGCCGCGCGGCGGCAGCGGGGGCAGTCGTCCACGTGCCGGACGAGTTCGGCGCGCAGGACGGACGAGAGCAGGACGCGGTGGTCGCCGGTGAGCCGGGCGACGGTGGGGCAGCTGCCGGTCTCCACGACGGCGAGGGCGGCGCGGGTGCGTTCGACCTCGCAGGAGGCGGCGGCGAGGAGTTCGCGGGCGGCGAGCGGGTCGAGGGAGAGGACGGCGGCGATCTGGCGGTGGCTGAGGCCGTGCCGTACGGCGAGTTCGAGCGCCTCGCGCTGCTCGGGCGTGGTGCCGGCGGCCTCGGGCCAGGCCAGGAGGGCGAGTTCGGCGCGGTGGCGGGCGGCGGTCTCCTCGGAGACCCGGGGCGGTTCGGGCGGGGTGACGGCGGGGCGGCCGGTGTGGGCGCCCTGGCGCTTGCGGCGCTGTTCGCCGAGGCTGCGCAGACAGGCCCAGCGGGTGAGGGCGTACAGCCAGGCCGTGCGGCCGTCCTCGTCGGAGGGACAGCGGGCCCGGTGGCGTTCGGCCGCGGCGAGGGCGTCGCCGAGGACGGCGGTGGCCGTGTCGTGGTCGCAGAGCACGGAGAGGCAGTACGTGAAGAGGCCGTCGAGGACGTCTTCGTAACGGGCGGGGGACCGCCGGCCGAGCGTGCGCGGTCCCTGGTCCGTGGTGCGGTGCGCCCGGTGTGCGCCGGTGGTGCGTGCGGGGGATTCCAGCCTGCTGCTCGTCACCGGTCGACCCTAGGCAGGACGGAGGGCACTTTTCGTACCGGTCGCGCACTTCTCATCCTTACGGGTGAAGGTATCGCTCGAAAGGGGACAGGAATCCGGTATTCCGTGGACGGGCGGGGTCCGGGGCGCACGAGAGCCGAGAGGGCGGAGGCGGCGCCGCCGCCGGCCTCCCCCGGCGCCGGGCGGGAGCGGCGCCGGGGACGGACGGCCCGTTGTCGGTGGCGGCGGTTACGGTGGGGCGCATGGCTGCCCGTACGAAATCCACCAAGGACCGTCCGTCCTACCGCTGCACCGAATGCGGCTGGCAGACGGCCAAGTGGCTCGGCCGCTGCCCCGAGTGCCAGGCGTGGGGGACGGTGGAGGAGTACGGCGCGCCCGCCGTCCGCACGACCGCCGCGGGCCGGGTGTCCGCCGCCGCCGTCCCCATCGGGCAGGTCGACGGCCGGCAGGCGACCGCCCGCTCGACCGGCGTGGACGAGCTGGACCGGGTCCTCGGCGGGGGCCTCGTGCCCGGCGCCGTCGTGCTCCTCGCGGGCGAGCCGGGCGTCGGCAAGTCCACCCTGCTGCTCGACGTGGCCGCCAAGGCGGCGAGCGACGAGCACCGCACCCTCTACGTCACCGGCGAGGAGTCCGCGAGCCAGGTCCGGCTGCGCGCCGACCGCATCCACGCGCTCAGCGACCACCTGTACCTGGCGGCCGAGACCGATCTGTCGGCCGTCCTCGGCCATCTCGACGCCGTGAAGCCGTCGCTCCTGATCATGGACTCGGTGCAGACCGTCGCCTCCCCCGAGATCGACGGCGCGCCCGGCGGCATGGCGCAGGTCCGCGAGGTCGCGGGCGCCCTCATCCGGGCCTCCAAGGAGCGCGGCATGTCCACGCTCCTGGTCGGCCACGTCACCAAGGACGGGGCCATCGCCGGACCCCGGCTCCTGGAGCACCTGGTGGACGTCGTCCTGAGCTTCGAGGGCGACCGGCACGCGCGCCTGCGTCTCGTCCGGGGCGTGAAGAACCGGTACGGGGCGACCGACGAGGTCGGCTGCTTCGAACTGCACGACGAGGGGATCACCGGGCTCGCGGACCCGTCCGGACTCTTCCTGACCCGGCGCGACGTGGCGGTGCCGGGCACCTGTCTGACCGTCACCCTGGAGGGGCGCAGGCCGCTCGTCGCCGAGGTGCAGGCCCTGACGGTGGACTCCCAGATCCCCTCCCCGCGCCGGACCACCTCCGGCCTGGAGACCTCCCGCGTCTCGATGATGCTGGCGGTCCTGGAGCAGCGCGGCCGGATCAGCGCGCTGGGCAAGCGGGACATCTACAGCGCGACCGTGGGCGGGGTGAAGCTCACCGAGCCCGCCGCCGACCTGGCGATCGCGCTCGCGCTCGCCTCCGCCGCGAGCGACACCCCGCTGCCGAAGAACCTGGTGGCGATCGGCGAGGTCGGTCTCGCGGGCGAGGTCCGGCGGGTGACGGGCGTCCAGCGCCGCCTCTCGGAGGCGCACCGCCTGGGCTTCACCCACGCCCTGGTCCCCTCCGACCCGGGGAAGGTCCCGCCGGGCATGAAGGTGACGGAAGTGGCGGACATGGGCGACGCGCTGCGGGTCCTGCCGCGCGGCCGGCGCGCGAAGGCGCCGGAGGCCGTGGAGGGGTAGGGCGCACCGGGCCGGTCCCGGGAAGGGCCGCCGCCGGGGCGGCCCCGGGGGAAGCGGGGGAAGGGCCGCCGGGCCCGGTCCGGAGGGGCCGGGAAGTCCTCCCCGAGGACCGCTCCGGAGGGTTCGGCAAGGTCCTTCGGGGCGATTCCCGGGCACGCGGCGGGGTCCTCCGGGGCAACCCCAGGGGGCCCTGGGGGGTCCTTCAGGGCAACCCCGCAGGGTCCGGCGAAGGATCCTCCGGGAAGGAGAGGGGTGGGGTCCGCCCCGGAGCGGGAACCCCTTTCCGACCGCCCGCGATCGGTCGGGGGCGGAGGACGGCTGGGTGGTGTCGCTAGACTTTGCCCTGGTCTCGCCCATCCGTACGAGCCGGAGGAGTGCAGTGGCAGCCAAGGACGGGGCAGCAGCTCCCGGAAAGTCCGGCGCGGGCTCCGGCAACGAAGCGCTGATGCGCGCCGCCCTGAGCGCGGTCGCGCCGGGCACCGCCCTGCGCGACGGCCTGGAGCGGATCCTCCGGGGGAACACGGGCGGGCTCATCGTGCTCGGCCTGGACAAAGCGGTCGACTCGATGTGTACCGGCGGTTTCGTGCTGGACGTCGAGTTCACCTCCACGCGCCTGCGGGAGCTGTGCAAGCTCGACGGCGCGCTCGTCCTGGACAAGGACATCACCAAGATCCACCGGGCGGGCGTGCAGCTGGTCCCGGACGCCTCCATCCCCACCGAGGAGACCGGCACCCGCCACCGCACCGCGGACCGGGTCTCCAAGCAGTGCAACTTCCCCGTCGTCTCCGTCTCCCAGTCGATGCGGCTGATCGCGCTGTACGTGCACGGCGAGCGCCGCGTCCTGGAGGAGTCGGCCGCGATCCTGTCCCGCGCCAACCAGGCGCTCGCGACCCTGGAGCGGTACAAGCTCCGGCTGGACGAGGTGGCGGGCACGCTCTCCGCCCTGGAGATCGAGGACCTGGTCACGGTCCGGGACGTCACCGCCGTCGCCCAGCGCCTGGAGATGGTCCGCCGGATCGCCACCGAGATCGCGGAGTACGTGGTCGAACTCGGCACCGACGGACGGCTCCTCTCGCTCCAGCTGGACGAGCTGATCGCGGGCGTGGAACCGGAGCGCGAGCTGGTGATCCGGGACTACGTGCCGGAACCCACGGCCAAGCGCTCGCGGACGGTCGCGGAGGCGCTCACCGAGCTGGACGCGCTCACCCACACCGAACTGCTCGAACTCCCGGTCGTGGCACGGGCCCTCGGTTACAGCGGCTCGCCCGAAACCCTCGACTCGGCGGTCTCGCCGCGCGGTTACCGCCTCCTCGCGAAGGTGCCGCGGCTGCCCGGCGCGATCATCGAGCGTCTCGTGGAGCACTTCGGCGGACTGCAGAAGCTCCTCGCGGCCAGCGTGGACGACCTCCAGGCCGTCGACGGCGTCGGCGAGGCCCGCGCCCGCAGCGTCCGCGAGGGCCTGTCCCGGCTCGCGGAGTCCTCGATCCTGGAGCGGTACGTCTGACGGGTCCGCGCGCGGCGGGGACCACCGGCCGGGCGCCGGCGCGCGCCCTCGCGGGAGCGCGGCCGGACGCCGTCAGTCCTTGGCGAGCGTGAACGAGACCGGGAGGATCCTCACGCCCGGCATCGTGGCCTCCACCAGGTAGGTGCCGGGGCCGACCCGGCCCGCCGGAGCGGTGGCGCACTGCGGGGCGCTGCGCACGCGGTCCCACTCCACGGTGTGGGTGACGGTGGCACCGGCGGGGATCCGCAGCAGGACCGGGTCGCCGGGGCGCGGGCAGTGGGCGGAGGACCAGATCTCGCCCTGCTTGTCGACCGCGCTGATCGTCAGGACCGCGTTGCGCGGCCCGAGGTCCGCCTTGCAGGTGGTGTCCGAGGTGTTCCTGGCGACGAGACGGAAGCGGGGCTCCTCGTCCGCCTCGTAGGAGACGTCGACGGAGCCGAGCGTCAACCGGAGCGCGTCGGCGGGGCAGTTGGGGAGCGGGGAGTCCGCCGGGACCCGCTGTCCCGCGCCGGTGCCCGCGCCGCCGTCGCCGCCCGCGCCGTCGGTGTCGCCGTTCTTGCCGGCCGTACCGGTCGTACCGGCGTCCGCGGAGCCCGTGCCGCCGTTCGCACCGCCCGCGCCCGTATCGCCGGAACCCGTACCGGCGTTCGCGCCCGCGCCCGTGCCGCCCGAACCGCCGGTGCCCCCGTCTCCGCCGCCGGTGCCGTCACCGGAGGAGCCTCCGGTCGCGCCCGACTCGTCGCGCCCGCCCGGCTGTTGGGTGATCACCGGGCCCGAGCCCGAGGGGCCGGGAGTGATCGAGGGCGGCGTGGGCGACGAGCCGTTGGCCGAGTCGTTCGGCTTCTTCCCGCCCCCGCCCGCGGAGGTGACGACCCATACGGTGAGCAGGGCGAGGAGCGCCACCAGGCACAGCGCCACCGCCCTCCGTCGCCAGTAGATGGTGGAGGGAAGCGGCCCGACCGGATTGCGCAAAGATCCCACGCCCCGAACCTTACGAGAGAACCGGCCCAACTCCCGCCCCACCCGCCGCCCGAGACCCCAAGTTTTGCCGATGATCACACCCGTCTCCCGGGAACTTTTTCCGGTGCCCCATCCGAAAAGGGAAGAACCGCAACAAATTGTCGCACCCGGTTTCCACCGGGGACCGCTCCGCCCCCGGGCCCGGGGGCGGAGCGTCCCGGATCCCGGTTAGCGTCGTCCCCCATGAACACCCTCCTCGGCTTCTCCGAGCGCCTGTATCTCGACGTCTCCGGCTTCGCCCACTCCACCCCCCACTGGTTCCAGTGGCTCGCCGAGGTCTGGACCGAGGCCGGACTCCTGCTCTTCGGCGCGCTGTTCCTGGCCGGCTGGTGGCGCTCGCGCGAGGGAACGGAACGGGCGATGACGCTCGCGCTGCTCGCCCCGCTCGCCACCGCCTTCGGCTACGTGGTGAGCGAGGCGCTCAAGTCCCTGATCGACGAGGAACGTCCCTGCCGGGCGGTCTCCGGAGCACCCGTCCCGCTCGTCACCTGCCCGCCGTACGGCGACTGGTCCTTCCCCAGCAACCACTCGGCCATCGCGGGCGCCGCCGCGATCGCGCTCGCCCTGTCCTGGCGCGGGATGGCCCGGTTCACCGTGCCGATGGCGCTGCTCATGGCCTTCTCCCGGGTCTTCGTCGGCGTGCACTACCCGCACGACGTGACCGTGGGCCTGCTCCTGGGCGCCCTCGTCGCCTTCCTGGTGATGCGGGGGGCGGCGCGGCCGGTGGAGTCCCTGGTGAGGACGGCCCGGTCGAGCCGGAGCGCGGCGGTGGTGTGGTGCGCGGGACGGGGCCCCGGGGCGGCGGCCCCCGCGCCCGCCGCGCCCCGCGCGGCCGGTCACGCCGCCGGCCCGTCGTACGACAACGGCCCGGCGTCGTACGAGGGCGGTCCGGCGTCGTACGACAACGGCCCGGTGCGGTACGAAGGCGGTCCGGCGCGGTACGACGCCCCGTCCCCGCACGCCCCGGCCGATCCGCACGCGGCGGCCTCCCCGTACGCCTCGCCCTCTCCGTACGCCCCGGCCGCCTCCGCCGGCCCGTACGCTCCCGGCGACCCGTACGCCTCCCCCGCCTCGTACGCCTCCCCCGCCTCGTACGCCCCGGGCGCCCCCGTCGATCCGTACGCTCCCGCCGATCCGTACGCCCCCGGCGACCAGGCCGGTCCCGGTCCGCAGGGGCCTTCCGGTCCCGGGTGGGACCGGCGCGCCCCGGGCGGCTCGTACTGATCTCCCCGCGGTCGTGTCAGGATCGGAGGGCCATGACTTCCATCGACGCTCCCTCCGTCTCCGGGTCCCCCGCCGTCCCGGGGGTCCCCGCCGACCCCGCCGCGCTGCACCGGCCCGTCCTCGCCTGGTTCGACCAGCACGCCCGCGACCTGCCCTGGCGCCGCCCCGAGGCCGGTGCCTGGGGCGTCATGGTCAGCGAGTTCATGCTCCAGCAGACCCCGGTCGTCCGGGTCCTCCCGGTGTACGAGCGGTGGCTCGCGCGCTGGCCCCGCCCCGCCGACCTGGCCGCCGAGGCCCCCGGGGAGGCGGTCCGCGCCTGGGGCAGGCTCGGCTACCCGCGCCGGGCACTGCGCCTGCACGCGGCGGCCGTGGCCATAACGGAACGCCACGGCGGGGACGTCCCCACCGACCACGGGCAGCTCCTCGCGCTGCCCGGCATCGGCGAGTACACCGCCGCCGCGGTGGCCTCCTTCGCCTACGGGCAGCGGCACGCCGTCCTGGACACCAACGTGCGCCGGGTCTTCGCGCGGGCCGCGACCGGCGTCCAGTACCCGCCGAACGCCACCACGGCCGCCGAGCGGCGGCTCGCCCGCGCCCTGCTGCCGGAGGACGAGACGACGGCCTCCCGCTGGGCCGCCGCCTCCATGGAGCTGGGCGCGCTGGTGTGCACGGCGAAGAACGAGGACTGCGGACGCTGCCCGATCTCCGGGCAGTGCGCCTGGCGGCTCGCGGGGAAGCCGGCGCACGAGGGCCCGCCCCGGCGCGGTCAGACGTACGCCGGGACCGACCGGCAGGTGCGGGGCCGGCTCCTCGCCGTCCTGCGGGACTCGACGGATCCGGTGGCGCAGGGGGTCCTGGACGCGGTCTGGGACGAGCCGGTGCAGCGGACCCGGGCCCTGGACGGCCTGGTCGCGGACGGTCTGGTCGAGCCGCTGGAGGGCGGCTTCTACCGCCTGCCGCTCTCCTGAGACCGCGCCGTCGCCTCCCGGAGCGGCGGGGGCCCGCCGCTCCGGAGCCGGCGTCCGCCGGTGTTCCGGAACAACCTCATCCACTGTCCCGGGGACCCCTCGTCCAAACCTCTTCCGTCCCGGCTGTTACACAACCGATGGACAGCCGTGCGTCCACCGACGGCTGCCCCGCACAGCCCCGTGACAACCGCTCCGTAGCGTCGTCCACGACACGAGGGACCAGCAGGACACGGGGAACGGGAGGCGGTTCGGATGAGGCACGGTGAGGTGCTCGATTTCGAGGAGTACGTACGGACCCGGCAGGACGCCCTGCTGCGCAGCGCCCGCCGCCTCGTGGCCGACCCGGTCGACGCCCAGGACCTCCTCCAGACCGCCCTGGCCCGTACGTACGGCCGCTGGGACGGGATCGCCGACAAGTCCCTCGCGGACGCCTACCTGCGCCGCGTCATGATCAACACCCGTACCGAGTGGTGGCGTTCCCGCAAGCTCGAAGAGGTGCCGACCGAGCAGCTGCCCGACGCGAGCGTGGCCGACGCCACCGAGCAGCACGCCGACCGGGCCCTCCTCATGGACATCCTGAAGGTGCTCGCCCCCAAGCAGCGCAGCGTCGTCGTCCTGCGCCACTGGGAGCAGATGAGCACGGAGGAGACGGCGACGGCGCTCGGCATGTCGACCGGTACGGTGAAGTCGACGCTCCACCGGGCGCTCGCCCGGCTCCGCCAGGAGCTGGAGAGCCGTGACATCGACGCCCGGGCCCTGGGGCGGACCGGGGAGCGGACGGGCGTACGAGGGGACGAAAGGGGTCGGGAGCGGTGCGCGGCCTAGACGACGGAAGAGACGACGGCGGAAGCCGCAGTGCCGGAGGGGACGGTGCCGGGCGGGACGACGAGGGCTCCGGCGGCGGTTTCGGCCCCGGGGCCCGCTCCGGCGACGGCCCCGGCCGCGCCCCCGGGGACGGCGGGGACCGGCTCCCGGACGGGCGCGGCCACCGGCGTCGTACCGTGAAGGCGGCGGGTGCCACGGCGACGGCCGGGATCGTCGCCGTCGGCCTGTCCCTGGCGGCCTGCTCCAGCGGCGGCACCGGCTCCCGCGACGAGGGAGCGGCGCGCACCGACGGGATCACCGCGGCCGCCCCCTCCTCGTCCCCGTCCGCCACCGGCCCGCGGGCGGCCGACCGGGTGGACCCGGTCAAGCTGCTCAAGTCCGACCCGAAGATCGGCGAGCGGTTCAAGGCGGACCTGAAGCCGTGCTCCGCGCGCTCGTACCCGGTGGACACCTCCTACGGGAACCTCACCGGCGCCCCCGCCCCCGACGTCGTCGTCAACGTGATGACCTGCGGCGACGCCATCGGCATCGGCACGTACGTCTACCGCAGGCAGAGCGACCGGTACGAGAACGTCTTCATGGTCGAGGACGCGGCGGTCTACGCCACGATCGACCGGGGCGACCTCGTCGTCACCAAGCAGGTGTACGCGAAGGGCGACCCGGTCGCGTACCCCTCGGGCGAGGACGTGGTCACCTACCGCTGGACGGGGAACCGGTTCACCCAGCACGACTGGGTGCACAACGACTACAGCCGGTCGGCCGGGGGCGCCGAGGCGCCCGCCCCGGCCGAGCCCCACCCCAGCTGAGCCGTACGCCGAGCACACCGACTCCGGGAGCCCGCCCCAGGAGAACGCACGACTCCGGAGGACATCCACGATGGCCGAAACCCATGTCCTGTTCGTCGAGGACGACGACGTCATCCGTGAGGCCACCCAGCTCGCCCTGGAGCGGGACGGCTTCCGGGTCACGGCCATGCCCGACGGGCTCTCCGGCCTGGACGCCTTCCGGGCGCGGCGGCCGGACATCGCGCTGCTCGACGTGATGCTGCCGGGCATGGACGGCGTCAGCCTCTGCCGCCGCATCCGCGACGAGTCGTCGGTGCCGGTGATCATGCTGTCGGCGCGCGCCGACTCCATCGACGTCGTCCTCGGCCTGGAGGCCGGGGCGGACGACTACGTCACCAAGCCCTTCGACGGCTCCGTCCTCATGGCCCGCATCCGGGCCGTGCTGCGCCGGTTCGGACAGGCGGGCGGCGAGGGCGGGGGCGAGCCGGCGGAGGGCGCCGGTCCGCTCGTCTTCGGCGACCTGGAGGTGGACACCGAGGGCATGGAGGTCCGCAGGGGCGGGGCGCCGGTGGCGCTGACCCCGACCGAGATGCGGCTGCTCCTGGAGTTCTCGTCCGCGCCGGGCACCGTGCTGTCCCGGGACAAACTCCTGGAGCGGGTGTGGGACTACGGCTGGGGCGGCGACACCAGGGTGGTGGACGTCCACGTGCAGCGGCTGCGCGCCAAGATCGGCCAGGACCGGATCGAGACCGTCCGCGGCTTCGGCTACAAGCTCAGGGGCCAGGGCGGGTGAGGCCGTTCCCCCTCCGCACCGGGGTCCGCTGGAAGATCGCCGTCGCCATCGCGGCGGTCGGCGCGCTCATCGCCGTCACCCTGAGCGTAGTCGTGCACAACGCCGCCCGCATCTCGATGCTCGACAACGCGCGCGAGGTGCAGATGGAGCGGCTGCTCTTCGCACAGCGGATGTACGAGACGTCGAAGCCCAAGGAGCCCCGCTTCGGCACCAAGATCAACGACTCGGCGCTGCCGCCCCAGCTCGACCGGCTGATGCGGTCCAAGCGGCGCGGCACGTTCGTGCAGGAGCACCGGCACGGCGGGCCGCCGGACGTGTGGGCGGCCGTCCCCCTCGCCAACGGCGACGTGCTCTCGCTGCACATCCCCTTCGCGGACCGCAGCGCGAAGATCATGCGGGACCTGGACCGGGCCCTCGTCGTCGGTTCGGTCTCGGTGGTCTTCGGCGGCTGCGCGCTCGGCGTGCTCATCGGCGGTCAGCTGTCGCGGCGGCTGCGGAAGGCCGCCGTCGCGGCCGGCCGGGTGGCGCAGGGCAACACCGACGTACGGGTGCGGGAGGCCGTGGGCGGGGTCGTACGGGACGAGACCGACGACCTGGCGTGGGCGGTCGACGCGCTGACCGACGCCCTGAACGAGCGGATCGAGGCCGAGCGGCGGGTCACCGCGGACATCGCGCACGAGCTGCGCACCCCCGTCACCGGGCTGCTCACGGCGGCCGAGCTGCTGCCCCCGGGGCGCCCCACGGAGCTGGTGCGGGACCGGGTGCAGGCCATGCGGACGCTGGTCGAGGACGTCCTGGAGGTGGCCCGGCTCGACAGCGCGTCGGAGCGGGCCGAGCTCCAGGAGATCGCGCTCGGCGAGTTCGTGGAGCGGCGGGTGCGGAACCTCGATCCGGAGATCGTCGTCCGGGTCGTCCACGACTCCTGGGTGAACACCGACCCGCGCCGTCTGGAGCGGGTCCTGGGCAACCTCCTCGCCAACGCGGCCAAGCACGGCAGGCCGCCGGTCGAGGTCACCGTCGAGGGCCGGGTGGTGCGCGTCCGCGATCACGGGCCGGGCTTCCCCGAGGCGCTGCTGAGGGAGGGACCGAGCCGGTTCCGTACGGGGACGAGCGACCGCGCGGGCCAGGGCCACGGCCTGGGCCTGACGATCGCGGCGGGCCAGGCCCGGGTCCTCGGCGCCCGGCTGACCTTCCGGAACGTGGCCTCCGAGGGGTCCCCGGGCGGGGTGGGCGGCGCCGTCGCGGTCCTGTGGCTCCCGGACCACGCCCCGACGAACACGGGGAGCTTCCCGGTGCTGCGGCAGCCGGAGCAGTAGGAGCGGGGGGGACGAGGGAGGAAGCGGAGCGGGGCCGGCCCCGGGAGGGACCGGCCCCGCGGACCGTCCGGGCGGTCCTCGGGCCGCCCGGGGCCGCCCGGTCCGGCCCGCCCGGGTCGCTCAGACCTTCTCGGTGGTCTTCGCCGGGCCGTCGCCGGAGGGCTCCGCCTCCGGTTCCGCGACCGGTCCGGCGCCCCGGAGCGCCACCTCCTTGACGAAGAGGGCGAAGAGGAAGGCGAGGACGGCGACCGCCGAGGCGAGCAGGAAGGCCCCGTGGGTGCCGGAGGCCACCGCGTGCTGGTACGCCTCGCGGAGCTGCGCCGGCAGCTTGGCGAGGCTCGCCGCGTCGAGCTGGGCGGTCCGCTCCGTGAGCCCGGACCCGCCGCGGGCCGTCATCTCGTCCTGGACGCGGGCGGTGAAGAGCGCGCCCATGATGGCGACGCCGAAGGAGGAGCCGAGCGTCCGGAAGAGGGTGGTGGAGGACGAGGCGACGCCCATGTCCTTCATCTCCACGCTGTTCTGGGCGACCAGCATGGTGATCTGCATGAGGAAGCCCATGCCGGCGCCGAGGACGGCCATCCAGACGCCGGAGACCAGCCGCGAGGTGCCGGTGTCCATCGTGGAGAGCAGGAAGAGGCCGGCCGTCATGAGGACCCCGCCCGCGATGGGGAAGACCTTGTACTTGCCGGTGCTGGTGGTGATCCGGCCGGCGACCAGCGAGACGACCATCATCGAGAGCAGCATCGGCAGGAGCAGCAGTCCGGAGTTGGTCGCGGAGGCGCCCTGGACGGACTGCTGGAAGAGCGGCAGGTAGAGGACCGCGCCGAACATCACGAAGCCGGTGATGAAGCCGATCAGGGACATCAGGGTGAAGTTGCGGCTGCGGAAGATGTGCAGCGGCACGATCGGGTCGCTCGCCCGGGTCTCCACCCACAGGAAGGCGAGGAGCGCGGCGACGCCCCCGGCCGCGAGGCCGACGATGGTGACCGAGCCCCAGGCGTACTCCGTACCGCCCCAGGTGGTGACCAGGACGATCGCGGTGATGCCGGCGGTCAGCAGCGCGGCGCCGGGGAAGTCGATCCGGGCGTCCGTGTTCCTCGGCTTCTTCGGCAGGTGCAGGACGGTGGTGACCATCGCGAGGGCGACCGCGCCGAGCGGCAGGTTGATGTAGAAGGACCAGCGCCAGCCCCAGTGGTCGGTGATGGTGCCGCCGACGAGGGGGCCGCCGATCATGGCGAGGGCCATCACGCCGGCCATCATGCCCTGGTACTTGCCGCGCTCGCGGGGCGGTATGAGGTCGCCGATGATCGCCATCACGCCGACCATGAGGCCGCCGGCACCGAGGCCCTGGATCGCGCGGAAGCCGATGAGCTGGCCCATGTCCTGGGCCATGCCGCTGAGCGCCGAACCGATCAGGAAGATCACGATCGAGGTGAGGAAGACGCCCTTGCGGCCGAACATGTCGCCGACCTTGCCCCAGAGGGGGGTGGAGGCGGCGGTGGCCAGGGTGTAGGCCGTGACGACCCAGGAGAGGTGCTCCAGGCCGCCGAGTTCGCCGACGATCGTCGGCATCGCGGTGCCGATGATCATGTTGTCCAGCATCGCGAGAAGCATCGCGATCATGAGGGCGAGCAGGACGACCCGGACGCTGCGCGCCGGTGGTGCCTCTCCCTCGTTCGTTCCCACGGTCCGTCGCGTCGCCATGTCGTTCCCTTACTTGCCGCCCGGCTGGTTACTAGACTGGGGACGGTAGGCCCCTAACTTGTCGGCCGTCAAGTAAGTTCTTTGGAAAGTGGAGGGCACCCCCATGGCCCGCGGCAACACCCGTCAGCGCATCCAGGACGTGGCCCTCGAACTCTTCGCGGAGCAGGGCTACGAGAAGACCTCCCTGCGCGAGATCGCGGAACGCCTCGACGTCACCAAGGCGGCGCTCTACTACCACTTCAAGACGAAGGAGGACATCCTCGTCGGGATCTTCCAGGACCTGACCAGGCCGATGGACGAGCTGATCGCGTGGGCGGGGGACCGGCCGCGCACCCTGGAGACCAGGCGGGAGATCGTGCGCCGCTACCAGGTGGCGCTGCTCGCGGCGGCGCCCCTCTACCGCTTCATGCAGGAGAACCAGGCGGCCGTGCGCGAGCTGAGCATCGGGCTCACCTTCAAGGAGCGCATGCTGGCGCTGACCGGGCTGCTGTACGACGACGACTTCTCCGTCAAGGAGAAGGTCCGCTGCGTCAGCGCGGTCTTCACGCTGCACGCGGGAACGTTCTTCGCGCAGAACATCGAGGGCGACCCCGAGGAGAAGCGCGAAGCCGTCCTCGAGGTCGCCCTCGATCTCGTCGACGAGGCCCACCGGGCCCCGTGAGTCCCCGGGTGGGTCAGATGCCCACGCCGTGGGCCCGCAGGAAGGCGGCCGGGTTCAGGGCGGAGCCGTAGTTCGGGGTGGTGCGGATCTCGAAGTGCAGGTGGGGGCCGGAGGAGTTGCCGGTGTTGCCCGAGAGGGCGATGCGCTGACCGACGCCGACCTTCTGGCCGATCTTGACCTGGATCTTCGACAGGTGGGCGTACTGCGAGTAACGGCCGTTGGCGTGCTTGACGACGATGGCGTTGCCGTACGCGGGGCCGTCGCCGCCGCCGTACGGACCGGCCTTCACGACGGTGCCGGCCGCGGCGGCCTTGACCGGGGTGCCGACCGGGACGGCGAAGTCCTGGCCGGAGTGCTTGTGGGCCCACATGGCGCCGCCCTGGTTGAAGCTGGCGCTGAGGGTGTAGGAGCTGACCGGCTTGACCCAGGCCGGAGCCTTCTTGGCCGTGACGGCCTTCTTGGTGGCGGTCGCCTTGACGACCGTGACCTTCGCCTTCGCGGCGGCGGCCTTCACCTGGGCGGCGAGGTGGGCCTGCGTCTCCGCCTGGGCGGCGACGGCGGCGGACGCGGTCGCCGCGACCGGGGCGACCGCCTTGCCCTCGGCGGCGAAGGCGGACCCTGCTCCGGCCACCAGCGACGCTCCGAGGCCGGCGGCGGCGAGAGCGACGGCGGTGGCACGGGCGGCGGGGTTCATGACGCGCTTCGACATACGGGGGTGATCCTCCGGGGTGTACGGGACCCGACGTGTTCGCCGGGGGTGCGGGGCCCGACGCGCTTTCGGCGTGATGTCGGGCTTGCTCATCTTTGGTAACCCGGCCTCCCGCTCCGGCCAAAACACCCCATCTACGACATGTCCTCGTAGTGGGCCCCGGGAAAGTTGACCTCTTGACTACCGGAAGGAAAGGACTCGAAGGCGGGCGCAAACCCCTCGCGGAGGCGGTTTAGCCGCACGTCGCGGGGGCCCGAACCGCCGAAGTCCCCGCCGTCCGCCCGGTCCGGCACACCCGGGCCCCTCCGGGCCCGGACGCCGTGCCCGAATCACGTGATTTCACCCCGATCACCCCCACTATTCTGGTTAGTACCGGCCAAAACCCCTGTGCGCCTTGTCACCAGAGGGCCGTTCCGGATGAGATCCGGGTCACGCGAAAAGGCATTCCGCGTGCGATCCGGGTCACGTGACCGGGGCCACGAAAAGGGATTCGAAGGGTGGGGAAAGGCGTCCGGAAGGGACCCGGGTCACACGTCCGGGCCCCCGGAGAACCCCCGCCCGTTACGCTGACCGCTCCGGGGAACCACAGGGGGTCACACATGGAACCGGCACTCATCGGCACCCGCCTCGCCTCCGCCGCGATCGGGCCGCTCCTGAAGAAGCTTCTGGTCAGCGAGGGCCCGGGGGCGGGGCTCGTCCGCAAGGACGCGGAGGTCCGGCTCTCCGGACTCGTCTCCTTCCGCGGCGAGAAGCGCACGCTCACCGAGAAGGACGTCCGCAGGCTCGCCGCCACCCTGGTCGAACGCTCCCGGCAGGGCCCCGGGGAGCCGCCGTTCCCGGCCGACGAGAGCGAGGCCGTCACCGACGCCCTCGCCGCGAACCTGCTGGCCCTCGGCGACCTCGACATGGACGACGTCCAGGCCGTCCGTCTCGGCCACCGCGACCTCGCCCGCCGGCTGCGGGCCGCCGCCCCGGCCCCCGACGGCCTCTCCACCGACTCCGTCCTCTACCTGGAGACGGTGACCGAGTGGTCCTGCCTCCACATCCTGGAGTTCTTCACCCGGCGCTCCGCCTTCGTCGCCCGCAGCCTCGTCGAGCAGACCCGCGCCCAGGCGGACGTCCTCGCGAAGGTGGACGAGGTGATCCGCCGGACGCCACCGGCGGAGGCGCGGGACGCGGAGTTCGAGCGGCGCTACCTCTCCCACCTCGCCAAGAAGCACGGCCGCCTGACCATCCACGGCGTCGACCTGCGCCACTCACCGCACGAGTGGCCGCTGGACGCGGCCTACCTGTCCCTGGAGGCGACGGGCGGGGAGGACGCGCACGAGACGTCCGGCCGGCAGCGGGAGCACGCCTCCGGCCGCGCCGACCTCGCCCTCGCCCGCCACGAGAAGGTCCTGCTGCGGGGCCTCGCGGGCTCCGGCAAGACCACGCTCGTCCAGTGGCTGACGGTCTCGGCGGCGGCCGGGGACGCGGCCCCGGAGGGCATGGCCCACCTGCGGGGCCGCGTCCCCTTCGTCCTGCCCCTGCGCGCCCTCACCCGCCACGGCGAACGGCTCCCCTCCCCCGACCGCTTCCTCTCCGCCGCCGGCTGCCCGCTCGCCCCGCCCGACGGCTGGGCCGACCGGGTCCTGGCCGCCGGCCGGGGCCTGGTCCTGGTCGACGGCATCGACGAGATCCCCGAGGCCGAGCGGGCCCGCGCCCGGGACTGGCTGCGCGACCTCCTCGGCGCGTACGAGGGCAACCGCTGGCTCGTCACCTCCCGCCCCACCGCCGTGCGGGACGACTGGCTGGCCCCGGACGGCTTCGCCGAACTGACCCTCGCGCCCATGGGCCGCGCGGAGGTCACCACCTTCGTACGCCGCTGGCACGAGGCCGCCGGACCGGACGCGGCCGGGTACGAGCAGCCGCTCCTGGACTCCCTGCGCACCGACGGGCCCGTGGCCCGGCTCGCCACCAACCCCCTGATGTGCGGCCTGATCTGCGCCCTCCACCGCGACCGGCGCGGTTTCCTGCCCCGGGGCCGCAAGGCGCTCTACGAGGCGGCCCTCTCCATGCTCCTGTCCCGGCGCGACCGCGAGCGGGACATGGGCGCCCCGACCGGGGTCACCCTGGACGAGGCCCCGCAGATCCAGCTGGTCCAGCGCCTGGCGTACTGGCTGACGCTGAACGGGCGCACGCAGATGGACCGCGCCCGCGCCGGGGCGGTCGTCGCCGAGGCCGTACCGGCCGTACCGGACGCCTCCGCGTACTCCCCGGACGAGGTCTTCACCCACCTCCTGCACCGCAGCGGCCTCCTGCGCGAACCGACGGCGGACACGGTCGAGTTCGTGCACCGCACCTTCCAGGACCACCTGGCCGCGAAGGCCCTCGTGGACCACTGGGACATCGGCGTCCTGGTCCGCCACGCGGCCGACGACCAGTGGGAGGACGTCATCCGCATGGCGGTGGGCCACGCCCGGCCGCGCGAGTGCGCGGAGATCCTGCGGGAACTGCTGGGAGCGGCGGACGCGGCCGAGGACCGCCAGATCCGGCTGCGCCTCACCCTGCTGGCGGCGACGGCCCTGGACCACGCGACGGAGGTGCCCCCGGAGGTCCGCCGGGAGGTGCTGCGGCGGACGGCCGAGGTGGTCCCGCCCCGCACGCCCGAGGAGGCGCGGCAGCTGGCAGAGGTCGGTCCCCTGGTACTGGAGCTGCTGGGCTCGCCGGAGGAACTGACCGACGACGAGGCGCGCACCTCGGTGATCACCGCGACCCGCGTCACGACCGACGCGTCGCTCCCCTACCTCGCCCGCTTCGCACGGCACCGGTCACTGGACGTCCGCTCGCAGCTCGTCTGGGCGTGGTCCCGGTTCGACACGGAGCGGTATGCGGAGGAGGTCGTCTCGCGGCTGGACCCGGACCGGCTGTTCTACACCGTGACGAACGACGAGCAGGCCGGCGCCCTGGCCGCCCTCGGTCTCCGCCCCGAACGCCTGGACATCCGCTACAACGTCACGAAACGCGGCCTGGAGCTGCTGCGCCCGCTGCTCCCCCACGTCCGGCACCTCGATCTCTGCCAGAGCAGGGCGGCGGTGCTCGAACACGTCGCCGACCTCGGTCTGCCGGGTGTGACGGACGTGAACATACGGGTCGCGTCCGGCCGGCCGCCCTTCGAGGCGCTCGCCCGTGCCTTCCCCGGGCTCCGGGCCCTCCACCTCTTCGGCGACGATCTGCCCCCCTCGTACGACCGCTCCGTGCTGGAGCCCTTCGGGGAGCTGCGCACCGTCAACGTCCACCGCGCCCGGAGCAGCTGGGCCCTCCCGGGACGATGAACGAGGGGCGGCCCCGGAACCGAATGGTTCCGGGGCCGCCCCTCGTCACGCTACGCGTTCGGCGCGGCGTCACGCGTCCTTCGAGAGGTTCGGGCCCGAGCCGCCCGCCGCCTCCACCGGAGGAGCGTCCGGCAGCGCCGACTTCTCCTCGCCGCGGAAGGTGAACTTGCGCTCCTCGCCCTCGCCCTCCGTGTCCACGACCACGATGTGACCGGGGCGCAGCTCGCCGAAGAGGATCTTCTCCGAGAGCGTGTCCTCGATCTCGCGCTGGATCGTCCGGCGCAGCGGCCGGGCGCCCATGACCGGGTCGTAGCCCTTCTTGGCGAGCAGCTCCTTCGCGGACTGGGAGAGCTCGATGCCCATGTCCCGGTCCTTGAGGCGCTCGTCCACGCGGCCGATCATCAGGTCGACGATCTGGAGGATGTCGTCCTGCGTCAGCTGCGGGAAGACGATGATGTCGTCCACGCGGTTGAGGAACTCCGGACGGAAGTGCTGCTTCAGCTCGTCGCTGACCTTCGCCTTCATCCGCTCGTAGTTGGACTTCGTGTCGCCCTGGGCCGCGAAGCCCAGGTTGAAGCCCTTCGAGATGTCCCTGGTCCCGAGGTTGGTCGTCATGATGATGACCGTGTTCTTGAAGTCCACGACCCGGCCCTGGGAGTCGGTCAGACGACCGTCCTCCAGGATCTGGAGAAGGGAATTGAAGATATCGGGGTGGGCCTTCTCGACCTCGTCGAAGAGGACGACGGAGAACGGCTTGCGGCGCACCTTCTCGGTGAGCTGGCCGCCCTCTTCGTAGCCGACGTATCCGGGCGGCGAACCGAAGAGACGGGAAACCGTGTGCTTCTCGCTGAACTCCGACATGTCGAGGGAGATCATCGCGTCCTCGTCGCCGAAGAGGAATTCGGCGAGGGCCTTCGACAGCTCGGTCTTACCGACACCGGACGGACCGGCGAAGATGAACGAGCCACCGGGGCGCTTCGGGTCCTTCAGGCCGGCCCGCGTACGGCGGATGGCCCGCGAGAGACCGATGACGGCGTCCTTCTGGCCGATGACGCGCTTGTGCAGCTCGTCCTCCATGCGGAGCAGGCGCGAGGACTCCTCCTCGGTCAGCTTGAAGACCGGGATGCCGGTGGCGGTCGCGAGGACCTCGGCGATCAGCTCGCCGTCGACCTCGGCGACGACGTCCATGTCGCCGGCCTTCCACTCCTTCTCCCGCTTGGTCTTCGCGGCGAGGAGCTGCTTCTCCTTGTCGCGCAGGGAGGCGGCCTTCTCGAAGTCCTGCGAGTCGATCGCGGACTCCTTGTCCCGGCGGACGTCGGCGATCTTCTCGTCGAACTCGCGGAGGTCCGGCGGCGCGGTCATCCGGCGGATGCGCATCCGGGAACCGGCCTCGTCGATCAGGTCGATCGCCTTGTCCGGCAGGAAGCGGTCCGAGATGTACCGGTCGGCCAGGGTCGCGGCCTGGACGAGGGCCTCGTCGGTGATGGAGACCCGGTGGTGGGCCTCGTACCGGTCGCGCAGGCCCTTGAGGATCTCGATGGTGTGCGGCAGCGACGGCTCGGCGACCTGGATGGGCTGGAAGCGGCGCTCGAGGGCCGCGTCCTTCTCCAGGTACTTCCGGTACTCGTCGAGCGTGGTGGCACCGATGGTCTGGAGCTCACCGCGGGCCAGCATCGGCTTGAGGATGCTGGCGGCGTCGATCGCGCCCTCGGCGGCGCCCGCACCCACGAGGGTGTGGAGCTCGTCGATGAACAGGATGATGTCGCCGCGGGTGCGGATCTCCTTGAGGACCTTCTTCAGGCGCTCCTCGAAGTCACCGCGGTAGCGGGAGCCGGCGACCAGGGCGCCGAGGTCCAGGGTGTAGAGGTGCTTGTCCTTGAGGGTCTCGGGCACCTCGCCCTTGACGATGGCCTGGGCCAGGCCCTCGACGACGGCGGTCTTGCCGACGCCGGGCTCGCCAATGAGGACCGGGTTGTTCTTGGTACGGCGGGACAGCACCTGCATGACCCGCTCGATCTCCTTCTCGCGCCCGATGACCGGGTCGAGCTTGGATTCGCGGGCCGCCTGGGTGAGGTTGCGGCCGAACTGGTCGAGGACCAGGGACGTCGAGGGCGTGCCCTCGGCGGGGCCGCCGGCCGTGGCGGCTTCCTTGCCGCTCTGGTAGCCGGAGAGCAGCTGGATGACCTGCTGCCGGACCCGGTTGAGGTCGGCGCCCAGCTTCACGAGGACCTGGGCGGCGACGCCCTCGCCCTCGCGGATCAGGCCGAGCAGGATGTGCTCGGTGCCGATGTAGTTGTGGCCGAGCTGGAGGGCCTCGCGGAGCGACAGCTCCAGGACCTTCTTGGCACGAGGGGTGAAGGGGATGTGCCCGGACGGGGCCTGCTGGCCCTGCCCGATGATCTCCTCCACCTGCTGGCGGACCGCCTCGAGCGAAATCCCGAGGCTCTCCAGGGCCTTAGCGGCGACACCCTCACCCTCGTGGATAAGGCCCAGAAGGATGTGCTCGGTGCCGATGTAGTTGTGGTTGAGCATCCGGGCTTCTTCCTGAGCCAGGACGACAACCCGCCGCGCGCGGTCGGTGAACCTCTCGAACATCGTTAATCGCTCCTCAGAGCGGTCAGTCAGTTAGGGGTCGATCCCCTCCCTGTCCTTCCGCAGCTTAGTCCCGCGAGCGGGGACCGCTCATTCCAACTGCCGACATCCGTCCGGATCACCCCCCTCTTCGCGGGGAGACCTGCTGCCGAACAGCCGACAAATGCTCCAACCCGATGGTGCGAGACGATGTTCCCGCAGGCCAAGTAGTAAGCCGCGCCTTCAGTACGCCGATGGCGAACGCGAGACGCCCGGGTCCGCGGGGCCACCCCTCTCCACTAGGAATGTCTTACCCGTAAGTACGGACACTCCATGCGGGGAACCCCGGTTCCCTCCGCTACCAGCGAACATCCTTGCGCGCTCGAATGCACACGTACGCCTCATCCCGGACACGGCACGCGCCCGGAGGCGGACGGTGCGTCACGGAGCGGCGGCACCGTCGTCTTCGGATGCGTAACCAAGACGCGCCCGGAGGAGTTCCCCGGGCATGGTCCTCGCCGTCCCGTCCCCCCGTGTGCCGCCCGACGCCGGCCCGGCGCGGTGGTACGAGGACGCACTCGGCTGGACGACGGTGGCGGGCCCGCCGCTGGAACTGGTCACGGGGGTGTGCTTCGACGTCCTGGAGCTGCCCGCCGACGCCGGCCGCGGCGTCCTGCGGCGGCTGGGCGGGGCGACCGGGCCGGTGGCCCTGGCGGGGCACCGGATGGCGCTGCTCGTGGCCGAGGGGGGCGCGGAGGAGCTGCCGGGGCTGCTCGACTGGCTGGAGTGGGGCGGGATCGCGCTGGACCTCACCGCCCTCGGCGCCGGTGGCCGGATGACCGCGCCCCTCCCGCCGGGGCGGGGCGGCTCCGGCGCGCCGGGCGCCGCCGTGTGGCTGCGGCCGCCCGTGCCGGGGCGCGGGGCCGCCGCCTCGCTCCCCGCCCTGCGGGCCGCGCCGCGGGACGGTGCGGGCGTCCCCTGCCTGGCACGGCTCGTGGCCGCCGCCGCGGCCGAGTGCCACCGGGTGCGGCTGCTGAGTGCCCGGGCCCGGGGGCCGGCGGCTCAGCAGCTGTCGCCTCAGCGGTTCGCGTCCTCGTAGGCGGCCTTGACCTTCGCCGGAACGCGGCCGCGGTCGTTCACCTCGTAGCCGTTCTCCTTGGCCCACGCGCGGATCTTCGCGGTGTCGGCGTTGCCGCCGGCGGCGACCCGGCCCTTGCCCCGGGGGGCGGCGGCGCGGCCACCGGTGCGCCGGCCGCTCTTGGTGTAGGGCTCGAGAAGACCACGGAGCTTTTCCGCGTTGGCGGTGGTGAGGTCGATCTCGTAGCTCTTGCCGTCCAGCGCGAACGTCACGGTCTCGTCCGCCTCGACGCCGTCGAGGTCGTCGACAAGAAGGACCTGAACCTTCTGTGCCACCGGCTTTCCTTTCATCGAAAATGCAGTACGCGGAAAGGAAACCGCTTTTCCCTGCAAAACACAAACCCCCGGGAGGGGTTCAGAAGCCCGGGGACGCGGGAAACGTGCGCGTTTCGGACATAGGGTTCGGGCGGCGTTCGGGCCGGTTCCCCGTCACAGGTGCAGAAGCATCCGACTGTTGCCCAAGGTGTTCGGCTTCACTCGTTCGAGACCGAGGAACTCCGCGACTCCCTCGTCATAGGAACGCAGAAGCTCGCTGTACACATCCCCGTCGACCGGCGTCTCACCGATCTCGACGAAGCCGTGCTTCGCGAAGAAGTCGACTTCGAAGGTCAGGCAGAATACCCGCCGCACCCCGAGCCACCGGGCGGTGTGCAACAACTTGTCGAGCACCTGATGCCCCACACCGGCTCCCCTGAACGCGGGATCGACGGCGAGAGTGCGCACTTCGGCGAGGTCTTCCCACATCACGTGGAGCGCCCCGCAGCCGACGACGACGCCGTCCTCGTCGCGTTCCGCGACCCAGAACTCCTGGATGGACTCGTAAAGCGTCACGGTCGCCTTGTCGAGCAGGATGCCGCGCCGGACGAAAGGATCGACGAGCCGGCGGACGGCGGTGACATCGGTGGTGCGGGCCCTGCGCACGGTGACGGCTTCGGAGGGGGCCGGAGAGGCGGACGGCGACATGGGGGGACGTTATCGCTCCCGGGCCCCGGTTCCGTCGTCGCCCTCCGCGGGCGGGGCGGACTGCGGAGTGTCGCGCCGGACGATCCGAATGGCGTCGTCGAGCGCCTCGCGCTGATCCTGCGACATCATCCCGAAGAAGGCGACGAGGGCGGCAGCCGGATTGTCGCTCCGGGACCACGCCTCGTTCATCAGTGCGGCCGCGTAGGCGGCCCGGGTGGAGACCGCCGTATAGCGATAGGCGCGGCCTTCGACCTCTCTGCGGACCCAGCCCTTCTGGTGGAGATTGTCCATGACGGTCATGACGGTGGTGTAGGCGATGGAACGTTCCCGCTGGAGGTCCTCCAGAACTTCCCGGACGGTCACCGGACGGTTCCATTGCCATACGCGCGTCATGACGGCGTCTTCGAGCTCTCCCAAGGGACGGGGCACAGCGCCACCCTAATGCGCAAAACGCCAAAAAGGGTCGATTGACGACACCGAGACGAACAAAAAGGACGCACGGCCTCGAAAGGCCGCGCGTCCCCGGTGTTCCGGAACCCCCGGGATCAGGAGGCGGTGGAGCCCTCCGGCCGGCGGGCGGCCTCGGCGCGGGCGAGGGCGGCGTCCACGACGGCGTCCTCCTTGGCCTTGTTCGGGCCGCCCTGGCTCTTGACGATCGTGACGACGAGGCCGATGAAGAACGCGGCCATCACGACGGGGGGCAGGAGCGCGGATACGTAGTCCATGACGACCAGGGTAGCTATCCGGCGGCCCGCTCCTCGGGCGGGGGCGGCGGAACGGGCCGCCGGCGCGGCGGGAACACCTCGGAGGGCTTGGGCACCGGCCGCTCCTCCGGGGCGGGCGGCGCGGGGCGGGGCCCGTCGCCCGCCGCGCGCCCGCCGGGGAGGGCGAGCAGCCGGGTCCGGGGGGCGCGGGAGGCGGAGGCGGTGGCCTGGGTGACCCGGGCCAGGCGCGCGCGTACGGAACGCTCGGCGAGGCCCTGGCAGCGGGACAGGAGTGCGGCGGCGGCCGGGTTGCCGCGCAGCGCGCGCAGGGCGGCGAGGTCGTCGGCGCCGGGGTCGTACCCGGCGGCCAGGGCCTCCCGGAGGAGCCCCAGGTAGCCGCCGAGGGAGCCGGGCAGCGCCTCGCGGTAGCGGGTCAGGTCGGCGAGGAGGAAGGCGCGCAGCCGATCGGCCTCGCGTACCGCCTCGTCCAGGGATGCGGTCAGGCGCAGACAGTCCTGGACGTCCTGGTCCTGGAGGGGGGCGGGGCCGAGGGCGGCGGCGAGGGCGCGGCGGAGCACGCGCAGCTCGTCCGCGCCGAAGGCCATGCCGCCGCGAGATCCGTATGGCGTGGGCATGGGCCGACGATACGCGCTAATCGGACAATTTCCGCTTAGCGCTCGTTTCGGCGCGCCGTCGGCCGGACGCCCGGGGCGCGGACGGCGGCGTCCCACACGGCCCGCCCGTCGCGCACCCGGGCCCGTCACGTATCCGGCCCCGGCCCGCACCCGGCCCCCGCGCGCGGGCCACCGGGGGCGGCCGGCGCGACGGGGTCGCGCCTCACATCCGCGAGGCGTTCCGCTCGTACACCAGGCGCAGGCCGATCAGGGTCAGCCAGGGCTCGTGCTCGTCGATCTCCCGCGACTCGCCGAGGACCATCGGGGCCAGACCGCCCGTCGCGATCACCGTCACGTCGGAGGGGTCGCCGTCCGGGCCGACGAGCTCCCGCTTCATCCGGGACACCACGCCGTCGACCTGGCCCGCGTAGCCGTAGATGATGCCGGACTGCATCGCCTCGACCGTGTTCTTGCCGATCACGTTGCGCGGACGGGCCAGCTCGATCTTGCGGAGCATCGCCCCGCGCACGCCCAGCGCCTCCACGGAGATCTCGATGCCCGGCGCGATCGCCCCGCCCGCGTACTCCCCGCGCGCGGTGACCGCGTCGTACGTCGTCGCCGTGCCGAAGTCCACGACGATCGCCGGGCCGCCGTACAGCTCGACCGCCGCGGCCGCGTTGACGACGCGGTCCGCGCCGACCTCCTTCGGGTTGTCGGTGATGATCGGGATGCCCGTCTTGACGCCCGGCTCCACCAGGACCGCCGGAACGTCGCCGTAGTACCGGCGGGTGACCTCGCGCAGCTCGTGCAGGACCGAGGGGACCGTCGCGCAGATGGCGATGCCCTCGATGCCGTCGCCCAGCTCGACGCCGAGCAGCGGGTGCATGCCCATGAGGCCCTGGAGCAGGACCGCCATCTCGTCGGCGGTCCTGCGCGGGTCCGTGGAGATCCGCCAGTGCTCGACGATCTCGTCCCCGTCGAAGAGGCCGAGGACCGTGTGCGTGTTGCCGACGTCGATGGTGAGCAGCATCAGGCCCGCACCTCGCGCAGGTCGAGGCCGATGTCGAGGATCGGGGAGGAGTGGGTGAGGCCGCCGACCGCCAGGTAGTCGACGCCCGTCGCCGCGTACGCCGCCGCGTTCTCCAGGGTCAGGCGGCCCGAGGACTCCAGGACGGCGCGGCCCGCGACGAGCGCGACGGCCTCCGCGGTCTCGTCCGGGGTGAAGTTGTCGAGCAGGATCAGGTCGGCGCCGGCGTCCAGGACCTCGCGGACCTGGTGCATCGTGTCCACCTCGACCTCGATCGGCACCTCGGGGAACAGCTCGCGCACGGCCTTGAACGCCTCGGCCACGCCGCCGGCCGCCACCACGTGGTTGTCCTTCACCAGGGCCGCGTCGGAGAGCGACATGCGGTGGTTGACGCCGCCGCCGCAGCGGACCGCGTACTTCTCCAGGGCGCGCAGGCCCGGCGTCGTCTTGCGGGTGTCGCGGACCTTCGCCCGCGTGCCCTCCAGGGCGTCGGCCCACGCGCGCGTGGCGGTGGCGATGCCGGAGAGGCGGCACAGGACGTTGAGGGCGCTGCGCTCGCCGGTGAGCAGGTCGCGGGTGCGGGCGGTGACGCTCAGGAGCACGGTCCCGGCCTCGACGCGCTCGCCGTCCTCGACGTGCCGCTCGACCTCGAACTCGTCGGTGCAGACGATCGACAGGACCGCCTCCGCGACCCGCAGGCCGGCCACCACACCCGCCTCGCGGGCGGTGAAGTCGGCGGTGGCGACGGCCTCCTCGGGAACGGTCGCCACGGTCGTCACGTCCACCCCGCCGTCCAGGTCCTCGGCGATCGCCAGATGGGCGACGTCCTCGACCTGGACCGGGTCGAGGCCGGCCTCCGCGAGCAGCGCGGCGAGCGCCGGGTCGAGCCCGCACTCGAACTCCTCGCCGCCGCCGCAGCCGCAGCCGTCGCCGCAGCCGCCGGTCTCCCCGGCGGCCGGCCCGGAGGCGCTGATCTGGATGAGAGGGACGTCCACGGGCTCGGGACGGGCTTCCTCGGGCGTGCTCACGACTGCGACTCCTCGGCTGTTCGGGCGGTGACGGGGGGAAGGTCCGCGGTGGCGGTGGGGCGGACGGCGAGCGTGCCGCCGGGGGCGCGGCGCACGACCAGGTGGCGCCGCCACGCGTCGTCGTCGCGTGCGGGCCGGTCCTCGCGCCAGTGGCAGCCGCGGGTCTCCTCGCGGACGAGGGCCGCCGCCACCAGGGCGCCGGAGACCTCCAGGAGGTTGGCCGCCTCCCACGCCTCGGTGCAGGGCTCGGCGCCCTTGCCAGGGTGGCCCGCGGCGGTGTCCGCGCCCAGGGACTCCAGGGCCCCGGCCGCCCTGCGCAGGCTCTCCCCGGAACGCAGCACGCCCGCGTCCGCGCTCATGATCCGCTGGAGTACGGGGCGCAGCGCGGGGTCGGGCACCGGCACCGTCCGCGCCGGGGCGGCCGGGACCGGCGTCCCCTCGCGGTGCGGGCCGTTCGCGGCGATGTCCTCCGCGATCCGCTCGGCGAAGACCAGGCCCTCCAGGAGCGAGTTCGAGGCGAGCCGGTTGGCGCCGTGGACGCCCGTGCAGGCGACCTCCCCGCACGCGTACAGGCCGGGGACGGTGGTCCGGCCGTACAGGTCCGTGCGGACGCCGCCGGAGGCGTAGTGGGCGGCGGGGGCCACCGGGACCGGCTCGGTCACCGGGTCGATGCCGTGGGCACGGCAGGCCGCCAGGATCGTCGGGAAGCGCCGCTCCCACATCGCGGCCCCGAAGTGGCGGGCGTCGAGGTACATGTGGTCGGCGCCCCGCTCCCGCATCCGGCGGGTGATCGCCTTGGCGACGACGTCCCGGGGCGCCAGCTCGGCCAGCTCGTGCTGTCCCAGCATGAAGCGGACCCCGTCGGCGTCGACCAGGTGGGCGCCCTCGCCCCGCACCGCCTCGGAGACCAGCGGCTGCTGCCCCTCGGCGTCCGTCCCCAGGAAGAGCACGGTCGGGTGGAACTGGACGAACTCCAGGTCGGAGACCTCGGCCCCGGCGCGCAGCGCGAGCGCGACGCCGTCGCCGGTCGAGACCGGCGGGTTGGTGGTCGCGGAGAAGATCTGGCCCATGCCGCCGGTGGCGAGGACCACCGCGGGGGCGTGGACGGCGCCGACGCCGTCGTGCTGCCCCTCGCCCATGACGTGCAGGGTCACCCCGGCCGTCCGGCCCCCGTCGTCCGTGAGGAGGTCCAGGACGAGGGCGTGCTCGACGGTGCGCACGCCCCGGTCGCGTATCGCCCCGACCAGCGCGCGGGAGATCTCGGCGCCGGTCGCGTCGCCGCCCGCGTGGGCGATCCGGCGCCGGTGGTGGCCGCCCTCGCGGGTCAGCGAGAGCTCGCCGCCGGAGGTCGTGTCGAAGTGGGCGCCGGTCTCGATCAGCCGGCGGACGGCGCCGGGGCCCTCCGTGACCAGGGTCCGCACGGCCCGCTCGTCGCAGAGTCCGGCACCGGCCACGAGGGTGTCGTCCAGGTGCTGCTCGGGGGTGTCGCCCTCGCCGAGCGCGGCGGCGATGCCGCCCTGGGCCCAGCGGGTGGAGCCGTCGTCGAGGGACGCCTTGGTGACCACGACCGTGCGGAGTCCGGCGGCGGTGCAGCGCAGGGCGGCGGTGAGACCGGCGACGCCGGAGCCGACCACGACGACGTCGGCGTCGAGGGCCCAGCCCGGTTCGGGGGCGTGCAGCCGGGTTCCGGTCACGTGGCGGCTCCGAGGATGAGGGGGACGTTGTCGATGAGCCGTGTGCTTCCCACGCGCGCGGCGACGGCGAGGACCGCCTCCCCGGTGTGGTCGTCCTCGACCTCGGTGAAGTCGGCCGGGTCGACCAGGGCCAGGTAGTCGAGGACGAGCGGCGGTTCGGCCGCCGCCGCCTCGTCCAGGACGGCGCGGGCCGCGGCGCGCACGGCTTCGGCGCCGCCGCCCTCGGCGGCCTGCGCGACCGCGTGGGCGTCGGCGGCGGCCCGCGCCTCGCCGAGCCGGGAGAGCGCTTCGGCCCGGTCCCGTACGCCGGGCAGGGCGGTGGCCCGCGCGCGCAGCGCCTCCTGGGCGGCGAGCCGCTGCCGGCCGGCGAACAGCGCGCGGGACAGCGCGAGGGCCGTACGGCGCTCCCCGGCCGACAGGTAGCGGTTGCGGCTGGAGAGGGCCAGGCCGTCGTCCTCGCGGACGGTCTCGACGCCGACGATCTCGACCGGGAAGTTCAGGTCGCGGACCATGCGCCGGATCAGGGCCAGCTGCTGGGCGTCCTTCTGGCCGAAGAAGGCCAGGTCGGGGCCGGTGAGGTGGAGGAGCTTGGCGACGACGGTCAGCATGCCGTCGAAGTGGCCGGGCCGGGAGGCGCCTTCGAGGCGTTCGCCCATGGGGCCGGCGGTGATCCGGACCTGGGGCTCGCCGCCCGGGTAGACCTCCTCCGCGGAGGGCGCGAAGACGACGCTCGCGCCCGCGCCGAAGGCCAGCTCCAGGTCGGCGTCGAGGGTGCGCGGGTAGCGGTCGAGGTCCTCGCCCGCGCCGAACTGGAGCGGGTTGACGAAGACGGTGACGACGACGAAGCCCTCGCTGCCCACGCGCGCGCGTGCGGCACGGATCAGGGTGGCGTGGCCCTCGTGGAGCGCGCCCATGGTCATGACCACGGCGTTGCGGCCGGGGACGCCGTGGCGGGCGGCGGCGGCGCGCAGCTCCCCGGCCGTGGGGACCAGCGCGGCCGGCGCGTGGCGGACGGGCCGGCCGGCGGCGCGGTCGTCGTCGGGCCGGTCGGCGGCGCGGTCGCGGACGGGCGGGTTCATCGGTCGTCTCCTCGCGGCCCGTCGGCGGACCCGGTGGTGCCGGCCGCGCCCGCCGAGCCGTCGGCGAGCACCTCCAGCAGGGCTTCGGCCGGCTCGGGCTTGAGCAGGCCGTGCGCCAGCGCCCGGTCGGCGGTCGCCCGGGCCATCGCCAGGTAGCCGGCGACGGTGCCGGGGGCGTGCGCGCGCAGTTCGGCGACGTGGGCGGCGACCGTACCGGCGTCACCGCGCGCGACGGGCCCGGTGAGGGCCGCGTCGCCGGACCGCAGGGCGTTGTCCAGGGCGGCGCCCAGGAGGGGACCGAGCATCCGGTCGGGAGCGGTGACCCCGGCCTTGTGGAGCAGCTCCATCGACTGGGCCACCAGGGTGACCAGGTGGTTCGCGCCCAGGGCGAGGGCCGCGTGGTAGAGCGGGCGGGCCTCCTCGGCGATCCACTCGGGCTCGCCGCCCATCTCGATCACCAGGGCCTCGGCGGCGAGCCGCAGCTCCTCGGGCGCGGTCACGCCGAAGGAGCACCCGGCGAGCCGCTGGACGTCCACGGGGGTGCCGGTGAAGGTCATGGCGGGGTGCAGGGCGAGCGGCAGGGCGCCGGCCCGGAGGGCGGGGTCGAGGACCCGCGTCCCGTACCGCCCCGAGGTGTGCGCGATCAGCTGCCCCGGTCGTACGGCCCCGGTGTCCGCGAGCCCTTCGACGAGGCCGGGCAGGGCGTCGTCCGGCACGGTCAGCAGGACCAGGTCGGCGAGGGCGAGGACGCGGGCGGGCTCCACGACCGGGACGTCCGGCAGGAGTACGGCGGCACGGCGCCGGGAGGCGTCGGAGACGGCGGAGACGGCGACGGGACGGTGTCCCGCGAGCCGGAGGGCGGCGGCGAGGGCGGGGCCCACCCGGCCGGCGCCGACGACTCCGACGGTGAGCCGGGCGGGTCGGTCCTCGGCCCGGGGCTCTGGCGCTGCTGGTGCGTTCACGGTGGGGACGGCCTTCCGTTCCAGTCCTCGGCGGGTACCGGACGATTTCTGGTCATGCTACGCCAGCGGTACGCGCCCCTCCGTGGCCGTCCACAGGGTGGGGACGGCGGTGTGATGATCGGCTCATGAATCCTGTGGAAGCCGGTGACCCCGTGAACGCCCCGGGGCCCGCGAAGGCCGTGACCGCGGACGCCCCGGGGGCCGGGGACGCCGAGGGGGCCGGGGACGCCGAGGGGGCCGGGGGAACTGTGGACACCGGCCGGACCGGGGACGCCCCGGACCCCGTGGAACCGGAACCTGTGGAACCTGTGGAACCCGTGGACGAGCAGACGGCCCGGCTGCGCCGGGCGAGGGTCTGGGGCGGAGCCCGGCGCACGCTGTGGCGCTCCCCCGCGGACGGCACGGTCGGGGAGCGGCTGCGCGAGCTGGCCGACTGGGCGGAGGAGTCCGGCCACGGCGGGGCCCTCCCCGACACGTACGGGGACGCCCTGGTGGAGACGGTGGAGCGGCGGGTCGCCGAGGAGCTGGGCCTCCCCGACGCCGTCTTCTTCCCGACCGGCACCATGGCCCAGCAGGTGGCGCTGCGCTGCTGGGCCGGGCGCACCGGCAGCCCGGTCGTCGCCCTCCACCCGCTCGCCCACCCGGAGGTCCACGAGGGCGGGGCGCTCGCGGCCGTCTCCGGGCTGCGCACCGTCCACCCCACCGACGCGCCCCGGCTGCCCACGGCCGAGGAGGTGCGGGACCACCCGGAGCCGTTCGGGACGCTGATGCTGGAGCTGCCGCTGCGGGACGCCGGCTTCGTGCTGCCCACCTGGGAGGAGCTGACCGAGGTGGTGGAGGCGGCCCGGGAACGGGACGCGGTGGTCCACTTCGACGGCGCCCGGCTGTGGGAGTGCACGGCCCGCTTCGGCCGGGGGCTCGCGGAGATCGCGGGGCTCGCCGACAGCGTGTACGTGTCGTTCTACAAGTCCCTCGGCGGTCTGTCGGGGGCCGCGCTCGCCGGGCCCGGGGACGTCATGGAGGAGGCCCGGGTCTGGCGGCACCGGTACGGCGGCCAGGTCTTCCAGCAGTACCCGGCGGCGCTCTCCGCGCTGCGGGGCCTGGACGTCGAACTGCCCCGGCTGCCCGCGTACGCGGCCCACGCGCGCGTGGTGGCCGGCGCGGTCCGGGAGGCGCTCGCGGAGGCGGGCACGGGCTGGTTCCGCGTCCACCCGGAGGTCCCGCACACCCACCAGTTCCAGGTCTGGCTCCCGTACGCCCCCGACGACCTGACGGCGGCGGCCCTCGCCCAGACCGAGGCCACCGGCACCGCCCTCTTCCGCCGCTGGTCCGCCCCGGGCGCGGGCGGTCCGCCGGGGGTGGCCGTGACGGAGCTGACGGTGGCGGGCCCCGGCCTGGAGTGGACGGCGGCCGAGGTGCGGGAGGCGGTACGGGACTTCCTCTCGCGCGTCGGGCGCTGAGAGGTGGCCCGCGACCTGGCAGCACTGAGGGCCGGGCTTCCTCTCGCGCGTCGGGCGCCGAGGGGACGTCAGGCCGCGCCCCCGCCGCCCGCCCTGACCAGGCCCGACTCGTACGCGAGGACCACGACCTGGACGCGGTCGCGCAGGCCCAGCTTGGTCAGGATGCGGCCCACGTGCGTCTTCACCGTCGCCTCGGAGAGGACGAGCCGGGCGGCGATCTCGCCGTTCGACAGGCCCTGCGCGACCAGCATCATCACCTCGCGCTCCCGGTCCGTCAGGCGCGCCAGTCCGGTGTGCTCGGGCTCCTTGCCCGACGACGGCAGCAGGGGCGAGAAGCGGTCCAGGAGCCGGCGGGTGGTCGAGGGCGCCACCACGGCGTCCCCGCTGTGCACCGAGCGGATCGCGCCGAGCAGCTCCCCCGGCGGCACGTCCTTCAGCAGGAAGCCGCTCGCCCCCGCCTTCAGGCCGGAGAAGGCGTACTCGTCGAGGTCGAAGGTGGTCAGGATCAGCACTTTCGGGGCGCCGGGGGCGGCGCAGATCCGCCGCGTCGCCTCCACCCCGTCCAGCTTCGGCATGCGCACGTCCATCAGGACGACGTCGACCGCCGTGGACCGCAGCACTTCGAGGGCCTCGACCCCGTCGCCCGCCTCGGCCACCACCTCCATGTCCGGCTGGGCGGCGAGCACCATGCGGAAGCCGGTGCGCAGCAGCGCCTGGTCGTCGACGAGCATCACGCGGATGGAGGGCATAGGGGCGGTTCCTCGGGGTTCGGGGGTCGTCAGTGGGCGGGCTTGAGGGGGAGCAGGGCGCTGATCCGGAAGCCTCCGCCGGGTCGCGGTCCCGCGTCCAGGGTGCCGCCGACCATGCCGATCCGCTCCCGCATGCCGATCAGGCCGTGGCCCCGTCCGTCGGCGCCCCCGTCCTCGTACATCCCCTGGGGCGCTCCCCGGCCGTCGTCCTCGACGAGCAGGCCGAGGCCGTCGTCGAAGTAGACCAGCCGGACGCTGGCGCCCGCGTCGGGGCCGCCGTGCTTGCGGGTGTTGGTGAGGGCTTCCTGCACGATCCGGTACGCGGTGAGCTCGACGCCGCTGGGCAGCGGGCGCGGGCTCCCCTCGATCGCGAAGTCGACGGTGAGGCCGGCGCCGCGGACCTGCTCGACCAGGTCCTCGATCTGCCGCACGTCGGGCTGCGGCACGTACTCCCCGGCCTCCTCGTGCTCCCCGGTGCGCAGGATGCCGAGGAGCCTGCGCATCTCGGCGAGCGCCTGCCGGCCCGTGCCGGAGATGGTCTCCAGGGCCTGCTTCGCGGTCTCCGGGGAGGTGTCCATGACGTAGGCGGCGCCGTCGGCCTGGACCACCATCACCGACACGTTGTGCGCGACGACGTCGTGCAGCTCGCGGGCGATCCTGGCCCGCTCGGCGGCGACCGCGACCTTCGCCTGGGCCTCGCGCTCCTGCTCCAGGCGGAAGGCCCGCTCCTCCAGCTGCGCGAAGTACGCGCGGCGGGTGCGCAGCGAGTCGCCGAGGACCCAGGCGAGGACGAACGGGACGGCCATGATGACCGTGAAGAAGATCCGGACGATCCACGAGCTGAACTCCGTGGACGGCCAGCGCAGCTGGGAGAGGGGGGACGCGCTCAGCCCGCCCGCGAGGGCGAGGCGGGACGCCCAGCGCGGCCCGGCGTGCGCCGCGACCGTGTGGATGATCACAAGCATGGCGAAGTCCGCCACGAACGGGATCAGGCCGAGGGCGAGCTGGACGAGGCCGATCGCGACGGTGAGCAGCAGCATCTTCTCGGGGGCCCGCCGGCGCAGGGCCACGACCAGGGAGAGGAGCGCGGCGACGGTCCCGTACAGCACGGGGTGGTCGATCGCCGGGTAGGTCGACCCCACCCACAGCAGGGAGAACCCGAGGAGGACGAGGGCCCAGAAGCCGTCGACGCCCGTCGGGTGTCTGCGGAGGAAGTCGTAGAGGCGCTGCACGTCACCCAGAGTAGGCAAAGGAGGCGGGCAGGGGATCAACCGTGGGGTCGATCCTCCGCTCCGGGCCCCTAGTCCCGGAGGTGGAGACTGGGGCGTGTGACGGATGAGACGTGTCGGTGGCGGGGGTGGCGGGCGGCCACGGAGCGGGCGCTGTACGGCCCCGGGGGGTTCTATCTGCGTCCCGAGGGGCCCGCGGGGCACTTCCGGACCTCGGTGCACGCCTCCCCGCTCTTCGCGGCGGCGGTGGCCCGGCTCCTCGGCGAGGTCGCCGGGGAGCTGGGGACGGACCGGGTGGACCTGGTGGACGTGGGCGCGGGGCGCGGGGAGCTGCTCACGGCGGTGCTCGCGGCGGTCGCCGGGAGCGGCCTCTCGGTGCGGGCGCACGCGGTCGAGCGCGCCGCCCGCCCGTCCGGGCTCGACCCCCGGGTGGAGTGGACGGACCGGTTGCCGCGCGGGACGCGCGGGCTGCTCCTCGCGAACGAGTGGCTCGACAACGTGCCGGTGGACGTCGCCGAGGCGGACGCGGCGGGCACGGTCCGGTACGTGGAGGTCCGCCCGGACGGCACGGAACGGCCCGGCGCGCCCGTCTCCGGCCCGGACGCGGAGTGGCTGGAGCGCTGGTGGCCCCTGCGGGAGCCCGGGGCCAGGGCCGAGATCGGGCGGCCCCGGGACGACGCCTGGGCGGCGGCGGTGGCCTCGCTCGCGGAGGGCCGCGCGGTGGCCGTGGACTACGCGCACCTCCGGGGCGCCCGGCCGCCCTTCGGCTCCCTGACCGGCTTCCGCGCGGGCCGCGAGGTGCCCCCGGTCCCGGACGGCTCCTGCGACCTGACGTCCCACGTGGCCCTCGACGCGTGCGCGGCCGCCTGCGGCGGGGCCGCCGGGGAGGACGTGGAGCTGGTCACCCAGCGCGAGGCGCTGCGGCGGCTCGGGGTGTCCGGGGAACGGCCGCCCCTCGCGCTCGCCTCGTCCGACCCCGCCGGGTACGTCAGGGCCCTCGCCTCCGCCGGCACGGCGGCCGAGCTCACCGCCCGCGGCGGCCTCGGGGACTTCCTCTGGCTGACCCGGCGGGTGCGGGGGGCGGACGGGCCGTAGGGGGTTTCCCGTGCGGGGGATACTGGCCGCATGACGGAGACGACGGTCGGAATCGGCGGCGCGGCGGAGAGCACCGACATGGTGCTGAACATCGGGCCGCAGCACCCCTCGACCCACGGTGTGCTCCGGCTCCGGCTGGTCCTCGACGGCGAGGTGGTCCGGTCGGCGGAGCCGGTGGTCGGCTACATGCACCGGGGCGCGGAGAAGCTCTTCGAGGCGCGGGACTACCGGCAGATCGTCATGCTGGCCAACCGCCACGACTGGCTGTCCGCCTTCTCCAGCGAGCTGGGGGTGGTGATGGCCGTCGAGCGGATGCTGGGCATGGAGGTCCCGGAGCGCGCGGTGTGGACCCGTACGCTCCTCGCCGAGCTGAACCGGGTCCTCAACCACCTCATGTTCCTCGGCTCGTACCCCCTCGAACTGGGCGGCATCACCCCCGTCTTCCACGCCTTCCGGGAGCGCGAGGAGCTCCAGGCCGTGATGGAGGAGGCGTCCGGCGGGCGGATGCACTACATGTTCAACCGGGTCGGCGGCCTCAAGGAGGACCTGCCCGCCGGGTGGACGGAGCGGACGCGGCGGGCCGTCGCGGACGTGCGGTCGCGGATGGACGTGTACGACCGGCTCGTCCTCGGCAACGAGATCTTCCGGGGCCGTACGCGCGGGATCGGGGTCCTGTCGGAGGCGGCGGTCCACTCCTACGGGGTGTCGGGGCCCGTCGCCCGCGCCTCGGGCGTCGACTTCGACCTGCGGCGGGACGAGCCGTACCTCGCGTACGGGGAGCTGGGGGACGTCCTGCGGGTCGCGGTGCGGCGGGAGGGCGACTGCCTGGCCCGCTTCGAGTGCCTGCTCGAACAGACGCACAACTCCCTGGACCTGGCGGACGCCTGCCTGGACCGGATGGAGGAGCTGCCGCCGGGTCCGGTCAACCAGCGGCTGCCGAAGGTGCTCAAGGCGCCGGAGGGCCACACGTACGCGTGGACCGAGAACCCGCTCGGCGTGAACGGCTACTACCTGGTGTCGAAGGGCGAGAAGACGCCCTACCGGCTCAAGCTGCGGTCCGCCTCGTTCAACAACGTCCAGGTGCTGTCCGAGCTGCTGCCGGGGACGCTCGTCGCGGACATGGTGGCGATCCTGGGTTCGCTCTTCTTCGTCGTCGGCGACATCGACAAGTAGACGAGCGGCGACCGTCCCGCCGCTCAGTCCTCGCGGCGCATCACGGCGTACGCGCGACCCGGCGTGCCGGTCGTCCGCCGGTCGGTGACGGACCAGCCCCAGCGTTCGTACCGTTTCGTCAGTTCCGGCACGTCCAGGGTCATCAGGAGCCGGGACCCGGGGGCCAGGCCCGTGAGGAGCGCGTCGTGGAGGGCCCGCCCGAGGCCGGCGCCCTGGTGGGCGGGGGCGACGACGAGTTCGGCGAGTTCGAAGGCGGGCTCCCGGCCGGTCAGGAGGGTGTCGGTCCAGCCCGCCGCGAACCCCCGCAGCGCGCCCTCGGGCCCGAACGCGGCGACGGCCCGGAAGTCGGGCCGCCCGACCGCCGAACCGAGCAGCCGCTCCACGGTCCGTACGGTGCCGGACGGCGGTTCGTGCCAGGGGGCGCCGCCGAAGGCCCGGCCGCACAGGTCGAGGAGTTCGTCCCGGCGGCGGACGGCCTCACCGGCGGGGAAGGCGGTGAGGCGGTGCGTCACGAGTTCACGGCCCCGCGCAGCTCCGCCAGGTCGAGCTGTTCCGTCTCGTCGTGCGCGGTCAGGTCGATGACCTGGCCGATCGTCCGGGGCGGCGCCGGGCTGCGGGGGACGGCGGGGGCGGCGACCGGGGTGAGGGACGGGGCGCCGGGCACGGGGCCCGCGGCCAGCACCTCCTCGCCCACGACGTCGGCGAGGTCCGTGTTCCGCACCGCCTCGATGGCGTCCGCCGTCTTCTGCGTGCCGAAGAAGTCGAAGCCCCCCTCGGGGCGCGGGACGGACCTGCGGGCGGTGTACGGGACGATCGCGGCCGCGACGGGCACGCCGACGGTGCCGGCGGGCGGGAGCGCGAGGGCGGCCGGACGGACGCCCTGCCCGGTTCCGGCGTCCGCCGCGTGCTTCCCCCGCTGCTCCTCCGTCTCCCCGGCGCGCTCGGCGAGGTCACGGGCGCGGGCCGCCTCGGTGGTGCGGCGGGCCTGCTGGGCGGCCGCGTTGCGGGAGAGGTCGCGGAGCGCCCCGGCGGCGCGGCGGAACGTCTCCGGAGTGGGCGTGGAGCCGCCGGGCGGCAGCGCCCCGGGCCCCCCGCCGGACGAGCCGGACGAGCCGTGGGCCTCCAGGGCGAGGACGCGGCGGCCCTCCAGGGCGCTGGCCCGCTCGGTCTCGGCGGTGGCGTACCGGCGGAGCAGGTCGGCGTGCTCGCCGCGCAGTCCGGCGAGTTCCACGCGCTTGGCGCGCAGCTTGGCGTCGAGGCGGGCGCGCAGCGCGCGGGCCTCCTCCAGGTCGGACTCCAGTTCGGCGACCCGTTCCTCGGCCTTCCACTGGTCGGCGGCGCGCGCCCGGGAGAGTTCGGCGACCCGCAGTCCGGCGCTCCGGTCCCAGCCGCGCATGAGGACGGCACCGGTGACGGCGGCGGCCGCCGACGCGGCCGCGAGCAGCCGTACGACCGTCAGGTCGCCGGGCAGCCAGGCGACCGCGGCGCACACGACCGCGGTGCCGGCGACCGCGGAGGGCGGCAGCAGCTTGTGCAGAGGCGGGGAATGGCGGTGGCGTCCACGTGGCATGGCCTGAAATTTACCGTGCGTAGGCGCCTTGTGGGGGGTCGGCCCGGCAATCTCTTGGCCACTTCTCGTCACCGGAAGTGGATATCAGTCGTTCCGGTTCCGTTTCGGGCCGACTCCCCCGCTCCGGCGCCTACTTCTTGAGCAGCCCCTTCTTCGTCAGATACTCCTCGGCGACATCCTGCGGCTTCGCGCGCTCGGCATCCACCCTGCGGTTGAGTTCGGCGAGATCCACTGTGGTCAGCACCTTGGTGACCCCGTCGAGGGCGGCGGCTATCGCGGGAGAACCGGCGTCCCGGGCGTTGACCACGGGCAGCACGTTGTCGGCGTTCTGGAGCTTCTTGTCGTCGGTGAGGAAGACCAGGCCGTAACTCTCCACCGTGGCGTCCGTGGTGGTCGTCAGGACCAGCTGGTCCACCCCGTCCTTGACGGCCTGCTTGGCCTGCGGGGTACCGACGCCCTTGGGGTCGATCCCGGCCACGTCGATCCCGTACGCCTTCTTCAGACCGGGCGCGCAGAAGGGGCGCACCGCGCATTCGTCACCGGCCGCGATCTTCACCTTCAGCTTGGCGGCACCGAGATCCGAAAGGGTCTTCAGGCCGTTCTTGTCGGCGAATTCCCTCGACACCGCGAAGGCGTTCTGGTCGACCGCCTCCCCGACCGCGAGCACCTTCAGACCGCGCGGCTCGGCGAGCTTCCGCAACGCCTCCACCGTGGCCTTCGCGTCGCCCGAGGCGACCGGCTTCTCCTCGGGCGCCTTCGGCCCGTTCGCCTTCGCGTTGAGGAATTCCGCGATCGTCGCCGCGTATTCCGGTACGACGTCGATCTCGCCGCTCTCCAGGGAGGGTTCGTACAGTTCGCGGTTCTTCACGGTGGTGACGGACACGGAGTACCCGGCGCCCCGCAGCACCTGGGCGTACAGCTCGGCGAGGACCTTGGACTCCGTGAAGGCGGCCGCGCCCACGACCAGCGACCCCTTGGAGCCGTCGCCGGAACCCCCCGGGGCCTTCTTCCTGCCGTCCTCCAGGCTGTCACCGCCGCACGCCGCGAGGGCGGCGGTCAGCGCCGCCGTACCCAGCAGCGCGCCCGCGATACGCGAGACCCTGTTCACGAGATCACCCATCCAGTCGGCTTCTTCGGTTGTTCGGTTGCTCGGTTGCTCGGTTGTTCGGTTGTTTCGGTTCTTCAGGTCTTCGGTTCTTCAGGTCTTCGGCTGCCCGGTCGCCCGGGACTCCGGCCGTCCGGGGCTTCACGCCCCCGGCTTCTCCGGCTCCGCGAGGGGCGGACGGGCGCGCCGCCGGGCCGTTCCGCGCTCCGCGCCCGGCACCGGTCCCGCCAGGAGCCGGTCCGCGCCCACGAGCGCCCCCTCCACCAGGAGGGCGAGCAGGGCCACGAGCACGGCGCCCGCCACCACCTGCCCCGTGTCGTACGTGGCGAACCCCGTCGTGATGATCCGGCCCAGGCCGCCCTGGCCGACCATGGCCGCGACCGTCGCCGTGGCGACCACCTGGACCGCGGCCGAGCGGACGCCCGTCATGATCACCGGCCGGGCCAGCGGGAGTTCGACCCGCAGGAAGAGCTGGCCCCCCGTCATCCCCATGCCCCGCGCGGCCCGCACCGCCGCCGGGTCCACCTCCCGCACCCCCACGTACGCGTTGGTGAGCAGCGGGGGCACCGCGAACAGCACCAGGGCCACCACGGTCGGCACGTACCCGGCGTTCCGCAGGGGCGACACCATGAACAGGGCGAGCACCGCGAAGACGGGCACCGCCCGCCCCGCGTTGGACACGTTCACCGCGAGCGCCCCGCCCCGCCCCAGGTGGCCCAGCCACAGGCCCAGCGGCAGCGCGACCGCCCCGGCGATCAGGAGCGACACCCCGCTCACGTACACGTGCTCCGCGAGCCGCTGCCCGATGCCGCCCTCGCCCGTCCAGTGCGCGCCGGTGGTGAGCCAGCCCCAGGCGTCCGTCACGGCCCCCATCTCAGTCTCCTCCCGGCACGGCCCGCACCCGGGTCCACGGCGTCAGCAGCCTCTGGAGTCCCAGGAGCAGCAGGTCGGCGACGACGGCGAGCAGCACGCACAGCACCGACGCGGCGAGGACCTGCGCCTTGAAGAAGGACGGCAGCGCGTCCTCGATCAGATTGCCCAGCCCCCCGCGCCCGACGACCGACCCGATCGTCGTCAGCGCGACCGTGGAGACCGTCGCCATCCGCACCCCGGCCATCAGGACCGGCAGCGCCAGCGGCAGTTCGACCGACCAGAGCATCCGCAGCGAGCCGTACCCCATGCCCCGGGCCGCCTCCCGCGTCTCGGCCGGCACCGCGGCGAGCCCCGCCAGCGCGTTCCGCACGAGGATCGTCAGGGCGTACAGCACGAGACCGGTCACCACGAGCGCCGCCGAGAGTCCGAAGAACGGCAGCAGCAGCGAGAACATCGCGAGCGACGGCACCGTGTAGAGCAGGGTGGTCAGTCCGAGCACCGGCCCCGCGAACCGGGGCCTGGCCCGGACGAGCAGCGCGAGCGGCACCGCGACGACGAGCGCGATCAGCACGGACGCCACCGTGATCCCCACGTGCTGGAGCAGCGCCCCCGTCAACTCCCCGCTCCGCGTGCGGAGGTACTCCCCGCAGATCCAGTCGTTCGTGACCAGACAGTTCGGCTCGCCCATCGGCCCTCCCCCCGGAATCCCGCCTACCCCCACGCGCCCCTGACGACACGTGGGACGACACTAGCCCCCGGCACCGACAATCCCCCGGGACCGCCACAAGGCGGCAACACGCCCTTCACACACCCCCGGCACCGGGGGGACAGAATGGGGAACCATGATCCGGTTCGAGCACGTGACCAAGCGGTACGCCGACGGCACCACCGCCGTGGACGGCCTCTCCTTCGAGGTCGCCGAGGGCGAACTCGTCACCCTGGTGGGCCCGTCCGGCTGCGGCAAGACGACCACGATGATGATGGTGAACCGGCTCGTCGAGCCGACCTCGGGCCGCGTCCTCGTCGACGGCGAGGACGTCGCCGGCGTCGACCCCGTCGCCCTGCGCCGCAAGATCGGCTACGTCATCCAGCAGGTCGGGCTCTTCCCCCACCGGACCGTCCTCGACAACACCGCGACCGTCCCCGCCCTCCTCGGCTGGAAGAAGTCCGCCGCACGCGCGCGCGCCGCCGAACTCCTCGAACTCGTCGGCCTCGACCCCGCCGTCCACGGCCCCCGCTACCCCGCCCAGCTCTCCGGCGGCCAGCGCCAGCGCGTCGGCGTCGCCCGCGCCCTCGCCGCCGACCCGCCCGTCCTCCTCATGGACGAGCCCTTCGGCGCCGTCGACCCCGTGGTCCGCGAACGCCTCCAGAACGAGTTCCTCGCCCTCCAGGCCACCGTCCGCAAGACCGTCCTCCTCGTCACCCACGACATCGAGGAGGCCGTCCGCATGGGCGACCGCATGGCCGTCTACGGACAGGGCCGCATCGAACAGTTCGACACCCCCGCCACCGTCCTCGGCGCCCCCGCCACCCCGTACGTGGCGGACTTCGTCGGCAGCGACCGGGGGCTCAAGCGGCTGGCCGTCACCCCGGTCACCGAGGCCGACCTCGACCCCGTACCCGCCGGGGACCCCGCCCAGGGGTCTTCCGGCGGCGAGAACGGCGCCCCCGCCCCCGTCCCCCTCGGCACCCCCCTCAAGGAGGCGCTCGCCGCGCTCCTCCAGCACGACGCCGGCCGCCTCACGGTCACCGGCGCCGACGGCCGCCCCCTCGGCGTCCTCACCCCCGCCGGCGTCCACCGCGCCCTGCGCCGGGCCACCCCCGCCCCGGGGCGGGAACCGGCCCCGGCCCCGCCCGCGTGAGCGGAACCCCTGCCCCGGGACACCGCCCCCCGACCGCCGGCCCCCCGACCGGCCGGAACGGCACCCGGCGGCCCGCGGGAGCGGACGGCCCCCGGCACCACGGCCCGGTGCCGGGCCGGTCGCGGGCGGCGGGCCCCGCCCCGCGCCTCAGGTCGCGCTGAGCCGGCGGCCCATCCACACCAGCCCCGCCGGAATCTCCCGGTTCCACGTGTTGAAGTTGTGGCCGCCGCTCTCCAGAACGATCGACGAGACCCGCGCCGGCCTCTTCACCTTCCGGATGAACTCCTTCGTCGCCCTCAGGTTGTCCTCGCCCCGCTGCGACGTCGTCACCAGGAACGACGACCTCCCCTGCGGCAGGTGGTCCAGGCTCCACAGCAGGTCCGACCGCTTGCGCAGCCCGTCGTCCCCCCGGAAGAGGTCACCGGTCGTCACGTCCTCCGCCGCCCGGTAGTACGCCGAGAAGCCCGCCCCCGCCGCGAACCGGTCCGGACGGTGCAACGCGAACTTCAGCGCGCAGTACCCGCCCGTCGAGTTCCCCATGAACCCCCAGTTCCGGGGCTCCGTCCCCACCCGGTACGCCTCCGAGACCGCCTTCGGCAGATCGTCCACGAAGAACGTCTCCGTCCTCGGCCCCCCGGGCACGTCCAGGCACTCGGTGTCCCTCGGCGGCGCCACCGTCGGACGCAGCATGACCAGGACCATCGGCTGCATCCGTCCCTCCTTCGCCTGGAGGTACGCCGTCCGCGGGTACTTCAGCCCCTTGATCAGGTTCTCCGCCGTCCCCGGGTACCCCGTGAGCACCACCGACGCCGGAAAGGTCCGCTTCGCGTACCGCGCCTGGAAGTACTCCGGCGGCAGGTACACGTACGCCGACGAGACGATCCCCGACCGCTCCCCCGCCACCACGACCTTCTGGATCTGCCCGCCCACCTCCGGGCGCCCCGCGCCCGGCACGTCCAGCGCCTGCGTCCCCACCACCCGCACGTCCTTCGAGCCGCCCGCGTGGTCCACCACCACACCCGGCTCCTGCTCCTGCCCGAACAGGTCCGCCCACGAGCCGTAGAAGAGGAACGACCGGTTCGCCGCCAGACCCACCGCCGCGAACAGGGCCACCTGGGTCACGAACAGCAGTCCCACCCGGCCCACGACCGCGCGCCACCCACCGCGCGCCAGCCGCGGCCACAGCCACACCGTGGCCACGAACAGCGCCACCGCCACCACGACGGCCAACACGAGGACCTTGGTACTGGTGAGTCCCATGAGCCGACCGAGCCTTCTTTCCGATATTTTCCCGTACACCGATGAACCCGGCCCCCCGCGGCGCCGTCCTAGAAGGCGCACCGGCCGGGACGGCCCGCCGAGACCACCGCGGGAACCGACCGGGACCGAAAAACGCCGCGCAGGACCACGAGAAGCACGGGAAGCCATGTCTGTCACGGTAGATGGGGACAAAGCAGGATCGGTTCCGACCCGCGTACGCCGGATTCTCCGCGGCCCCCGGCCCGCGAAGGTCCCCTCCCTCGTCGGCACGGCCTGCACCCTCATCGGCCTCATCGACATCGCCGCCGGCGTCTTCCCCCGCTTCCGCGTCAGCCGCGTCCACGCCCTCGCCGAAGTCCTCCCCGGCACCCTCGGCCCCCTCTCCGCCGCCCTCTCCCTGAGCGTCGGCGTCCTCCTCCTGCTCCTCGCCCACGGCCTCAAGCGGCACAAACGCCGCGCCTGGCGCGCCGCCGTCGTCCTCCTCCCCCTCGGCGCCGCCGCCCAGTTCGTCTGGCGCCACTCCGTCCTCGGCGCCCTCCTCTCCGTCGCGCTCCTCACCCTCCTGCTGCGCCACCGCGGCGAGTTCGCCGCCCTCCCCGACCCCCGCAGCCGCTGGCGCGCCCTCGCCAACTTCGTCGTCATGGGAGCCGGGTCCCTCGCCCTCGGCCTCGTCATCGTCAGCGCCCACCCGCGCCGCGTCCTCGGCAGCCCCAGCCTCACCGACCGCCTCGAACACGTCCTGTACGGACTCTTCGGCTTCGAGGGCCCCGTCGAATACACCCACGGCGTCGACTGGACCGTCGGCTACTCCCTCGGCGCCCTCGGCATGCTCACCGCCCTCACCACCATCTACCTGGCCTTCCGCCCCGAGCACCCCGCCGCCCGCCTCACCGACGACGACGAGGCGCGGCTGCGCACCCTCCTCGCCCAGCACGGCGGCCGCGACTCCCTCGGCCACTTCGCCCTCCGCCGCGACAAGGGCGTCATCTTCTCCCCCAGCGGCAAGGCCGCCGTCTGCTACCGCGTCGTCTCCGGCGTCATGCTCGCCAGCGGCGACCCCATCGGCGACGTCGAGGCGTGGCCCGGCGCCATCGAACGGTTCATGGACGAGGCCAAGATCCACTCCTGGACCCCCGCCGTCATGGGCTGCTCCGAGACCGGCGGCCAGGTCTGGACCCGCGAGACCGGCCTCGACGCCCTCGAACTCGGCGACGAGGCGGTGGTCGACGTCGAGGACTTCTCCCTCTCCGGCAGGGCCATGCGCAACGTCCGCCAGATGGTCAAGCGCATCGAACGCAACGGCTACACCACCCGGGTCCGCCGGGTCCGCGACCTCGACCCCGAGGAACTCGAACGCGTCCGCCAGGCCGCCGCCGCCTGGCGCGGCACCGACACCGAACGCGGCTTCTCCATGGCCCTCGGCCGCATCGGCGCCCCCGGCGACGGCGAGGCGGTGATAGCGACCGCCCACAAGAAGGACGACGACGGCACGGACTCCCCCTACGGCGACCTCAAGGCGATCATCCACTTCGTCCCCTGGGGCCCCGACGGCATGTCCCTGGAGCTCATGCGCCGCGACCGCACCGCCGACCCCGGCATGAACGAGCTCCTGATCGTCGCCGCCCTCCAGGCGTCCCCCGGTCTCGGCATCGCGCGCGTCTCCCTCAACTTCGCCATGTTCCGCGCCGCCCTCGCCCGCGGCGAGAAGATCGGCGCCGGCCCCGTCCTGCGCCTCTGGCGCGGACTCCTCGTCTTCCTCTCCCGCTGGTTCCAGATCGAGTCGCTCTACAAGTTCAACGCCAAGTTCCAGCCCCGCTGGGAACCCCGCTTCGTCGTCTACCGCACCAGCCGCGACCTCCCCCGCATCGGCTTCGCCGCCATGCAGGCCGAAGGCTTCGTGAACCTCTCCCTGCCCCGCCCCTTCGCCCGCCGGCGCCCCGCCCGGGCCCCCCGCCCCTGCGCCCACCTCACCCCCGGCCCGGCCGAGCGGGGCGTCCACGCCGCCTGAGCCCCGCCCCGGCAGGCCCTACGCTGGAACCATGCGTACGACGACCGACCGGGGCACGGCCCGGGGCCTGCCGGAGTGGGACCGCTGCGCGGTCATGGGCGTGGTCAACGTGACCCCCGACTCCTTCTCCGACGGCGGCCGCTGGTTCGACACCACGACCGCCGTCAAACGCGGCCTCGACCTCGTCGCGCAGGGCGCCGACCTGGTCGACGTCGGCGGCGAGTCCACCCGCCCCGGCGCCACCCGCGTGGACGAGGAGGAAGAGCTCCGCCGGGTCGTCCCCGTCGTCCGCGGTCTCGCCGCCGAAGGCGTCACCGTCTCCGTCGACACCATGCGCGCCCGCGTCGCCGCCCGCGCCGTCGAAGCGGGCGCCACCCTCGTCAACGACGTCAGCGGCGGCCTCGCCGACCCCGCCATGGTCCCCGCCGTCGCCGCCGCCGAGGTCCCCTTCGTCGTCATGCACTGGCGCGGCTTCAGCCAGGACATGAACCGCCTCGCCGTCTACCGGGACGTCGTCGCCGAGGTCGTCGACGAACTCCGCGTCCGCCTGGAGACCGTCGTCGCCGGCGGCATCGACCCCGAGCGCGTCGTGATCGACCCCGGACTCGGCTTCGCCAAACACGCCCCGCACGACCTGGCCCTCGTCGCCCACCTCCCCGCCCTGCGCGCCCTCGGCCGCCCCCTCCTCGTCGCCGCCTCGCGGAAACGGTTCCTCGGCCACGTCCTCGCCGACGGGGGCGCCGCCCCGCCCCCCGCCCGCGAACGCGACGCCGCCACCGCCGCCGTCTCCGCCCTCGCCGCCCACGCGGGCGCCTGGGCCGTCCGCGTCCACGAGGTCCGCGCCACCGCCGACGCCGTACGGGTCGCCCGCGCCGTCGAAGGAGCCGGATGACCCCCACCACGGACGAAACAGCCGTCGAAGCCGCCAACACCGCCTTCTACGAAGCACTCGAGAACGGCGACTTCGAGACCCTCTCCGACCTCTGGCTCGCCGACGGCACCCCCGTCACCTGCGTCCACCCCGGCTGGCCCGTCCTCACCGGCCGCGGCGAAGTGCTCCGCTCCTACGCCCTGATCATGGCGAACACCGAGTACATCCAGTTCTTCCTCACCGACCTCCGGATCTCCCCGGCCGGCGACACCGCCCTCGTCACCTGCACCGAGAACATCCTCAGCGGCGGCCCCGCCGAGGACGGCGACGACCTGGGCCCCCTCGTCGGCCAGCTCGTCGTCGCCACCAACGTCTTCCGCCGCACCCCCGACGGCTGGCGCCTCTGGTCCCACCACGCCTCCCCCGTCCTCGCCGAGACCACCGGCCCGGACACCGGTGAACCCGCCCCCGACGACGCCGGACCACCCCTCTGACCGGCGGCCCCACCCGTCCCCCGCCCCCCACGGGCACCCCCTCTCGGTCCCCGCGGGTAGATTCGACGCTGGACACCCGGCCGTCCGCACCCGGCTGCGTGGCCACCCGAACTACGACAGCAGGAGTGATTCGCGTGGATCGTGTCGCGCTGCGCGGCCTCAAGGCCCGGGGCCACCACGGCGTCTTCCCCAAGGAGCGCGAGGAGGGACAGACCTTCATCGTGGACCTGGTCCTCGGCCTGGACACCCGTCCCGCCGCCGCCGAGGACGACCTCACGAAGACCGTGCACTACGGGATCGTCGCCGAAGAGGTCGTGGAGATCGTCCGGGGCGAGCCCGTCGACCTCATCGAAACCCTCGCCGAACGCATCGCCCAGCGATGCCTGGACCACACCGGGGTACAGGAGGTGGAGGTCGTCGTCCACAAGCCGGACGCGCCCATCACCGTTCCCTTCGACGACGTCACCGTCACGATCACCCGGAGCCGACGATGAAAGCGACGCAGAGCGACCCCACCGTCCAGCCCGTGCCGGCCTCCGTCGTGGAGACCGTCGACGCCGCCGACACCACCCTCTCCAACCCCCGCCGCGCCGTCATCGCCCTCGGCGGCAACCTCGGCAACCGCCTGGAGACCCTCCAGGGGGCCCTCGACGCCCTCGCCGACACCCCCGGCCTCCGGGTCAAGGCCGTCTCCCCCGTGTACGAGACGGAGCCCTGGGGCGTCGAGCCCGGCTCCCAGCCCCCGTACCTCAACGCCGTCGCCCTCGTGAAGACGACCCTGCCGCCCTCCTCCCTCCTGGAGCGCGCCCACGCCGTCGAGGAGGCGTTCCACCGCGCCCGCGAGGAACGCTGGGGCGCGCGCACCCTCGACGTGGACATCGTCGCGTACGCGGACGTGGTCTCCGACGACCCCGCCCTCACCCTCCCGCACCCCCGCGCCCACCAGCGCGCCTTCGTCCTCGCTCCCTGGCACGACGTGGACCCGGGGGCCCTGCTCCCCGGCCACGGCCCGGTCGCCGGCCTCCTCGACACCGTGGGCCGCGAGGGCGTCACCGTCCGTGCCGACCTGGAACTCCGACTGCCCGAATAGTCGTTAGGCTCGGGGCAGACCGACCTCGACCACACGAAGGACACCCGGTGAAACAACTGCGGCTCAAGGTGCTCGCCGGGCTGTTCCTGGCGGCCGGCGTCCTCTCCTGGGGCGGCGCCCGCCTCTGGGACTCGGTCGGCACCCTGCCGAGCGTGCCGGTCGCCGCGCCGGTCGTCCTCGCCGTGATCGCCGTCGTCCTCACCGCGACCGCCCTCTCGATCCGCGCCCGTCTCAGGGCCCAGCGCGAGCGCCGGCCCGGCGCCAAGGGCATCGAACCCCTGATGGCGGCCCGCGCGGTGGTCTTCGGCCAGGCCAGCGCCCTGGTCGTCGCCCTCGTCGCCGGCATGTACGGCGGCACGGGCGTCTTCCTCCTCGGCTTCCTCGACGTCCCGGCCCGCCGCGACCAGGCCCTCTACGCGGCCCTCGCGGTCCTGGCGGGCCTCGGCGTCATCGCCGCCGCCCTCTTCCTGGAGCGCGTCTGCAGGCTCCCGGACGACGAGGACGACGACCGGCCCTCGGCGGCCTGACCCCCACCGGGGCTCCCGCTACCGGCGAGCCAGTATCAGGGACATGGCCTCGGCGCGCGTGGTGGCGTTGCGCAGCTGTCCGCGCACCGCCGAGGTCGTCGTCTTCGCGCCCGGCTTGCGGACCCCGCGCAGGGACATGCACATGTGCTCGGCCTCGATGACGACGATCGCGCCGCGCGCCTCCAGGATCTCCATGAGGGAGTCCGCGATCTGCGTCGTCAGGCGCTCCTGCACCTGCGGACGGCGGGCGAAGACGTCGACGAGGCGCGCCAGCTTGGACAGGCCCGTGATCTTGCCCGATTCCGCCGGGATGTAGCCGATGTGAGCCACGCCGTGGAACGGGAGCAAATGATGCTCACAGGTGGCCATCAGTTCGATGTCCTTCACCAGGACCATCTCGTCGTGCCCCAGGTCGAACGTCGTCGTCAGCACGTCCTCGGGCTTCTGCCACAGCCCCGCGAACAGCTCCCTGTACGCCCGCGCCACCCGCGCCGGCGTCTCCCGCAGACCCTCGCGGTCCGGGTTCTCGCCGACCGCGAGGAGGAGCTCCCGCACGGCGTTCTCGGCGCGCTTCTCGTCGTACACGCCGATCGTGCTCTCGCCGTCCAGCGTCACCGGGTCGGTCATCTGTGCCTCGTTCCGTATGAACCGATGCGCGAAATGCCGCGCCCTCCCAGGCTAGAACCTGGGAGGGCGCGGCGTTCATTCCGGGTCCGCCGGGCGGTCAGTCCTCCGGGGACGGGGGGTCCACCGGGGCGATGTCGATGCCCTTGGTGGTCTCCACCTGGGTGGACGAGCCGTTCGCGCTGTTCGTCAGGGCCAGCTCCTTGGGGGAGAGGACCGGCGGGCGCGTGGAGGGGGTGCGGCGGGACGAGCCGGTCCACGCCGGGCGGGCCGGGCGCTTCACGATGGGGCGGAAGATCTCGGCGATCTCCTCCTTGCCCAGCGTCTCCTTCTCCAGGAGGGCGAGGACCAGGTTGTCGAGGACGTCGCGGTTCTCGACCAGGATCTCCCACGCCTCGTTGTGCGCGGTCTCGATGAGCTTCTTGACCTCTTCGTCCACCAGCGCGGCGACCTCTTCCGAGTAGTCGCGCTGGTGCGCCATCTCACGGCCGAGGAAGGGCTCGGTGTTGTCGCCGCCGAACTTGATGGCGCCGAGCCGCTCGGTCATGCCGTACTGGGTGACCATCGCGCGGGCCGTGGCGGTGGCCTTCTCGATGTCGTTCGCGGCGCCCGTGGTCGGGTCGTGGAAGACCAGTTCCTCGGCCGCGCGGCCGCCCAGCATGTACGCGAGCTGGTCGAGCATCTCGTTGCGGGTGGTCGAGTACTTGTCCTCGTCCGGCAGGACCATCGTGTAGCCCAGGGCGCGGCCGCGGGACAGGATGGTGATCTTGTGGACGGGGTCGGAGTTGGGCGAGGCCGCCGCGACCAGGGCGTGGCCGCCCTCGTGGTACGCGGTGATCTTCTTCTCCTTGTCCGACATGATGCGGGTCCGCTTCTGCGGGCCCGCGACCACGCGGTCGATCGCCTCGTCCAGCGCCTTGTTGTCGATCAGCTTGTGACCGCCGCGGGCGGTGAGGAGCGCCGCCTCGTTGAGGACGTTGGAGAGGTCCGCTCCGGTGAAGCCGGGGGTGCGGCGGGCGACGGCGCCGAGGTCGACGTCCGGGGCGACCGGCTTGCCCTTCTGGTGGACCTTGAGGATCTCCAGGCGGCCCAGCATGTCCGGGCGGTCGACGGCGATCTGCCGGTCGAAGCGGCCGGGGCGCAGGAGCGCCGGGTCGAGGATGTCGGGCCGGTTGGTGGCGGCGATCAGGATGACGCCGCCCTTGACGTCGAAGCCGTCCATCTCGACCAGGAGCTGGTTGAGGGTCTGCTCGCGCTCGTCGTGGCCGCCGCCGAGGCCGGCGCCGCGGTGGCGTCCGACGGCGTCGATCTCGTCGACGAAGACGATGGCGGGTGCGTTGGCCTTGGCCTGCTCGAAGAGGTCGCGGACCCGGGAGGCGCCGACGCCGACGAACATCTCGACGAAGTCGGAGCCGGAGATCGAGTAGAACGGCACCCCGGCCTCGCCGGCGACGGCGCGCGCGAGGAGCGTCTTGCCGGTTCCGGGGGGGCCGTAGAGCAGGACGCCCTTGGGGATCTTGGCGCCGACGGCCTGGAACTTGGCGGGTTCCTGGAGGAATTCCTTGATCTCGTGGAGTTCCTCGACGGCCTCGTCCGAGCCCGCGACGTCGGCGAAGGTGGTCTTCGGCGTGTCCTTGGTGATGAGCTTCGCCTTGGACTTGCCGAACTGCATGACGCGGGAGCCGCCGCCCTGCATCTGGTTCATCAGGAAGAGGAAGACGACCACGATGAGGACGAAGGGGAGGAGGGAGAGCAGGATCGAGACGAAGGGCGACTGCTTCGTCGGGGAGACGGTGTAGCCCTTCTCGATCTGTCCGGCCTCGAACTTGTCCTGGAGCTTGTCGGCGAGGGCGACGCCCTGGCTGCCGATGTAGCTGGCCTGGATCTTGTCGCTCTTGTCGATCTTCTGGCCGTCGACGAGCTCGATCTTGATGAGCTGCTCGTCACCGGTGGTGATCTTTGCCTGCTTGACCTGGTTCTTGTCGATCGCCTGGACGACCTGGCCGGTGTCCACCGTCTTGTAGCCCTCGGACGAGCCGACGACCTGCATCAGCACGACCACGGCGAGGACGGCCAGCACGATCCACATGACCGGCCCACGGAAGTATCGCTTCACGTCCATCCATACGGAGCGATGACGCTCCGTCCCTCCTGCCCGTAGGAAAATGCTGCTGTGTGAGCTGCTGTGTGAAAAAGCTGTTCTTCGGACGGTACCTCAGCATCGTCGCCCGCGACCGCCTTCCCGTGGTTCAACGGTGGGAAGGCGGTGCGGGTTCCCCGTGCGGCCGTGGGATCAGCCGCCGTAGACGTGGGGGGCGAGGGTGCCGACGAAGGGGAGGTTCCGGTACTTCTCCGCGTAGTCGAGTCCGTAGCCGACGACGAACTCGTTGGGGATGTCGAAGCCGATCCACCGGACGTCGATGGCGACCTTGGCGGCTTCGGGCTTGCGCAGGAGGGTGCACACCTCCAGGGAGGCGGGTTCGCGCGAGCCGAGGTTCGACAGGAGCCAGGACAGGGTGAGGCCGGAGTCGATGATGTCCTCGACGATCAGGACGTGCTTGCCCTTGATGTCGGTGTCGAGGTCCTTGAGGATGCGGACGACGCCGGAGGACTGGGTGCCCGCGCCGTAGGAGGAGACGGCCATCCAGTCCATGGTGACGGGGGTGGACAGGGCGCGGGCCAGGTCCGCCATCACCATCACGGCGCCCTTGAGGACGCCGACGATGAGCAGGTCCTTGCCCGCGTATTCCGTGTCGATCTTCGCGGCCAGCTCTGCCAGCTTGGCGTCGATCTCTTCCTTGGTGATGAGCACCGACTGGAGGTCGGTGCCCATGTCCTTCTCGTTCACCCGGGTCACTTTCGTTGCAGCGTGCGTCAGCCTTGCCGGATGACCAGTCTGCCACCCTGGCGGCGGGCTTCGACGCGGCCGGGCAGGTTGATGGCGCCCTGGCCGCGCCAGCCGGTGACGAGCCGGTCGACTTCTTCGATGTGGCGCGCGAAGAGGGAGCCCGCGGGGGCGCCCTCGGCGATGACGGCCCGGCGCAGGACGCGGCGGCGTACGGCGGGGGGCAGTCCGGAGAGTTTGGCGCACTCCAGGGCGCCCGCTTCGTCGCGTACGGCGGTCTCGGCGTCGGCGGCCCAGGTGTCGAGGGCGTCGGCGTCGTCGCGGGAGAGCCGGGCCGTGCGGGCGAGGGCCTCGACGACGCCTTTGCCGAGGGCCTTCTCCAGGGCGGGGAGGCCCTCGTGGCGGAGGCGGGAGCGGGTGTAGGCGGGGTCGCTGTTGTGGGGGTCGTCCCAGACGGCGAGTTCCTGTGCGACGCACGCCTTGCGGACGGTCTGGCGGTCGAGCCGGAGGAAGGGGCGGCGGTAGCGGCCGGTGGCGCCGGAGACGGCGGCCATGCCGGCGAGGGAGCGGATTCCGGAGCCGCGGGCGAGGCCGAGGAGGACGGTCTCGGCCTGGTCGTCGCGGGTGTGGCCGAGGAGGACGGCGGCGGCGCCGTGGCGTTCGGCGGCGGCGTCGAGGGCGGCGTAGCGGGCGTCGCGGGCGGCGGCTTCGGGTCCTCCTTCGCGGCCCACGGTGACGGCGACGGCCTCGGAGGGGGTGAGGCCGAGCGCGGTCATGCGTTCGGCGACTTCGGCGGCCCGGGTGGCGGAGCCGTCCTGGAGGCCGTGGTCGACGGTGATGCCGCCGGCGCGCAGGGGGAGTTTGCGGGCCTCGAAGGCGAGGGCGGAGGCGAGCGCCATGGAGTCGGCGCCTCCGGAGCAGGCGACGAGCACGAGGGGGGTGTGCGCGCCGGGTGCGGGGGCGGGGTCGGTCTGGTGCTCGGCGAGGATGTCGTGGAGTACGCGGCGGACCGCCAGGCGTATCGCCGCGACCGCAGGATGGGGACCCATGTCCGGTGCCCTTCGTGATGGGGTGGGGTGCCTCGGTCGGAGTCTTAACGGTCGGAAGGGGGGGTTCGGTCACTCAGAGTGCGTCGATGGTGACAGAAACCCGCCCGTCGACCGAGCATTGCACGCCTCGCCCCGGGGGCAGGGTCCCTCGGACGGGTGATTGGGGGGCGTCCGGGCGCGTTCCTCCCGCGGTCGTCGTGCCGTCCGTCCCTTCCGCCTCAGGAGTCCGTCCTGCCGTGGACCCGGGCGATCCAGTCGGCGGGGGCGGCGATCTCGGCCTTGGTGGGGAGCGTGTTGGGGGAGGTCCAGACGCGGTTGAAGCCGTCGGTGCCGACCTGGTTCACGACGGCGGTGACGAAGCGTTCGCCGTCGCGGTACTGGCGGAGCTTGGCGTCGAGGCCGAGGAGTTTGCGGAGGGCGAGGTCGAGGCGGGAGGCGCCCTGGGCGCGCCTGGCCTGGAACTTCTCGCGGATCTCGGCGACGGAGGGGACCACCTGGGGGCCGACGCCGTCCATGACGTGGTCGGCGTGGCCTTCGAGGAGGGACATGACGGCGGTGAGGCGGGCGAGGATCTCGCGCTGTTCCGGGGTCTGGACGAGTTCGACGAGGGAGGGGGAGGGGTCGTCCTCCTCGCCTTCGGGGCGGCCGCCGACGAGGGCCTGGGCGGCGTCGCGGAGGCGTTCGACGAAGGTGCCGGGGTCGATGTCGGTGGCGGCGAGGAACGACTGGATTTCGCCCCTGAGGTGGTCGCGGAGCCAGGGGACGGCGGTGAACTGGGTGCGGTGGGTCTCCTCGTGGAGGCTGACCCAGAGCCGGAAGTCGTGGGGGGAGACGTCGAGTTCGCGTTCCACGTGGACGATGTTGGGGGCGACGAGGAGGAGGCGTCCGCCGCCGGAGTCGCCGCCGGGGAGGTCGCGGGTGGCGGGGGCGAAGGTCTCGTACTGGCCGAGGATGCGGGAGGCGAGGAAGGACAGCAGGACGCCGAGTTCGACGCCGGTGACCTTGCCGCCGACGGCGCCGAGGACGGCGCTGCCGGGGACGGTGGAGCGGCGTTCCCTCATCTTGCCGAGGAGGGGGGTGAGGAGTTCGCGGAAGCCGGCGACGTTGGCCTTGATCCAGCCCGTGCGGTCGACCACGAGGACGGGGGTGTCGGGGGGTTCGTGGCCTTCGGGGATCATCCGGGTGTAGGCGCGGACGTGTTGCTCCGACGCCTTGGCGTGCCCGCGGAGTTCGGCGACGACCTCGCGGGCCTCGTCGCGGCCGATGTCGGGTCCGGGCCGCACGAGGCGGGTCGCGGTCGCGACCGCGAGGTTCCAGTCGACCATCCCGGATGTGCCTGCTCCACCGATGCTCGTCATGCGTCAACCGTACGGCCCCGGCGCCCGTTCGGTACGTGTTCGGTTCGGTCGGGGCGGGGCACGTCGGGCGCGGTCCGCCGGGTGCGTCCCGGGGCGTGTGCCGAAAGGGGCGTCGTCCGCCCGGAGGGCGGGCCCGGCGGTGTCCGGTGCGTGCGAGCGCACGGCGGAGGGCCGCCCCGGTACCGGATGCATCGGGGCGGTCCCGACAACACCGCTGGGGGCACCCCCGTGCCCGAAGGGCTACGGGGGAGTGCGTGCCGGGCGCCGCCGGGCGGACGGGACTTTCGACACGCGCCCTACGGCCGGTCCGGGCCGGCGAGGGCGGCGGAGAGCCGGTCGAGGGCGGGTTGCGCCTCGTGGGGGGAGGGGGTGCGGCCCGCGAGGAAGGCGAAGGCGAGGAGGCGGCCGTCGGGGGCGACGACGGTTCCGGCGAGCGTGTTGACGCCGGTGAGGGTGCCGGTCTTGGCGCGGACGAGTCCGGCTCCGGAGGCGGTGGGAGCGGTGTCGAAGCGGTCGGCGAGGGTGCCGGTGAAGCCGCCGACGGGCAGGCCGGTGAGGAGGGGGCGCAGGACGGGGCGGGCCGGGTCGGCCGCTCGGGTGAGGAGCGCGGTGAGGAGGGCGGCGGTGACGCGGTCGCGGCGGTCGAGGCCGCTGCCGTCGGCGAAGCGGGTTCCGGTGACGGGGAGGCCGAGCTTCGCGAGTTCGTCGCGCACGGCCTTTCCGGCGCCGTCGAAGCTCGCGGGGAGGCCGTGGGCGAGGGCGGTCTGCCGGGCGAGGGCTTCGGCGAGGTCGTTGTCGCTGTTGGTGAGGGTGCGTTCGACGAGGTCGGCGAGGGGGGCGGAGTACGTGCGGGCGAGGGGGGCGGTTCCGGGGGCGCGGCCGGGGGCGGGGTCGCCGGTGACCCGGACGCCGGCGCGGGTGAGGAGGGCGGCGAAGGCGGTGGCGGTGTCGCGGGCCGGGTCGTCGCCCCGGGGCGCGGGTCCGGTGGCGCTGTCGTCGAGGCGTCCGCCGCGGGTCATGAGGGCGGTGACGGGGGCGATGTTCTCGTTGGGGCCGATGGGGTGGAGGCGGGGGCCCGGGTAGAGGCTCGTGTCGTAGGCGAGGCGTACGGCGGCGCGGCCGCGGGCCCCGAGGGCGCGGGCGGTGTCGGTGGCGAGGGCGCGCAGACGGGCGGGGTCGAGGGTGGGGTCGCCGCCGCCCGTGAGGGTGACGGTCTTCCCGTCGGCGGTGGCGGTGACGGTGGTGGGGATGCGGTGGTCGGGGCCGAGGGCGGAGAGCGCGGCGGCGGTGGTCGCGATCTTGACGGTGGAGGCGGGGGTCATGGGGGTGGCGGCGCCCTCCCCGTAGAGCTGCCGTCCGGTGGCGGTGTCCACGACGGAGGCGGTGCGGAGGGGACCGAGGCCGGGGTCGGCGAGGAGGGGGGCGAGGACGGCGGCGAGGTCGGCGGGGCGTCCGGCGGCGGGGCGTCCGGCGGGGGCGGTGAGGACCCCGGGGGCGCTCGGGGCGGGCGCGGGGCGCCGGGGTGCGGCGGGGGCGGGGTGCGGGGCGTGACGTGCGCCACCCGTCGCGGGGGCGGCGGCACGGGTCCGCTCGGCCGTACGCTGGCCCGAGTCCCAGGGGCCGGCCAGGGTCACCGCCGTGGCGGCCACGGCCAGACCGAGGGCGGCGGAGCCCGCCGCGAGCTGCCAGTTCCTCGGCTCGGGCATTGCTGACCAGCCCCTTTCGCGATCACCCGGGTGCGTGAGGGACACTTAATCACCGCGCGTCGTCGCGAGCGTTCACTTGTGCTGATTCAGGAGGAGCCACCCGTGGAGTTCGACGTTCTCATCGAGATCCCCAAGGGATCGAGGAACAAGTACGAGGTCGACCACGAGACCGGTCGCATCCGCCTGGACCGTCGCCTCTTCACCTCGACGGCCTACCCGACCGACTACGGCTACGTGGAGAACACCCTCGGCGAGGACGGCGACCCGCTGGACGCGCTCGTCATCCTCGACGAGCCCACCTTCCCGGGCTGTCTGATCAAGTGCCGTGCGATCGGCATGTTCCGCATGACGGACGAGGCGGGCGGCGACGACAAGCTGCTGTGCGTCCCGGCCACGGACCCGCGCATGGAGCACCTGCAGGACATCCAGCACGTGCCGGAGTTCGACCGCCTGGAGATCCAGCACTTCTTCGAGGTCTACAAGGACCTGGAGCCGGGCAAGTCGGTCGAGGGCGCGGACTGGGTCGGCCGGGCCGAGGCCGAGGCCGAGATCGAGAAGTCGTACGCGCGGGCCAAGGAGCAGGGCGGCCACTGAGCCGGTTCGGCCGTGACCGTGTGACGGGCGGTGTGCCCCCGGGGAGTCCCCGGCGGGTGCACCGCCCTTCGTGCGTTCTGTACGCGCCCATACTGGAGGCCACGGTTCCAGATGTGCGAGGAAGTGAGGCGGGCAGAGTGGTGGCGGAGCCCGACGGCTCGAAGGACGCGCGGGAGAAGGCTGCCGAGGAGGGGGCGGAGGACCGGAAGCCGCTGTCGGACGAGGCGCGGAGCGCGTTCGCCCCGCCGGCCGGGGTGGAGCCGGCCGCGCCGCCGGAGGAGGAGCACCCGACCTCGGAGTTCGCCCTCCCGCCCGGGACGAGGACGGAGACGGAGCGGGAGCCTGAGGGTTCGGCGTTCGCGCCGCCGGCCACGTACTCGGCGAAGAACTCGCCGCCCGCGTTCACCCCCGCGTACGGGGTGCCCCTGGTGCGGCTGTCGAAGGACGCGCCGTGGCAGGACCGGATGCGGACCATGCTGCGGCTGCCGGTGAACGAGCGGCCGGTGCCGGAGGCGCCGCGCAAGGCGGACGAGGCCGGGCCCTCGGTGCCGCGCGTGCTCGACCTGACCCTGCGCATCGGGGAGCTGCTGCTCGCGGGCGGGGAGGGCGCGGAGGACGTCGAGGCGGCGATGTTCGCGATCTGCCGTTCGTACGGGCTCGACCGGTGCGAGCCGACGGTGACGTTCACGCTGTTGTCCGTCACGTACCAGCCGTCCCTCGTGGACGACCCGGTGACGGCGAACCGGACGGTGCGCCGCCGGGGAACGGACTACACGCGGCTCGCGGCGGTGTACCAGCTGCTCGCGGACATCAACGCGCCGGCGCACGACGACCAGGCGCACGAGGTGACGCCGGAGGAGGCGTACCGGCGGCTCGCGGAGATCCGGCGCAACCGGCACCCGTACCCGGGATGGGTGCTCACGTCGGCGGCGGGGGTGCTCGCGGGGGCGGCGTCGGTGCTGCTGGGCGGTGGCGCGACGGTCTTCTTCGTGGCGGCGCTCGGCGCGGTCCTCGGCGACCGGCTGGCGTGGCTGTGCGCGGGGCGGGGGCTGCCGGAGTTCTACCAGTTCCTGGTGGCGGCGATGCCCCCGGCGGCGATGGGGGTGCTGCTGACGCTGCTGCACGCGGACCTGCGTCCGTCGGCGGTGATCACCGGTGGCCTGTTCGCGCTGATTCCGGGGCGGGCGCTCGTGGCGGCCGTGCAGGACGGTCTGACCGGTTTCTACATCACGGCCTCGGCGCGGCTCCTGGAGGTGGCGTACTTCTTCGTCGCGATCGTGGTGGGCGTGCTGTCGGTGCTGTACGTGGCGGTGCAGTTCGACGCGCAGCTGAACCCGGAGGGGGTGCTGCGGACGGTGGAGCGGCCGGTGACGCAGATCCTGGCGTCGATGGTGCTGTGCGCGACCTTCGCGGTCCTGTTGCAGCAGTCGCGGGCCACGGTGCTGTTCGCGACGCTGAACGGCGGGGTGGCGTGGGTGGTGTACGCGTCGATCGCGGTGACGGCGGAGGGGTCCGCGGTGATGGCGACGGCGGTGGCGGCGGGGCTGGTGGGTCTCTTCGGGCAGCTGATCGCCCGGTACGAGCACACCTCGTCCCTGCCGTACGTGACGGCGGCGATCGGGCCGCTGCTGCCCGGTTCGGCGACGTACTTCGGGGTGCTGGCGATCGCGCAGAACAACCTGGACCAGGGGTTCGCGTCGCTGGCGAAGGCGTCGGCGCTGGCCCTGGCCATCGCGATCGGGGTGAACCTGGGCGGCGAGCTGGCCCGTCTCTTCATGCAGGCCCCCGGCGCGGCCGCGGCCCGGCGGGCCGCGAAGCGCACCAGGGGCTTCTGACTCCCGGGCCGTGGCCCGCGTGCCGTCACCGCTTGGCGTGGCGGCCCCGCGAGGAGGGGGAGTCCGGGGAGCCGGGGTGGTCCCGGTCGTCCTGGGCGCGGGCCTTCCTGGACTGGGCGCGGGCCCGGAGGTACTCGATCACGATGGGGATCACGGAGATCAGGACGATGCCGACGAGGATCATCTCGATGTGCTGGTGCACGAAGTCGATCTTGCCGAGGGAGGCGCCGAGCAGGGTCACCCCGGCGCCCCACAGGAGGCCGCCGATGATGTTGAAGGTGATGAACGAGCGGTAGTTCATCCGGCTGACGCCCGCGATGATCGGCGTGAACGTCCGGACGATGGGGACGAAGCGGGCCAGGATCAGCGACTTCGGGCCGTGCTTCTCGAAGAACTCGTGCGCCTTCTCGACGTTCTCCTGCTTGAACAGCTTGGAGTCGGGGCGCGTGAAGAGGGCCGGTCCGACCTTGCGGCCGAAGAGGTAGCCGACCTGGTCGCCGATGATCGCGGCGGCCACGACCAGGGTGCAGACCAGCCACAGCGGCGAGTCCAGCTTTCCGGTGGTGACGAGGAGGCCGGTGGTGAAGAGGAGCGAGTCACCGGGCAGGAAGAACCCGATGAGGAGTCCGGACTCGGCGAAGACGATCACCAGGACACCGATCAGACCAAAGGTCTGGATCAGGTAATCCGGGTCCAGCCAGCTCGGTCCGAGGGCAAGCGTGTTCACGGGTTCCGGACTCCTGCGGTCGGTGGGGGCTCGGGGACGGCTGCCCCAAACTATCAACGCGGTCCGGCCGCCCCCGGTTCCACCCGGTCCCCACGGCTTCCCCGGGCCTCCCCGGGCCCCCTCCCCCGGGCTCGTCCGGCCTTCCCGAGCCCCCTCGTACCGGACCTTCCCGACCTTCCGCGCGGTGCGGACGGGGTGCGGACGCGGCGCGGGGGGCAGAAGGTGGGGTCAGGAGGTGCATGCCGATGGGCATCGAGGAGTACGGGGGCGGCCAGGGTCCGCATCCCGACGTGCTGGTCGTGACCACGAACGACGTGCCGGGCCACGAGGTCCGGGAGGTGATCGGCGAGGTCTTCGGCCTCACCGTGCGGTCCCGCCACCTGGGCAGCCAGATCGGCGCGGGGCTGAAGTCGATGATCGGCGGGGAGCTGAAGGGGCTGACGAAGACCCTGGTGGAGACCCGCAACCAGGCGATGGAACGCCTGGTGGAGCAGGCGCGGGCGCGCGGCGCGAACGCCGTGCTCATGTTCCGCTTCGACGTGTCGGAGGCGGCGGACGTGGGGACCGAGGTCTGCGCGTACGGCACGGCGGTGGTGATCGCGCCGCATCCGTAGAGGGCGCCGGCCCGGTCCGGTGATCACGCCGCACCCGTGGAAGGCGCCGGCCCGGTCCGGTGATCACACCGCGTCCGGGAAAGGCGCCACCCCCGGCCCGGCGGTCGCACCGCGTCCGGGGAAGGCGCCACCCCCGGCCCGGCGGTCGCACCGCACCCGGGGAGGACGCCACCCCCGGCCAGGTGATCACGCCGCACCCGGGGAAGGCGCCGGCCCGGCCCCCCGGACGCCCCGCCCCGTCCCGAGGGTTTGCGGGGGTTTCAGTCCTTATGGTGGGGCGGTGTCCAGTGATCACGCTCCGTCCGCACCGTCCCCCGCCGCCGACGAGGCCCCGCTGCGGGTCCTGCTGCCGCAGATCCTGCCCGCGCTCGTGGTCGGCGTGGGGGCGGCCCTGCTGTTCCTGGGGATCAGCGCGCTCGCGGAGGAGTTCAAGGACGTGCTCTGGGAGGACCTGCCCGGCGCCCTGGGCATCGGCGCGTACTCCGCGCTCTGGACGGTCTCCGTACTCACCGCGACCGGCGTCGCCGTGGGCCTGGTCGTGTGGAAGGTTCCCGGGCACGCCGGGCCCGATCCGGCGACCACGGGGCTCGACGGGGCGCCGCTCGCCCCGGGGGCGGTGCCGGGGCTGCTGGTCGCCGGCACCCTCGCCCTCGCCGGCGGGGTCAGCCTCGGTCCCGAGAACCCGGTCATCGCCTCCGCCGTCGCGCTCACGTACGGGCTGGGCCGCAGGGCCGCGCCCGCCGTGCCGGGCGGCGCCTGGGTGGCGCTGGCCACGGCCGCCACGATCGGCGCCCTCTTCGGGACCCCGGTCGCGGCCGCCCTCGTCATCTCCGAGGCCCTGGCCGGGCACCCGGGCCCCGGCTCCCTCTGGGACCGCCTGTTCGCCCCGCTGCTCGCCGCCGGCACCGGCGCCGTGACCACCCAGCTGCTCGCCGAGCCCACCTTCGCCCTGGGGCTGCCGCCGCTGACCGACCCCGGCGGGGAGGACCTCCTGGCGGCCCTGGTGATCGCCTCCGCCGGGGCCCTCTTCGGCCTCCTGGCCGGTCACCTCTTCCCGTACGTCCACGCCGCCGCGCGGCGTCTGCGGCACCCCTTGCTGATGCTGCCCCTCGGCGGTCTGGTCCTCGGCCTCCTGGGCGCCCTCGGCGGGCCCCTGACCCTCTTCAAGGGCCTGGAGGAGGTCAAGCAGCTCACGGCGAACATCGGCGGCTGGTCCTCGGGCGAGCTGGCGAAACTGACCGTCGTCAAGCTCCTCGCGCTCCTCGTCGCCTCCTCCTGCGGCTTCCGGGGCGGCCGGATCTTCCCCGCCGTCTTCGTCGGCTCCGCCCTCGGGCTCCTCGCGCAGGCGCTCGTCCCCGAGGTCCACCCGGCCGTCGCCGTCTCCTCCGCCGTCCTCGGGGTCCTGCTCGCCACCACCCGGCAGGGCTGGATCAGCCTCTTCGTCGGCGCCGTCCTCGCCGCCTCCCCCGCGATGCTCGCCCTGCTCTGCCTGGCCTCGCTGCCCGCCTGGCTGATCGTCACCGGCCGCCCGCAGCTCGAACTGGACGGGGCCGGGAAGCCGTTGCGCTGACGGCACGGGGGCTCCGCGCCCGTGCCGGCCGGAGGCGGGGCCCGTCAGGTCGCGTACGGGTTCTCCTCGCCGTCGGCGAGCACCCCCACGAAGGGGGCGCCCTCGCCCGCGAACACGTACGCCCCGTCCTCGATCCGCCCGATCAGGCCGAGCGTCCACGCCTTGCCCGCGTCGGCCGAGGCGAGCCACATGTGCATGATCTCGCCGATGTGGCCGAGCCCGGCCGGGCCGTCCGCCGGCGTGTAGTACTCCGTGACGGAGGTCCGCCACTCGTCGAGCGCCCGCACCCGGCGGCGCAGCAGCTCCACCACCTCTTCGCGGGGCAGGTCGACCATGAAGCCGATGCCCGCCGACAGGACGTCCGTCCTCTGGTCGGAGGTGGTCAGCGCCTCGCGGAGCAGCGCGAAGTACTCCTCCGTGCCGGCTTCCGTCAGCTCGTACTCGACGCGCGGCGGGCCGCCGACCGCGCTCGGCGCGACCTCGTGGGCGTGCAGCAGTCCCTGCTTCGCCATCTGCTTCAGCGCGTGGTAGATCGACCCGGGCTTGGCGTGGGACCACTCGTGGGCGCCCCAGTACTCCAGGTCGTTGCGCACCTGGTAGCCGTGGGCGCGGCCGTGCTGCCGCACCGCGCCCAGGACGAGAAGACGGATGGCCGACATGCACGTACCTCCTGGTCGATCCCGACCAGGGTACGCGCGGCGGTCACGGCGTCCGTTCCTCCGCCTCCTCCGCGATCAGGTCGAAGGACCCCTTGCCGTCGATGGTCTCGCGGACGATGTCCGCGTGGCCGGCGTGCCGCCCCATCTCCTGGACGAGGTGGAGCAGCATCCAGCGGACGGTGACGCGCCCGTCCTTCGGGAACCAGGGCGCGGGCGGCAGCGGGAAGGTGTCGTCCAGGCTCGGCGCGGTGCGGACGAACTCCTCCGTCTGCTTCGCCACGTCGGTCCAGAACGCCAGGACCTCCGGGACCGTCTCGCCGTCCACGAGACGGAAGCCGTCGCCCCAGGTCTCCTGGGTCCGCTGCCGCTCGTTGGGCCGCTCCTGGGCGAGCCGGAGCCAGTTGAGCTCGACCTCGGCGACGTGCTTGACCAGGCCGGAGAGGCTCAGCTCGCTGGCGCTGGGGGTGCTCGCCGCCTGCTCCTCGGTGAGGCCAAGGAGGGAGCGGCGGAGCGCGGCGCGCTGGGCCTCGACGAAGTCGAGGAGCGTGCCGCGCTCGTCACCGGGGGTTCCTGCGGGAACGAGGGCAACCATGATGTCCGCCTTCTGTGGCTGGTTCTTCCGACACCGACCACGTTACGGAGGCTTGCGGACGACCGCTGTCCTCAAGGCGGTTCGGTCAGAAGGGGAAGCGGCTCCGGCCGTACTGGACCGAGATCCACTTCTGGGTGGTGAAGGAGTCCACCATCGAGTCGCCGTTCAGCCGTCCGACGCCCGAGTTCTTCTCGCCGCCGAAGGGGACGATGGGCTCGTCGTGCACGGTGCCGTCGTTGATGTGGATCATGCCGGTGCGGATGCGCTTGGCGACCCGTACGCCCCGCTCGACGTCGCCGGTGTGGACGGCGCCGCTGAGCCCGTACGGGCTGTCGTTGGCGATCCGCACGGCCTCCTCCTCGCCGTCGAAGGGCACGATCAGGGCGACGGGGCCGAAGATCTCCTGGCTCAGGACCGGGGAGCCGGGGGCGATGCCGGTGAGGACGGACGGGGAGACGAGGTTGCCCTCGACGGTGCCGTGCAGCAGCGCCGTGGCTCCGGCGGCGACCGTCTGGTCGACCAGGGAGGAGACGGACTCGGCCTGCTGGGAGTTGATGAGCGGGCCGATGTGGGTGGCGGGGTCGGCCGGGTCGCCGACGCGCAGGGTCTTCACCTTCGCCACGAACTTCCCGGTGAACTCCTCCTCCAGGGAGCGGTCCACCAGGATGCGGTTGGCGGCCATGCAGACCTGGCCCTGGTGCACGAACCGGCTGAAGACGGCCGCGTCGACCGCGTAGTCCACGTCGGCGTCGTCCAGGACGATCAGGGCGCTGTTGCCGCCGAGTTCGAGGACGGCGTGCTTGAAGTTCCGGGCGCAGACCGTGGCGACGTGCCGGCCGACCTTGTCGGATCCGGTGAAGGAGATGACCTTCGGGACGGGGTGGGTCAGGAGGGCGTCGCCGATCTCCGCGATGTCGGTGACGACGACGTTCAGCAGGCCGGCCGGCAGGCCCGCCTCCTCCAGGACCTTGGCGACGAGGGTGCCGCCGCAGATCGGGGTGTTCTGGTGCGGCTTGAGGACGACCGCGTTGCCGAGGGCGAGGGCGGGCGCGACCGACTTGAGCGAGAGGAGGAAGGGGAAGTTGAAGGGGGAGATGACGCCGACGACGCCGACCGGGACGCGGTAGACGCGGTTCTCCTTGCCGTCGACCGGGGAGGGCAGGATGCGGCCCTCGGGGCGCAGCGCCAGCTGGACCGCCTCGCGCAGGAACTCCTTGGCGAGGTGGAGTTCGAAGGCCGCCTTGAGCCGGGTGCCGCCCAGCTCGGCGACGATCGTCTCCGCTATCTCCTCCTCGCGGTCCTCGACGATCCGCAGCGCGCGTTCGAGGACGAGCCGGCGCGCGTACGGGTTGGTCTCGGCCCACGCGGTCTGGGCGCGTTCGGCGGCCCGGTAGGCGCGGTCCACCTCACCGATGGTCGCGACGGTGATCGACGCCAGCTTCTCCCCGGTGTACGGATTGAAGTCGATGATGTCCCACGAGCCGCTGCCCGGCTTCCACTCGCCGTCGATGTACTGGTGGGCCAGGTCGGTGAAGTGCGACATGGTGGAGACCCCTCTACCCGCTGCCTGAGGCGCGCCCGGTGCGCGACTGAGCACGACCGCCGTACGGACGGACGCGACTGGCGCGCGACCGGGTGCGACTGGCGTGCGACTGATGTGGCGTCATCGTACTGATGCTTCAGGAGAGTTGAAGGATGCCCCGGAGGATGTCCCGGCTTTCGGCCGGATCCGGTCCGTCCTGCTGGAGCCGCTCCATCACCCGCCGGTACTGGGCGACCTCCTCGCGCTTGTCGAGGTAGAGGGCGCTGGTGAGCTGCTCCAGGTAGACGACGTCGGAGAGGTCGGACTCGGGGAAGCTCAGCACGGTGAAGGCGCCGCTCTCGCCGGCGTGGCCGCCGAAGCTGAAGGGCATGACCTGGAGCGTGACGCCGGGGTGCTCGGACACCTCGATGAGGTGCCTCAACTGGCCCCGCATGACGTCGCGGTCGCCGTACGGACGGCGCAGGGCGGCCTCGTCGAGGACGGCGTGGAACCGGGGGGCGTGCTCGGAGACGAGGATCTTCTGGCGTTCGAGCCGCAGGGCGACCCGGCGGTCGACCTCGGCGCGCGGGGCGCCGGGCATGCCCCGGGCGACGACGGCCTGGGCGTACTCCTCGGTCTGCAGCAGGCCGTGCACGAACTGCACCTCGTAGACCTGGATGCGGGAGGCGGCGCCCTCCAGGCCGATGTACGTCTGGAACCAGCCGGGCAGGACGTCGCCGAAGCTGTGCCACCACCCGGCGACGTTGGCCTCGCGGGCGAGCCCGAGGAGGGCGTCGCGCTCGGCCTCGTCGGTGACCCCGTAGAGCGTGAGCAGGTCCTCGACGTCCCTGGCCTTGAAGCTCACCCGTCCCAACTCCATGCGGCTGATCTTGGACTCGGACGCGCGGATCGAGTAGCCGGCCGCCTCGCGGGTGATCCCGCGCGATTCCCGCAACCGCCTGAGCTGGGAGCCCAGCAGGATGCGCCGCACCACGCTCCCGCTCGCTCCGCCCGTTTCGCCTGCGGTCACGGCCCCAGCCTCCCCTTTGGTGTCGAACCCCCGTCCGGCCCCCCGTCGAGCCCCGGATTCTGCCACCAAACGCTCCGGGGCGTACACAGGCGATTACAGATGAGTGGCGACTTCTGGGTCTTCGTGAGCACAGTGCGTGCAGATAGCGGAAAGTTTCCCTCCAGGTCCGGATGACTTATGCATAGATTCAGCATGGGAACGGACAGGTCCGGCACATGCACGTGCATCTGCCCTTGCATCCCGTGGTCGCATTCGGAACCATGGGGCCCGCGCAGCCGCGTACTCGTTCGTGTTGTCGTGTTGTCGCACCACAGTCGCGATTCCCGGGAGTGCCTCGCATGGGGACGAATGGATCGACCGTGCTCGAGCCGTTACGGCAGGGCCTTCCGCCGCTCGATCCCGGCGCCGTCTCCACCTCCGCCTCCTGCGCGCTGCCCGCGCGGTACGAAGCGGTGCGCGGGGCACGGAAGTTCACCAGCGCGACGCTCGACCGCTGGGAGCTGTCCGAGCGCTTCGACGACGTGTCCCTCGTCGTCTCCGAACTCGTCACCAACGCCCTGCGCCACGCGGTGCCGGCGGAGGCGTGTCAGGACGACGACCGGAACCCGCCGGTCCGGCTGCATCTGATGCGCTGGGCCTCGCGCCTGGTGTGCGCCGTGCGCGACCCCAGCACGGAGAGCCCGGAGGCGCGCGACGGCGAGGAGGACTTCGCCGCCGAGTCGGGGCGCGGCCTGTTCCTGGTGGACTCGTTCAGCGACGGCTGGGGCTGGCACCCGCTGGCGGGCACGCTCCGGGGCAAGGTCGTGTGGGCGCTGTTCCGCGTCGGCCCCGAGTAGCCCCGGACGGAGACGGAGAAGGGGCCCCGGCGGTCGCCGCCGGGGCCCCTTCCGTGCCGGACGCGCCGTCCGCGCTCACACGAGGTGGTCGAACTCCCCGTCCTTCACGCCCAGCAGGAGCGCCTCGATCTCGGCGGGCGTGTAGACGAGCGCGGGGCCCTCGGGATGACGGGAATTGCGGACGGCAACGTTTCCCCCGGGAAGTTTCGCGAATTCCACGCACGATCCCTGGGAATTGCTGTGCCGGCTCTTCTGCCAGACGACACCCCGCAGTTCCGTGGCCGCCATGCCGTTGTACGCGTGATGCGCAGGATGCACTGGTAGCTCCCGGGTTGTTCGGTGCAGGTGTCAACTTCCTCGGATCATAGCCGTGTTCACATGCCGACGCGTGAGCAGATGCACGTGCACGAGGGGTGGCGTAGCGGCTACGCGACAGAGCGTGCGACCGGCCGCCGCGGCGCGCCCGCACCGGCTCCCACCTGGCCGCTTTCCGCCGCGCGGGCCCGGAACGGCGCCGTCCGTTCAGGACCCGCCGGAGGGGCCCCGGTGGCTCCGGGCGGACGCCGTCAGAGCCGTCGTCAGGTCGTCCAGGGACTCCAGGAGGAGGACGGCCCCCTTGTGGAGCAGGAAGTGGTCCGGCGGCTCCCGCGACCAGGCCCCGACCGTCCCCCGCAGCTCGTCCCAGGCCGGGTCCTCCCGCTCCCGCACCTCCTTCGCGCCCCGCTCCGTCGAGCGGCGCAGGGACTCCGCGAGGACGGCGGCGTACGGGAGGGGTTCGGCGCCGTGGTCGGGCAGGTGCGCCTCCATGAGCATCGCCACCCGGCCGAACTCGCCGAGCGCCTCCTCGGCCTGCTCCACCGCCGCGTGCGAGAGGCCCCGGTGGCGCACCGGTTCGTGGGTGGCCCGGTCCAGCGCCTCCTGCCAGGCGACCCGGGCGTCGCGGGTCCTGAGCAGCGCCTCGCGGACGACGGGATCGGCGGGGCCGGCCGGGTCGGCGTATCCGGCGGCGACGACGGCCGCGTACCGCCCGATCGCCTCCAGCCAGTCCGCCAGCCGGCCGCGCAGCCGGGGCGTCTCCCAGGCCGGGTAGAGGGCGTACGCCAGCATCGCGAGGACCCCACCGATCAGGGTGAGCAGCACCCGTTCCCGTACGGTCTGGTCCCCGCCCTGGCCGACCACGCCGAGCAGGAAGACGACGTACGCGGAGACGCAGACCTGGCTCACCGCGTACCCCGTGCGCATCAGCAGGTACATCCCGAAGGCGCACAGCACCGCGAGCCCGGCGGAGAGGTACGTGCCCGGGTGGGCCGCCCGCACGACCGCCGTCGCGAGGCCGACGCCGATCAGGGTGCCGCCGAACCGCGCCACCGAGCGGGCGTACGTCTGCGAGAAGTCCGGGCGCATCGACATCACCGCGGCCATCGGCGCCCAGTAGCCGTGGCCGAAGGGGAGCGCCGCGCCCAGGAGGTAGCCGACGCCCGCGACCGCCGAGAGGCGGATCGCGTGGCGCAGGACCGGGGAGCCGGGGCGCAGTTCGGCGCGGACCTCCGCGAGGGCGACCGGCGCGAGGCGGAGCAGGGTCGGCCGGGAGCGGGCCGCCGCCGCGTCGTCCGACACCTCCGCGTCCGGACCGACCGTCTCCAGGACGTCGTCGAGGAGCGCGGCGAGGCGGCGGGCGGCGCGGCGGGGCGGGCCGCCCAGGACGGCGCCGGTGTCCGGGGTGCGGAGGGCGGCCAGGGCGGGCGCGGGCACGACGACCGGTTCGCCGTGCCGGATCGCGTGCGCGACGGCGTCCAGGACGGAGGCGGCCGCGGCGAGCAGCTCCCGGACGCGGGCCCGCTCCGGCCCCTCCGGGGGGACGCCGACCGCCGGGTCCGCGAGCGAGGCCAGGACCGGCCGGACGCGCTCCGCGAGGCCCCGGACCCCGTGCAGCTCGGCCGGGCGGCGGCGCGCCTGCCGGGGCGTGACGGCGGCGGCGTTGCGGGCCGTCATGAACGGCGCGGGGTCGAAGGGGGCGACCGGGTCGTGGCGCAGCCGGCGGGCGTAGTCCGCCTCGGCGGCGAGCGCGTCCGCGAGGGCGTCGCGCTGGGCGCCCCAGCGGCGGGGCGGGAAAAGGACGAGGAGGACGGCCTGGACGACACCGCCCGCGAAGATCACGACGGCGTGCCCGGCGGCGGCGGCGACGGAGGTGGGGAGGGTGACCGTCACCAGCATCATCGCCACGTTGGAGGAGGCGATGAGACCGGCGATGGGCCCCGCCGCCCAGGCGAGCCCCGCGAGGAAGGTCCAGAGGAGGAGCAGGGCGAGGAAGAGGCCGTCGTGGGCGCCGGTGAGGTAGCCGAGGAAGGTGGACACGGCGAGGCTGCCGCCGGAGGCGAGGGCGAGGACGGGGCGGGGCCGCCAGGAACGCTGGAAGGTGGCGATGGCCGCCTGGAAGGCGCCGAACGCGGAGGAGACGGCGACGGCGGGCCCGAAGAGGGCGAGCGAGAACCCGACGACGAGCGCGAGCCCCAGCGCGCCGCGCGCCGCCCCGGCGGGCTCCAGTCTCCGCCGCTCGACGGCGAACCCGGAGCGGGCGGTCTCCTTCAGGGCCCGGAGCCAGCTCATGCGGGAAGCGTAACCACGATCCGCGCCGAATCGTCCGTTCGTCCCGTTCCGTCCCTCCGGCGGCCCCCGCCCGCCGCCTCCCGCTCCCCCCGGCGGCCCCCGCCCGCCGCCTCCCGCTCCCCCCGGCGGCCCCGCTACCTCCCGTCCCCCACCCGCCGCCGCTCCGGGTGGAGGGCCGCCCGGTCGGCCGCCGACGCGCCGTGGGTCCAGCCCGCCTCGTCCCAGGCCGCGCGGACGCGGGTCGTGCGGGTCTCCGGGAACAGCTCGTCCGTACGGGTGGTGACCGCCGCCTCCCGGGAGGCGAGGGCCGGGAGGAGCGTCGGGGCCTCGGCGGCCACCCGGCGGGACGTCGCCGAGAGCCGGGCGCCCAGCCGGTTCGCGTACGCGAGGAGGAAGGACTGCCGGAAGGACTTCGTGCGCTTCCGGCCGCCCGCCCGCTGCTCCGCCTCCGCCCGCGTCATCGCCGCCGTCCCCTGCACGAGCAGCGACGTGTACAGCAGTTCCACCGGGTCGAGGTCCGTCTCGAAGCCGATCACCGTCGAGAAGCCGTACGTCTCGTTCCACACCGCCCGGCAGTGGTTGGCGGTCGCCACCGCGTCGAGCAGGATCGCCTTCGCCTGCTCGTACGGCGGGTCCACCCCGATCCGGATCGCGCCGGGCGTCTCCGGGGACGGCGCCGCCGCCGCGAGCGTCGCCCCGTCGAGGCTGTGGCGGGCCATCAGCTCCTGCGCCTTGGCCGTCAGCGCCTCCGCCTCCTCCGGGTAGCCGGTCGCCTCCGCCTTCGCGAGCAGCGCCCTGATCCGGGTGAGCATCCGGGGCTCCCCGGCGGCGGCCGGGGGCAGCTCCTCCCCCGGCACCGGCCCCACCGCGTCCAGGCGCGGCAGCCGGACGAGCAGCCGGTACAGCTCCAGGACGGCCGTCGCGCGCGAGAAGCGGTCCGCCGGCCGGCCGGGTCCCGTCTCCAGCCCGTCCAGCTGCGCCCGCCAGCGGCGCGGCAGCCGCGCGTACCCCGCCGTCTCCGTCCCGATCAGGCCGGAGAGGAGCCGTACGTGCTCCTCCGCGAGGTCGCGGCGGGCCGCGCGGGCGAGGTCCGCCGGCTGCCAGCCCCGCTCCCACAGGCTCCGTACGAACCCCTCGCCCCGCCGCGCCAGCTCCGCGTCCGCGCCCGGGTCGGCGGCGAGCAGCGAGGCCGCCGTGTCGAGCGAGTCGTCGTCGCCCGCGTACAGCGCCTCGAACGCCTTGTCGATGGTGGTGCCCACGCCGTCCTCGCGTCCCGTTCCGCGCCCTGCCGGACGCTCCGCCGCTCACCGGGCGCCCCGGCTCCGTGGCGGCCGGCGCGTCCCCGTCCCTCCGATGGTCTCAGCCGCCGCCCCGCGCCCGCGAAGGGCCTCCGGGGCGCGGGGGACACACGGGGGGCATACGGGTGGGCCCGGCCCTTCCCGCGTGGCGGCCGAAGCGCCGACCGGCCATGGTGGGACGACGGGGCGGTGACCGGGGTCGGAGCCGGGTCGCCGCCCCGCCCCGGTGCGCGGGGCCCGCGCCGCTACCCCCTCCCCTGTCAGTGGCGGCTGCCAGACTCGCTCCCATGGGCGAGAGGTGGGCGCTGGCGGCCGAGGCCGAGGGGGACGGGGCGCTGCTCGCGCCCCTCGCCCCGGACGGGACGCCCGCCGGACCGGTGCGGCGCGAGCCGGACCTGGTGGCGGCCGTGCGGGCCCGCCCGGAGGTGACCCGCTGGGTGTGGCGGTCGACGGCCGAGGTGTATCCGGGACTGCTCGCCGCGGGGGTGCGGGTCGCACGGTGCTACGACGTGGAGGCAGCCGAGCAGCTGCTCCTCGGGCACGAGGGACGGCTCGGCGAACCCCGTTCGGCGGCCGCGGCGTGGGCGCGCCTGCGGAACGCCCCCGTACCGCCCGACCCCCCGCAGCGCGGGCCCGGACCCGGCCCGCAGGACGCGCTCTTCGAGCCGCGCCCGGCGGCCTCCGTGCCCTTCGAGGGGCTGCTCGCGGTCTACGCGGAACAGGCGCGCCGCCACGACCGGGCCGAGCACCCGGGCAGGATGCGGCTGCTCACGGCCGCCGAGTCGGCGGGGACGCTGGTGGCCGCCGAGATGCACCGGGCGGGGCTGCCCTGGCGGGCCGACGTGCACCGGGAGCTGCTGACGGAGCTGCTCGGCGAGCGGTACGCGGGCGGGGGCGAGCCGCGCCGGCTCGCGGAGCTGGCGGACGAGGTGTCGGCGGCGTTCGGCCGCCGCGTCCGGCCCGACCTCCCGGCCGACGTGGTGAGGGCCTTCGCGGGGGCCGGGATCCGGCTGCGGTCCACGCGCCGCTGGGAGCTGGCGGAGATCGACCACCCGGCGGTGGCGCCGCTGATCGCGTACAAGAAGCTGTACCGGATCTGGACGGCGCACGGCTGGTCGTGGCTGGCCGACTGGGTGCGGGACGGCCGCTTCCGGCCGGAGTACCTGCCCGGGGGCACGGTCAGCGGACGGTGGACGACCAACGGCGGCGGGGCCCTCCAGATCCCGAAGGTGATCCGGCGGGCCGTGGTCGCCGACCCGGGCTGGCGGCTCGTGGTGGCCGACGCCGACCAGATGGAGCCGCGCGTCCTCGCCGCGATCTCCCGCGACCCGGGCCTGATGGAGGTCGCGGGCCACCCCGACGACCTGTACACCCGGCTCTCGGCCCGCGCCTTCTCCGGCGACCGCGACCACGCCAAGCTCGCGCTCCTGGGCGCGATCTACGGGCAGACCAGCGGGGACGGCCTGAAGAACCTGGCGGCCCTGCGCCGCCGTTTCCCGCGCGCGGTGGCGTACGTGGACGAGGCCGCGCGGGCGGGCGAGGAGGGCCGGCTCGTCCGGACCTGGCTGGGCCGGACCAGCCCGCGCGCGGCCGGCGCGGCCGACGCGGAGGAGGCGGGCCTGCCCCAGGAGGACGGCGCCGGACCGGACGCGGAGGACGGCGGGCCCGTCCCCGGGTACGCCTCCGGCAACGCCCGGGCGCGCGGCCGCTTCACCCGCAACTTCGTCGTCCAGGGCAGCGCCGCCGACTGGGCGCTCCTGATGCTGGCGGCCCTGCGGCGCGCGCTCGCCGGGACGCGGGCGGAGCTGGTCTTCTTCCAGCACGACGAGGTGATCGTGCACTGCCCGGCGGAGGAGGCGGGGGCGGTCACGGAGGCGGTCCGCGCGGCGGGGGACGAGGCGGGGAGGATCACGTTCGGCGACACGCCGGTGAGGTTCCCGTTCACGACGGCGACGGTGGAGCGGTACGCGGACGCCAAGTAGCGGGTGGGGGCGGGGACGGCGGATGCCGGGCAGCGGGCGGGGGCACGGCGACGGCGGATGCCGGGCAGCGGGCGGGGGCACGGGGACGGCGGACCCCCGTGCCGCCGCCTCCGTGCCCCGCTCGTTCGTTCGGCCGTCCGCTCGGCCCACCCGGGCCGCTCGGTCTACTTGGGCCGCCCGGCCTACTTGGCGTACTTCAGCCACTTCGGGCTGAGCGCGACGGCCTTCAGCTCCTTCACGCTCAGGGCGGGCTCGGCGCGCGTGGCGGCCTCGTGCTGCGCCCCGGCGTTGAAGGCGGAGACCACGACCCGGAAGCCCCCGGGCGTCAGGGTGTCCACGGTCCACTGGACGACACCGGCACCGCCCTTCTCGCCGGCCCCCCGGGTGACCCCGACCATCCGGCCGTCGGGCAGCGTGGTGACGTCCCCGTCGGCGGACAGGTGGCCGGCCACGTCCTCCATGTGGGACTGGACGTTGATCTGGACGAAGCTCCGGCCCCTGCCGTCGTCGACGACGACGTAGGCGTAGCCGTCCTGGCCGCCCTGGTCCTTCACCCGCACGTCCCGGGGCAGGAGGGAGCGCAGGATCGCCCGCGTGGCGGCGGCGTCGGGCCCGGCGGGCTCCCGGTGCTCGTCCGGGGCGGGCTTCCGCCGCGGGAGCGCGGGCAGCTTCGCGAGGAGCGGGCGCCAGGCGTCGGCCGTGACGAGGGCCTTGAGCTGGGCGGGCGTGAAGGGCGGATTCGGGCGGCTGACCGGGGAGCCCTTCTGGGCCGGGGCGTTGTACTCGCTCACGTCCACGAGGAACCCGTCCCCGGTGAGCAGGACCGCCCGCCAGTTCTTGGTGTCCTCGCGCCTGTCGGGGTACTCGTACCCCTGGAGGATCATGAGCCGGCCGCCGCCCGGCAGCCTCTCGGTGGCGCACCTGTCGTAGGGCGTGAAGACCTTGTCGGGGCACGCGACCCGGCCTTCGCCCGCTTCGCCGGAACCGGCGGCGCGGTAGAGGCCGACGGTGACGGCCGCCTCGCCGCGGCCGTCGTCGTAGACGCCGCCGGCGCTCTGTCCCGTGCCGTCGGGGTTCTCGATCCGCCACGTGCCGGGCGGGGTGCGGGCCTGGAGGACGGCCGCGATGTCCTTCACCGGGATGCGTGCCTCCGCCGGGTCCCGGTCCTGGGAGGCGCCGGCGGCGGGTGTCACCGGGGGCGCCGCCACGGTGGCGGTCGCCGTCCCTCCGGCGGGGCCGAGGAGCGAGCCGCCGTACACCCCGCCGGCGCAGACGGCGGCGAGCGCGAGGACGCCGCCGGTCACCGCGAGCCGGCGGCGCACCAGCAGGCGCCGGCCGCGCCGGAGCCCGCCGTCGGCCAGCTCGCCCCGGCCGTCGGCGGTGAAGCCCTCGCCGGTGCGGCGCAGGACCGCGCCGAACTCCTCCTCGAAGTCGTCGTGCCGGGAGTCTCTGGGCTGGTTCATGTCGGAATCACCGTTTCCGGTTCGTGGTGGGGAGGCGCGGGGAGAGGAGCGACCGGCCGGACCGCCGGAGGGGAGGGGGCACGTGGGGCGGGGAGGGAGGTACGCGGGGCGGGGAAGGAGCGCGGGGTTCCGGGCCGGTCAGCGGGCGGCGAACTCGGCGATGCCGCCGCCGAGCCGTTCCCGCAGCTTCGCGAGGGCCCGCACGGACCGGGTGCGGACGGCGGCGGAGCTGACGTGCAGCGCGTCGGCGGTCTCCTCGATGCTGCGGTCCTCCCAGTAGCGCAGGACCACGACCGCCCGGTCCTTGGGCGCGAGCCCGGCGAGCGCGTCGAGGAGGGCGACCCGGAGCGCCGGGTCCTCCCCGGTGTCGGAGGCGCGGTCGGGCAGTTCCCCGAGCGGGCGCTCGGTGGCGGAACGGCGCCTCCGGTGGCTGAGGAACGTGCGGACGAGCACGGTCTGGGCGTACGCGGCGGGGTTCCCGACCCGCGCCATGCGGCCCCAGTGGACGTACATCCGGCCGAGCGTCTCCTGCGTGAGGTCCTCGGCGAGGTGGGTGTCGCCGCCGGTCAGCAGGCACGCGGAACGGAACAGATGCCCCGTGCGTGCGGCCGCGAACTCCAGGAACGCGTCCGCGCGGGCCTGTCTCATGTTCCCCCCGTCCTCCGGCCGCCGGTGCGGCCGCCCTCCACCTCATCGACGCGCCGGGAGCCCGCATATGTTTCAGATAAATCCGAAGAGATGTCCGTCGAGCGCATCCAAAGAAGCGGAACCGGGTAATCCGTAGGCATGAACACTCTCAGCGCAGCAGAGAACCTGGCCGCTGGAGTTTGGCAGTCCGGCCTGGCACAGGTTCTCGGCGGTCTCGTCGTCGTCGCCGTCCTCATCGGCGCGTTCGCCTTCGGCATCCGGCTCCGCAACCGGGAACCGGCCCCGCCGAGGGCCGAGGAGCAGCCGCACCGGCCCGCCGACGCCGGCCTGCCCGGCGAGGCGACCGAGTACCGCAGGCCGACCGAGATGCCGCACACCGACAGCGAGCACCGGCTCATGCCCTACCAGCTCAAGGGCCCCGGCAGCTCGGGGTCGGAGACCTCCCCCGAGCCCCCGGGCGAGGAGAAGCGCAAGTGGGGCGGGATCTCCAGCGGCGGCTTCGGCAGCGGGGGCACCGGCCACGGCGACTGACGCGGGACGGGCGGGCGGCCGGGAGGAGCGCCCGGCCGGACCGCCCGCGCGGACGGTCCGGCGGCCCGGGACACGACCCGGCCGCCGGACTCTCCGTACCGCCACCGCCACCGCTCCCGTCCCTCCCACCGGTCTCCTCCCCGCTCCCGGCCCCGCCCCCGGCCCTCCGGGCCGGTGATTTCCCCTCCGCCGGGGGGGGGGGGGGGGGGGGGGGGGGGGGGGGAAGCCCCCCGCCCGCCCCCCCCGCCCCCCCCCCCGCCCCCGCCCCCGCCCGCGGGCTCCGCCCCCCGCGGGGGTGTAAAAACAAACCGGCTAACCCCCCCCCCCCCCCCCGGCGGCTCTTCTCCCGGGGCGCCCCACCGGGCGAGAGTTCCTGCGTGAAGCGATTTCCGTGAGCGTAGGGACCCGGGAGGTATGGGGGCATGACCATCACGGCGCAAGCCACTGCTGGTATCGAGGAGCTGCGCACGCGGCTGGACCGGATCGACGAACGGTTCCTGGAAAATCTGCGGGACCGCATCGAGGTCTGTGTGGAGATCGCCCGCGTGAAGAAGGAGAGCGGCATTCCGATGATGCAGCCGCACCGCATCGGGCTGGTCCAGGAAAGGGCGGCGGCCTTCGGAACGGAACACGGACTGGACCTCGGTTTCCTGCGCCGGCTCTACGACCTGGTCATCGAGGAGACCTGCCGGGTCGAGGACCTCGTCATCGCGGGCGCCTCCCCGGCCCCCGGGTCCCCCGCCCCCACGACGTCCGGGAGCGCGATATGAGGACCCTGCTGATCGACAACCACGACTCGTTCACCTACAACCTCTACCAGCTGCTCGGGGAGGTGAACGGCCGCCCGCCGGTCGTCGTCCCCAACGAGACCGACTGGTCCACCCTCGACATGGCCGACTACGACGCCGTCGTCGTCTCCCCCGGCCCCGGCCGCCCCGAGCGCGAGCGCGACTTCGGCATCAGCCGCCGCGCCATCCTGGAGAGCGGGCTGCCCGTCCTCGGCGTCTGCCTCGGCCACCAGGGCATCTGCCACCTCTTCGGCGGCGAGGTCGGCCACGCGCCGCTGCCGATGCACGGCCGGATCTCGTCCGTCACCCACGACGGCACCGACCTCTTCGCGGGCATTCCCTCGCCCTACGACGTGGTGCGCTACCACTCGCTGGCCGCCGTCCGGCTGCCCGACGAGCTGGAGCCGACCGCCTGGACCTCCGACGGCGTGGTCATGGCCGTGCGCCACCGCGGCCTGCCGGTGTGGGGCGTGCAGTTCCACCCGGAGTCCATCAGCAGCGAGTACGGCCGGGAACTCCTGGCCAACTTCCGCGACCTGGCCCTGGCCCACGGCGCGCGGCGGGCCGAACGGGCCCGGCACGACGCGGCACGGCCCCGCGAGCCGTACCGGACGCACGTGCGGAAGCTTTCCCTGCTGCCGGACACCGAAGTCGCCTACCGGGAACTCTTCGCCGGCGGGGAACACAGTTTCTGGCTGGACAGCAGCCGGGTCGTGGACGGCCTTTCGCGTTTCTCCTTCATGGGCGACGGAACCGGCCCGCTTTCCGAATACCTCACGTATCAGGTGCTCGAACACACCGTCCGCGTGCACCGCCCCGGCGGCCGCGACGAACTCGTCGCGCAGAGCGTCTTCACCTATCTGGAGGACCAGCTCGCCCGGCGCCGCGTTCCGGTTCCCGAGGGCCTCCCCTTCGAATTCAACCTGGGATACGTGGGATATCTGGGCTACGAACTGAAGGCCGACAGCGGGGGCCAGGAGGCGCACAAGGCCGACACCCCCGACGCCGCCCTGCTGTTCGTGGACCGGATGGTGGCCTTCGACCACGCCGGGGGCGACACGTACCTGCTCGCCCTGTCCGCGGGCGACGACGACCACGACGCCCGCGCCTGGCTGGACCGCACCGCGGCCCGGCTGCGCGCCCTCGGCCCGGCGGCCCCCGCCGGACGGTCCGGTGGCCGGAGCGCCTTCGCCACCACCGGGATGACCGACCCGGCGCTCGACGGGCTGGTCCGCATGCGCCACGACCGCGAGGGCTACCTGAGCCGGATCGCCGAGATCCACCGGGAGATCCACGACGGCGAGAGCTACGAGGTCTGCCTGACCAACCAGGTCGGGATGGACGCGCGGATCGACCCCGTGACGACCTTCTCCGAGCTGCGCCGGATCAGCCCCGTCCCGTACGGCGCGCTCCTGGACTTCCCCGGGGTCGCCGTCCTGAGCGCCTCCCCCGAGCGCTTCATGACGGTGGGCACCGACCGGACGGTCGAGTCCAAGCCGATCAAGGGCACCCGGCCGCGCGGCGCGACGCCGGCGGAGGACGAGCTGCTCAGGCGGGACCTGCTCGGCAACGAGAAGGACCGCGCCGAGAACCTGATGATCGTGGACCTGATCCGCAACGACCTCAACGTCGTCTCCGAGGTCGGTTCGGTCCACGTGCCCAAGCTGTTCGACGTGGAGACGTACGCGCCCGTGCACCAGCTGGTGTCCACCATCCGGGGCACCCTGCGCGACGACGAGTCCGCGGTGTCGGCGGTGCGGGCGGCCTTCCCCGGCGGCTCGATGACCGGGGCGCCGAAGGAACGGACGATGGAGATCATCGACCGGCTCGAAGAGGGCGCCCGGGGCGTCTACTCGGGTTCGCTCGGCTGGTTCTCGCTGGGCGGCGCCGCCGACCTGAACATCGTCATCCGCACGCTGGTCGCCACCGGCGACCGGGTCACGTTCGGCGTCGGCGGCGCGGTGATCGCGCTCTCCGACCCGGACGAGGAGTTCGAGGAGACGGTGGTCAAGTCGCGGGCCATGGTCCAGGCGGTGGTCGGCACCGCGCTGGAGCGGCCCGCGGCGGGGCGGGCCCGGTCCGCCGCCCTGGCCCCCGCCGGGAGTCCGGCGTGATAGGCAGCGCGGTGATCGCCGGGGGCCGCGGCGCGGTCGGCCGGCTGTTCGCCGAGAAGCTGCTGGGCAGCGGCGTCCGGGTCCGCGTCGTGGACCCGGCCGGGGCGGGCCCGCCCGTCCCCGACGGCGTCCGCGCCCTCCCCGGCGACATCACCGACCTCTCCCCCGCGCTGGCCGGGGAGCTGGGCGAGGCCGACATGGTCGTCCTGGCCGTGCCGGAACCGGTGGCGCTCGCCGCCGTCGAGGGGGTGGCCGCCGCGCTGCGGCCCGGCGCCCTGCTCGTCGACACGCTGTCCGTGAAGCAGCGGATCGACGAGGAGTTCCGGAAGCACCTGCGCGGGGTGGAGGGCGTGGGCCTGAACCCCATGTTCGCCCCGGCGCTCGGCTTCGAGGGGCGCGTGGTCGCCGCGTCGGTGTCGTTCGACGGGCCGATGGCCGCCGCGCTGCTGAAGCTGGTGGAGTCCTGGGGCAGCCGGATCGTCCGGGTGGACGCCGCCGAGCACGACCGGCTGACGGCCGTGTCCCAGGCGCTCACCCACGCGACCGTGCTCTCCTTCGGGCTCGCCCTGTCGGGCATGGGCACCGACGCGGAGGAGGTCGCGCGGATCGCCCCGCCCCCGCACAAGACGCTGGCCTCGCTGGTGGCCCGGGTCTCCTCCGGCACGCCGGAGGTGTACTGGGACGTGCAGGCGGCCAACCCGCAGGCGGTGGCGGCCCGTACGGCCCTGGCCGAGGCGGCGCGCCGCCTCGCCGACACCGTCAGGGACGGCACCGAGGAGGACTTCACGGCGCTGATGTCCAAGGTGCGCGGGGCCCTGGGCGCGGAGCTCGACAACTACCGCGACCTCTGCGCACGCCTCTTCTCGTCCGTCTGACCACCCGACCGTCCGTGCCGGGCCACGGCACGGCCCTCCCGCACTCCCTCCCGCACTCCCTCCCGCACGACCCCGGCACGGCCTCCCGGCCGGCCCGCCCCGGCGGGCCCCCGGAAGGGCCCCGCCGCGCCTTCGCACCACCGCCGCGCACCCGCGCGCATCCCGACCTCCCCATCAAGAGAGGCACGACATGACCGACTCCCGCACGGGCTTCGCCGCGACCGTCCTCGACCCCGAGCAGCGCGCGGCGCTGGCCGCCGACACCACCGTCGGCGGCGGCAACCTGCTGCGCTCGGCCCTCGCCGCGAGCCCGAGCCCCACGACCCCCTTCGTCCACTCCACCCGGCCGCTCACCAACCTGGAGGGCGCCGAGCAGCACGACTGGAGCCTGGCCGGGGTGGACCGGCTGGCGCAGGCGTGGTCCGCCTGGTACCTCGCGCGGGGCGTCCGGCCCAAGGACCGCGTCGCGGTCTGGTTCGAGGACTCCTTCGCGTACTCCGTGCACTTCTACGCGCTGGCCCAGATCGGCGCCGTCGCCGTCCTCGTCAACAGCAAGGCCACCGCGCCGATCGCCGGGTCCCTCATCGAGCAAACCGCCCCCGTGGGCCTCTACGCGGACCGGGCCCGGCTCGCCGACCTGCGCGCCCACGGCGGGGTCCTCGACCGGCTCGCCTGGACCCAGGAGGAGGAGGACCTGCCGGCGCCGCCGCCGGCGACGCTGCCCCCGGGCGCGTACTGGCAGCACGTGAAGGAGGATCCGGTCGTCATCCTCCACTCCTCCGGCACGACGGGCCGGCCGAAGCCGACGATCCACACGCACGGCACGATCGTCGCCGGTCCGCAGTTCCGGCTGGTGGACTTCGTGGAGCAGCCGAACTCGCTGATGCTGACGGCGCTTCCGCAGTCGCACCTGGGCTGCATCGCCTTCACCGTGTACGCGGTCCTGGCGGGGACCCCGATCGTCGCGCACAGCGACCGCAGCGGCGAGGAGCTGGCCGAGGCCGTGGCCGAGCACCGGCCGACCGCGGTGATGGCGTTCGCACACTCCTACGCCGAACTGGCCGCGCTCGAGAACGCCGAGGGCCGCCTGGACAGCGTCGGCACCTGGGTGTCGATCGGCGACGCCGTGCACCAGGCGCACATCACCCGGACCCTGGAGCACCGCTCCCCGCACCTGCCGTCGGCGCAGTTCTTCGACCGGCTCGGCACCACCGAGCTGGGCTGGGGCGTGCTCCTGAAGATCCGCACCAAGGACACCGAGCGCAACGACCGCTGCGCCGGGAAGCCGGTCGGGGTCGCCGAGGTGACGATCCTGCGCGAGGACGGCAGCCACGCGGACGACGGCGAGGTCGGCTTCCTGGCCGCCCGGGGCCCGGCGATCACGCCCGGGTACTGGGGCGACTCGGAGACCACCTACCGCTACAAGCTGGCCGGGTACTGGCTGCCGGGCGACATGGCCTACCGGGACGCGAACGGCGACTTCTACCTGGTGGACCGGACCGCCGACCAGATCAGGACCGCCGCCGGACCGGCGTACTCCACGCTGATGGAGGAGGTCCTGCTCAACGACGTGCCCGAGTTCGACGACGTCGCGGTGGTCGCGGGCGGCGAGGGCGGGGCCTCGGTGCCGGTCGCCGTGGTGACCACGCAGGACGCCGGGGCCGACGCGGAGAAGCTGCTGCTGCGCGCGAACGAGGCGCTGGCGGCGGCGGGCCAGCCGGCGCTGCGGCTCCTCGAAGTGGCCCTCGGTGACGAGGACTTCCCGGTCGGGGTGACCGGGAAGGTGCTGAAGCGGAAGCTGCGCGACAAGTACGCCGACCTGGGGACGTACGCCGCGGAGGGCGCCGCCGCCGGGAAGGTGCTCGCCCTCGCGGCGGGCTGACGGACGGCCCCGTACCGGCCCGGCGAGGGGCGGGCCGGTACGGGGCGGGCACGGAAGCCCTGAGGGCCAGCTCCCGGCGGGAGCCGGCCCTCAGGGTCCGGGCACGGCGGAGGATCAGACGACCGACGGGACGAAGGAGGCGGCCACCGTGAGAAGGACGTCGTCGGCCTCGCGGGTGCCCAGGGTGACGCGGACGCCCTCGCCGGGGAAGGCCCGGACCGCGAGGCCCGCGTCGGCGCAGGCCGAGGCGAAGGACTCCGTGCGGTCCGCCAGCGGGAGCCAGAGGAAGTTGGCCTCGCTCCGGGGGACCGCGAGGCCCCCGGCGCGCAGGGCGGCCGCGACCCGTTCGCGCTCCTCGACCAGCAGCCGCACCCGCTCCAGGAGCTCCTCCTCCGCCGCCAGGGAGGCGACGGCGCCCGTCTGGGCGACCGCGGAGACCCCGAACGGCACGGCGGAGGAGCGGATCGCGGCGGCGAGGGACTCGTGGGCGACCGCGTAGCCGACGCGCAGGCCGGCCAGGCCGTACGCCTTGGAGAAGGTGCGGACGACCACCAGGTGGGGGCGGTCGCGCTGGAGCTCGACGCCGTCGGGCGAGTCCGGGTCGGTGACGAACTCGCGGTACGCCTCGTCGAGGACGACGGTCACCCCGTCCGGCACCCGGTCGAGGAAACGTTCCAGCGCGGCCCGGCCGACCACCGTGCCGGTCGGGTTGTTCGGGTTGCAGACGAGGACCAGCCGGGTGCGCGGACCGATCCGCGCGGCCATGGCGTCCAGGTCGTGGGTGGCGTCCGCGCCCGACAGGGGCACCCGGACCGGAACCGCCCGGTTGACCTCCGTCAGGTGCGGATACGCCTCGAACGACGGCCAGGCGAACAGCACTTCGTCGCCGTCGCGGAGCACGGCGTGCAGCAGGTGCTGGAGCACGGCCACCGAGCCGGCGCCGACCGCCAGGCGGGCGGCCGGCACGCCGAGGCGGCGGGAGAGGGCCGCCGTCAGGTCGGTGGAGAAGCGGTCGGGGTAGCGGTGGGCGCGGCCGGCCGCCCCGGCGAGGGCCGCGCGGACCGAGGGCAGCGGGGGGTAGGGGTTCTCGTTGGCGTCGAGCCGGTGCATGGTCGGGATTTCCTTCGGTCGAGGGCGGTTCAGTCGATGGGGGGCAGGGCGCTCTCGCCCCGGCCCACGAGGTAGCCGAGCTGGAAGCGGTGCTGTGCTCCGTACTGGTCGCGCAGGCACGAGACGTGGCCCTGGACCGACCGCAGGCTGACCCCGAGCCGGCGCGCGATGGCCTTGTCGGAGCAGCCCTCGATGAGCAGCTTGCGGATGGCGAGCCGCATGTCCGGCACCACCTCGGAGGCGGCGCGCACGGCCCGCACCGGGCGGTAGGGGAAGGGTTCGGCCCGGTCCCACGCCTTCTCGAAGACGTCGGCGAGGAAGCCGGTGACCGCCCGGTCGCGGATCACGACGGCGGAGGCGCGGGTGTCGTCCGCGGGGATGAAGGACACCTCGCCGTCGATGACGATCAGCCGGTCGAAGAACTCGGGCAGGGTACGGACCTGCGCGCCGTGCTTCTGGACCGCCTGGACGTAGCGCCGGGTCTCCTCGTGGAAGCGGGAGCTGTGCTGGTAGAGCGTGCGCATGGAGACGCCCCGGGAGAGGTGGTCCCGGACGGCCGCGTACGCCTCGTCGAGGACGGCGCCCGGACGGGGGCCGTCGGGCTGGGCGGTGAGGATCTCCTCGCGGGCCCGGCCGAGGGCCTCGTGGATGGCGTGCGTGATCCGGTCGGCGCCGTGGAGGTACTCGACCCGGGCCCGGCCGGGGCCGGGCCCGGGTTCCGGGGCCGGGGCCGGCTCGGGTGGCCGGGCCGGGGTGCGGGCGGCCTCGGCGGCGTACCGGGACAGGTCCTCCAGGGTGTCGGCCATCCGCCGGAGGGTGTCCTGCGGGGAGACCGCGGGTTCGGCCGGCGGGGGGACCAGGGCGAGGTTGCTGCGCATGCGATTCCTTCCGGGAGGGGTGAACGGGGCGGTGGAACGGGCGGAGGGCCGCGGGGAGTCCCGCGGCCCTCCGCCCGGCGCGGTCACGCCCCCCGCCGTCCGGGGGCGCCGGAACCTCCCAGCGCCGCCAGGACGAGCAGGGTGGCGAGGAGCGAGGCCCCGCCGAGGACGAACCAGAACGAGTGCCCCAGCTCGGTGAAGAGCCAGCCGCCGGCCACCGGTCCGACGGCCGAACCGAGGCCGAAGGCGAAGTGGAAGCTGCCGAGGTAGTGGCTCTTGAGGTGGGCGGGGGCGACGACGGCGGGGTACGAGAAGATCGCCGGCCCGCCGACGATCTCCCCGAGGGTCCACACGAGGGTGCCCGCGACGATCACCGCCGGGCCCATCGGCAGCCCGTACAGGGCGACCCCGGACCCCAGCAGGGCGAACGCCGCCCCGATGGTGATCCGCACCGGCCACGCCTGGGTGACCCGGGTGAGCACCAGCTCGAAGGCGATGACCAGGAAGCCGTTCAGGGAGACCGCGACGGTGTACCAGAAGACGGCCAGGCCGGCCGCCGCCACGTCGAGCGGGAGCGTGGAGAGGTACTGGGCGTAGACCGCGGTGTGGACGAGGGTGGCGACCAGGTAGAGGGAGAACCTCCGGTCGCGCAGGACCGCGAGGTAGCTTCCGGTGGCCTCCCCGGTCTTGCGGGCGCCGCCGGCCCGGTCGGCCGGCAGGGTGCGCCAGGCGAGCACGGCGAAGGCCAGGGCGATCACCGCCTCCCCCCAGAACAGCAGGTCGTAGCTGTCGTGACCGAGGCGGAACAGCCCGAAGCCGACCAGCGGCGCGGCCATCGCGCCGAGGTTCAGGCCGAAGCGGTACATGGCGAAGACCATGACCTGCCGGTCCTCGCCGGCCAGTTCGGACAGCAGCGCCGCGGAGGCGGGCCGGAACATCTGCCCGGCCAGGCCCGCGAGGACGACGACGGCCAGCAGGGTGCCGTAGTCGTCCAGGTAGAGCAGGGCGGCGGTCAGCACGGCCGAGGCCGCCATGCTGACGGCGGTGGTGTTGCGGGCCCCCATCCGGTCGGAGAGGGAGCCGCCGATGAGCACCCCGAGGACGGTCCCGGCCCCGTACGCGCCGAGCGCGAGGGTGGCCCGGCCGGAGGAGTGGCCGAGGGAGGTCAGGTACAGGACGAGGAAGATGTTCAGGAAGCCGCCGAGGCGGTTGATGAACACCCCGGCGAGCAGCGTCTTGACGGCGACCGGCGCCTCGGCGAACGTCCGGCGCGCGGACACCGCTTCCGGGGCGGCGTCCGCGTCCGGAGCGGTGGCCGGGTCCGGGGCGGTGGCCGCCGCCCGTACGGAGGAGGAGGGCCCTCCGGCCCCGTTCCCGCTCATCCGGCCGGCTCCGCGGGCGCGGTGCGGACGGTGACGGCCGCGCGGACCCTCGCCTCCAGGTCGTCCAGTTCGGCGGGCCCGGGGGCGTCGATGAAGAAGTTCGCCACCCGGTCCTCGCTGCTGTTCAGCGGGCCGACGTAGGAGCCCTTCTCCTTCTGGGTGAAGACGGCCCGCAGGGTCGGCGGGTCGTCGGCGCGGCCGCCGCGCACCTCGGGCCAGAGGTCGCCCTCGCCCGCCCACTCGACGCCGACGCCCGGCCAGTCGACGGAGACCTCCTCCAGGGTGCCGGGCTCGTGCTCCAGGTACACCTGGCGGGCGTACCGGACCGGCGCGGGGTACTCGGCGGTCTCGCCGAGGGCGATGCGGATGATCTCCGGTTCGACGGGCCGCCCGGTGGCCAGGTGGTAGAGGACGGTGAGGCCGTCCCCGGGGGTGCGGGCGGCGATCTCCATCAGGCGGGGGCGGCCCCCGGCGTCCAGGCGCCACTCGGAGTGGGTCATGCCGTCCCGGAAGTCCAGCCGGCGCAGCAGGCGCTCGTTGACGTCGAGGAGCGCGTCGCGTTCCGGCCCCGGGGCGCCGGAGACGGTGTGGGACAGCTCCACGAAGGTGTCGGCGTGCGCGTCGGTGGTCCGCTTGACGGTGACGGAGCTCCAGACGGTCCGGCCGTGCTGGACGAGCGCCTCGACGGAGAACTCCTGGCCGGGGACCTTCTCCTCGACCAGGATCGTCTCGTGGGCGGGGTACTCGGCCAGGGCCGCCGCCAGCGCGTCCGCGTCGGTGACCGTCCGCACGCCCGAGCTGGAGTGCCGGGTGGCGGGCTTGACGACGGCCGGGAAGGGGACGGCGGACAGGTCGGCGCCGTCCCGGCCGCCGGGCGGGACGACCAGCGCGCGCGGGCTGAACTCGCCCAGGTACAGCCGCTGGAGGTACTTGCTGCGGCAGACGCGGCTGGCGCGCAGCCCCGGGGACGGCAGGCCGAGGGCGTCGGCGACGAGGCCGGTGGGTTCGACCAGGGTCTCCCCCGCGGCGTAGGCGCCGACGATCTCGTAGCGGGACTCCCAGGCGCGGACGGCGGCCACGACGCCCGCGTTGAAGGAGCCCTCGCGGTCCACGGAGCCCTCGACGAACGCGAAGTCGTCGATGGCGGCGGCCGGGTGACCGGGCTCGGACCGGGAGGCCAGGGCCTGGTCCCGCCACGCGGCGGGGGTGATCAGCAGGATCCGCAGGCCGCGCCGGGTCAGCTCCTCCAGGTAGAGCGGGGCGCGGCAGACGGCGAGGAAGGAGCCGGTGAGGAGGAAGGCGGCGGGCCTGCCGGACGCCGGGGACGGAGCCGTGGCCGTGGCCGGGGCCGGGGTGGTGCCGACCGCCGGGGCGGGGCCGGACGCCGGGGCGGGGCCGGACGCCGGGGTCGGGGATGCGGACGTGGCCGGAGCCGGGGCGGGGCCGGGCGGCGGGGTCGGGGCTGTGTTCATCGGTCGGGCCTCCACAGGTCGGCGGCCAGGAAGGCCAGGTCGAGCGCCTGGCCGCGGTTGAGGCGCGGGTCGCAGGCGGTGGTGTAGCGCAGGTCGAGGTCGTCGAGGGCCACCGGGTCGGTGCCGCCGACGCACTCGGTGACGTGGGCGCCGGTGAGTTCCAGGTGCAGGCCGCCGGGGTGGGTGCCCAGCTCCCGGTGGATCTCCACGAAGGCCCGCAGCTCGGCGGTGATGTCGTCGAGCAGCCGGGTCTTGCGGCCGTTGGGGGCGACCCGGGTGTTGCCGTGCATCGGGTCGGACACCCACAGCGCGGGCGAACCGGCGGCGGTGACCTTCTCCACCAGGCCGGGCAGCACCTCGCGGACGGTGCCCGCGCCCATGCGGGTGATGAAGGTGAGCCGGCCGGGCTCGTTGTCGGGGTCGAGGACCTCGGCGAGGGCGAGCAGTTCGTCGGCGGTCGCGGTCGGGCCGACCTTGACGCCGACGGGGTTGGCGATCCCCGCGGCGAACGCCACGTGCCCGCCGTCGAGCTGGCGGGTGCGTTCGCCGATCCACACGAAGTGGCCGGAGCCGGCCCAGCGGCGGCCGGTCTCCTCGTCGGTGCGCACCAGCGGGGTCTCGTAGTCGAGGAGCAGCGCCTCGTGGCTGACGTGCAGCGGGAGGCCGTCCGGGGCGTCGGGCCCGCCGAGCAGGCGGATGCGGTCCAGGGTCCGGGCGGCGGTGTCGTAGGCGGTCGTCATCCGCCACGGGTCGGGGGTGCGCTCGGACGCGGTGAACCCGAGGCCGTTGACCGCGTCGCCCCGGTAGGCGGGGAGTTCGGTGCCGTCGCGCGTCTCGGTGGGGCTGGAGCGCGGTTTGGCGTACTGGCCCGCCATCCGGCCGAGCGGCACCACGGGCACGGCGGCGCCGTAGGAGACGATCTCGGCCATCTGGCGCAGGGTGGTGGCGGTGCTCTCGGCCTCGCCGAGGGCGCGTTCGCCGAACTCCTCGGCGCAGTGGCCGCCCTGGAGCAGGAGGGCCTCGCCGCGGGCGGCGGCGGCCAGCCGCGCGCGCAGGGCGTCGCTCTCCGCGAGGGGGGTGAGCGGGGGGAGTTCGCTCAGGAGTCCGGCGACCGTGGCGAGACCCACGGGGTCGGGCCAGTCGGGCTGCTGTGCCGACTTCAGTGCCTCCAGGGCTGTACCGGTCATGAGGTGTTCGCTCCTCGTCTCAGGGCCCGGTCGGTCAGGGGACCGGCCGCTCCTGTGTAGTGGGCGGGTTCCAGCAGGTCGCGCAGTTCTTCCGGGCCGAGGACGCCGCGCAGCCGGGGGTCGGCGGCGAGGACGTCCCCGAGGGGCCTTCCGGTGGTGTGGACGGTGACGGAGACCTCGGTCAGCAGGCGGCGGGCCGCCGCCTTGCCGAGCCGGGGGGTGAGGACGGCGGCGATCCGCTCGGTCACCGGCAGGCCCCCGGTCAGGCCGAGGTTGGCCCGCATCCGGGCCGGATCGACGGTCAGTCCGGCGGCGAGCGCGGCGGCGGTGTGCGCGGCGCCGCCGGTCAGCCGGAGGCATTCGCGCAGGGTGTGCCACTCGCTGTGCCAGACGCCGGCCGACCGCTCGTCCTCGGTGACGAGGGCCTGGGCGAGGGTGCCCGCGAGGGCGGGGACGACCAGGGCGGCGGACCGGACCAGGGTGGCGAGCACCGGGTTGCGCTTGTGGGGCATGGCGGAGGAGGCGCCCCGGCCGGCCGGGGCGGGTTCCGCCGCCTCGGCGGTCTCGGTGCGCGCCAGGACCAGGACGTCCACGGCGAACTTGCCCAGCGCGCCGGCCGCGTGGGCCAGTACGGCACCCAGGTCGGCGACCGGGGTGCGCAGGGCGTGCCAGGGCAGGGAGGGCGCGCAGAGCCCGGTCTCGGAGGCGAACGCGGCGCCGAGCCGGGCGGCGTAGTCGTCCCCGGTCCAGGGCGCGTCCGCACCGGTGCCGCCGTCCCCGCCCGGGGGCGCGTCCGCGTCGAGGCGGGCGTACTCCAGGTACCCGGCCAGGGTGCCGGCCGCGCCGCCGAGCGACACCGGCAGCCGGAGGCGGTCGACGCGCTGGACGGCGTCGAGCAGCAGGTGCCGCCAGCCCGCCGCCTTCAGGCCGAAGGTGGTGGGGACGGCGTGCAGGGCGAGGGTGCGTCCGGCCAGCGGGGTGTCGCGGTGCTCGGCGGCCAGGACGGCCAGCGACCCGGCGGTGCGCAGCAGGTCGGCGCGGAGCACCTTCAGGGTGCGGGCGGCGACCAGCATCATGCCGGTGTCCAGGATGTCCTGGCTGGTGGAGCCCCGGTGCACGTACTCGGCGGCGGCGGGGTCGCGTTCGGCGACGAGCCGGGTGAAGGCGGCGACCAGGCCCACGACGGGGTTGGCGTTCTCCCGCGCGGCCAGGGCCAGCGCCCGGACGTCGAGCCGCCGGGCGTCGGCCGCCTCCGTGATCACCCGGGCGGCCTCCCCGGGCAGCGTCCCGAGCCGTGCCTGCGCCCGTGCGAGCGCCGCCTCGGCGTCGAGCATGGCCTGCAGCCAGGCCGTGTCGTCGGTCGCCGCCTCGGCGGGCGTGCCGGCCCGTACCGGCGACAGCAGCCCGGCGTCGGGCGCGGCGGGCGGGACGGGGGCCGGCGGGATCGCGGGGGCCGCCGGGGCCGGCGCCGGGTGCGGGGCGGGGCGGGCCGGGGCGGTCATGAGCGGGCCTCGGCGCGGGGCGCGTCCGCCGGCCGGGCGACGGCGGGGAGGGCGAGGGCCGCGTGGGCGACGGCGTCGGAGTCCTCCAGGGTCACCGAGCCGACGCCGGGCCGGATGCCGGCGGCGGTGACCCAGTGCACGCCCTCGGTGGGGACGCCGTAGGCGAACCGGCGCGGGTGCGGGGTGCCCGCCGCGTCGATCAGCCGGTAGGGCCGCTCGGAGACGGCGAGGCCGCCGGTCTCGTACACGGCGCCGTCGCGACCGGGGATCGTGTACGGGCGGCACTGGCCGGTCTCCAGGAGCTGCGTCAGGAGCGGGTCGGCGGTGCGGCGCACGTCCGGGTGCGGCAGCCGGGCCTCGATGAGCGCGGTCAGCCGGATGTCGTCGCCGTCCACCCCGTCGGCGGCGGCCACGAACACCGGACCGTCGGGGCCCTCGGCCTCGGTGCGCACGCGCAGGCCGGGCCCGGTGAACTCGACGACGCCGGCCGAGGCCAGCGCGATCAGCTCGTCGATGCGGGAGACCGGCGGGCCGATGGAGAGGAAGGCGTTGAGCGGGGTGTACCAGCCGTCGAGCTCCTCGCGGTGCGAACCGGCCTCCAGGCCGCCGTGGTCGACGGCGAGCCGGATCTCGTTGCGCAGGTCGCGCAGGACGTCGAGGGCGGCCTTCAGCGGGCCGTTGACGTTGCCCTCCCGGGCCTCCTTGGCGTCGCGCAGCAGGTAGGCGAGCATCCAGCGGCGGAAGTCGTCGCGGTCGGTGAAGCGCAGGTCGCCGTAGGGGCGGGAGAGGGTGCGCCAGTTCCACCGCTCCTCGCCGTCGATGCCGGCCCCGGCGAGCAGGGCCTCCTCGGCGTCGTCGCCGGCGGCCAGGTAGCGGGCGGTGAAGTCCTCGATCCGGTCGGGCGTCCAGGAGCCGCCGCGCGCCGCGAGCAGCCGCTCGTAGTAGACGCTCTGCACCTCCTTGCGGACCAGCGGCCAGATGTGGACGCCGAAGTCGATCCAGTCGCCGTCCCGTGCGGCGGCGCGCATCGCCGCGACCCGCTCGACGGTCAGCAGGCGCGGCGCGTGGCGGCCGTGGGCGCCCTTCTCGTTCTCGCCGCGCGCCTGGTGGGGGACGCCCCGGCGGGAGCCGACGTACATCCGGGGTTCGAGGCCGGAGGGGCGGTAGACCAGCCGCCCGTCGGACCGCCGCTCGAAGAATCCGCCGCGGCCGTGGGTGAGCAGGGCCATGTAGTCGAAGAAGTTCAGTCCGAGGCCCCGCAGCAGCACCGGCCGTCCGGGACCTATGGCGTCGAGGTCGACGTCCGCCGGGTTGGCGGGGCCGATGTACGTGAGGCCGTGCGCGGCGGCGAACTCCGCGAGGCGCCGCTCCTCGGGCTCCGGCGCGGCGGGCAGGTGGCCCTGGGCGAGGACCACGGCGGAGAGGCCGGTCAGGCGGGCGCCGTCGGCGAGGTCGAGGGCCTGCGGGCCGTCGGGGGCGTCCGCGTCGTGCAGGGCGACGGCCCGGGTGCGGTGCACGTGGAAGGCGATGTGCGCGGGGGCGCCCTCCAGCACCCTCTCGAACGCCCACTGGAGGTAGTGGCCGTAGAAGGCGCGGGTCGGGTAGGCGTCGGGCCCGAGCGCACGGGCCTCCGCGAGGGTCTGCGCGCCGAAGCGGCGTTCGGTGGCGTCGGGGTCGGCGGCGATCCGGCGCGCCCACGCGTAAAGGCTGGGGCCCTCCTCGATGGGTCCCTCGACGGTGACGCTGTCGTCCGTGTACAGGGTGATCTGCGAGGAGACCGTGTTCATCAGCAGGTGGCGCGACTGGTCCGGCCGCCACACCGCGCCGGAGCCCGGTGGGGAGGGGTCTATGACGTGGACGGTCAACGCGTCGTGGGCCGGGGACTTGCGCTCCTGGGCGCAGATGCGCTCCAGGACGGACAGTCCCCGGGGCCCGGCCCCGACGAGGGCGATCCGGGCGTGGCTGTGCTGCGGCATGTGTTCCTCTCCCGCCGGCGGAAAAAGGTTTCTGGTGGTCTGGCCCGCGCCGGAACGGCCGGGCCGGGTCAGACGGACGTGTTCCAGCCGACGTCGGACAGCGCGCAGGGGGTGGGCACGGTCCTCTCCTCTCGTTCGTGGCCGTTCGCGGCCGGTGGGTCGTTCGCGGGGGCCGGCCGGTCGGCCGGTCGTTCACGCGTGCGCGCCCGTCGGTCCGCAGCCGGCGGGCGGGTCGGGGTCAGTCGCGGATCACGGTCTTGGCGCGCATGAGGAACTCCGCGAGGTATCCGTCGTGCGGGAGCCCGGGGCCCATCCAGTACGTGGGGTGGTCACCGGCGTGGACGTTGCCGATGGAGGGCTCGTCGACCAGGTCCCCGAGGAGCCGCCGGTCGGCGGTGAGGGCGGTGACGACGAGGCTGCCGCGCAGCGGGGCGGTGCCGGCGGACCGGTCGTAGGGGGCCACCCACACGCAGGGGAAGGGGAGTTCGGCCCCCGCCTGCGGGGCGTCGGCCCGGTCGAGCTGGTGGACGGCCGGGCGCAGGACGGCGCTTCCGTCGCCGAGGTCCTCCGCGACGCCGTCCCCGCCGAGCCAGGCGCGGGTCCCGGCGGCCCGGGAGAGCAGGTGCGCTTCGAGGGCGCGGGCGGTGGCGGCGTCCCGCACGGGCAGGACGGCCCTCTCGTCCTCGGGCGGGAGGACGGGCAGGGCGGCGAGGCGTTCGGCGAGGGCCTCGGCCAGGGGGGCCGGGTCGCCCTCGACGAGGACGGCGGTGGTGTTGACGCAGCCGGTGCCGCCGTGTCCGGCGACGGAGGCGGTGATCGTGTCGAGGTGGTCGCGCCAGTCGGTGTCGGCGGTGACGAGGACCTTGCTGCGGCCGGGCCCCTGGGTCAGGACGCGCGGGTCGGCGCCGTACTTCCGCACGACGTCGTCGCCGCCGTAGACCAGGGAGCGGTCGGCGGCCCGCAGCAGGACGTCGGCCTCGGTGTGCCCGGTGGGCAGGTAGGCGACCTGGTCGTCCCCGAAGCCGGCCGCGCGCAGGGCGGTGACCAGCCGGAACGGGGTGAAGGGCTCGCGCCGGGAGGGGCGCAGGGCGACCCGGTAGCCCAGGGCGAGGGCCTCGGGCCACAGGCTGTGGGTGCCGGGGTGGTTGCCGGCCGCGAGGACGGCGAGGGTCTCGGCGCGCCGGGTCCACACGGCACGGCCGGTGCGGGTGAGCGGGGAGCGCCAGTCCTCGGCCGCGCCGGCGGGGCGGGCCTGGGCGAGGCTGTCGTAGACCCGGGTGAGGCGGGCGCGGATGTTCCCGACGGTGGTGCGGACGACGCCCAGCGGGATGCCGCCGACACGGCTGACGGTGTGCTCGTACTCCGCCGCGCCCATCCCTCCGAGTTCGGCGGTGGCGAACAGCTCGGCGGCGCGGACGAGGGCGGCGATCCGCTCGTCGGGGGCGAGCGGGCGGGCCCGGTGCAGGGCCTTGACGGTGCGGTCGACGAAGAGGGAGGGGACCAGGCCGAGTTCGGCCACGGGCGCGCCGGAGACGTCGGTGACGACGGTGCGGCGGCGGGGCCGGAAGGCGCCCCGGGGGCCGAGCGCGTCCAGGTGGCCCGTACCGGAGGAGGGCCGGGGGGACGCGGGCCGCGCGGGGTCGGGGTGCAAGGGCGCGGGGTGCGCGGGACCGGGGTGTACGGGTGCGGGGCGCGCGGAGTCGGGGTGCGCGGCCGTGGACGGGGCGGGCATCAGTAGACCCCCTCGATCACGGCCTCGTTCTCGAACGTGGCCACGGGGGCGATGTCGGCGACGGCGTCGCCCACCCCGCCGGGGAACGGGATCCGGGTGGCCAGGTCGCGTTCCAGGTTGTTGGGGAGCAGGAACGTCTTGCTGACGTGGCTGACGACGACCCGGCCGCGCTCGCCGTACGCCACGGGCTCGCGGGTGTCCGGATCGACGACGGAGAAGGTGACGTAGGGGCTGAGCGGGTCGAAGGTGCACGGGTCCTCGTCCGACAGGCCCGGACGCTCGCCCGCGAAGCCGAGGATCATCGTGCTGCCGTAGTTCCCGCAGAAGACGGTGTCCGGGAAGATCTCCGTCCGGTACAGGTGGCGGGAGTCGGGGTCGAGCTGGGTGCCGCCCCAGCGGATCGCCTTCACCTTCTTGTGGACCAGCTCCACCAGGTCCTCGCGGCCGGCCAGCCGCTCCAGCACCGAGGGGGTGATGGTGAGGACCTCGATGTCCTGGGTGGCGAGGACGAACTCCGCCTGGTCCAGGAGGTGTTCGGCGTAGGCACCGGCGTCGGCGCCGCGACCGGAGGCGATCAGCCTCTTCACCCAGCGCGGGTCGAGGTCGATGGTGAAGCCGCGGCGGCCGTGGGTGTCGGCCGAGCGGCGGAAGAACTCGCCGACGATGTGCGGGCCCGTCGGGACCAGGCCCAGCCAGTCGGCGCCGCGCGGGAAGCCGTGCGCGTCCAGGTTGGCGTTCGACCAGGCGACCATGCGGTCCAGCCAGTCGCGGGTGAGGACGACCCGCTTGGGCGCGCCGGTGGTGCCGCCGCTCTCGAAGACGCCGACCACGTCGGGCCGGGAGCCGTAGCCGCGCGGGACGAGGTCCGCGGCGCGGACGTGGCGCAGCTCCCCGGTGACGTCGGGGAAGCGGGCGAGGTCGGCGTGGGTGCGGATGTCGGTGCGCGGGTCGAAGTCCAGGGTCTCCGCGCGCCGCAGCCAGAACGGGGAGCCGGTCTCCGGGTCGAAGTGCCACGCCATCGCCGCCCGCAGGAACTCGTCGGGGTCGGGCCGCGCGTCGTACGGAAGGTCCAGGATCGGGTGGTCGGGCGAGGGCACGGTGTCTCCTTGTCGGGGCGCACGGCGGACGGACACGGGGAGGGCACGGGACGGCGGGCGGACGGGGACGCCGGGCCGGGGGCACGGCGGACGGGCGGGAGCGCCGGGCCCGGGGGCACGGCGGACGGACGGAGGCGCCGACCGGAGGGGCACGGCGGACGGACGGAAGCGCCGGGCCCGGGGGCACGGCGGACGGACGTGGTCGGGAGAGGTGCAGCGGGTACGCCGACGGGACCCGGCACGGGGGGTGGTTTCGGTCCCGTCGGCGTACCCGCTGGTCCGGGGGGGGCCGCCCGGGGTCCGTACGGCGGACCGGGGGCGGCCGGGCGGGCTAGACGCGGATCAGCGTGGCGCACCAGCGGCCCGTGGAGATGCCGCACAGGGCGACGAGGTCTCCGGGCGCCAGTTCGCCGCGTTCCAGCTGGAGTCCCAGCGAGATCAACTGGTCGGCGCCGCCCATGTGTCCGTGGTCGGGCGCCAGGGCCGCGTTGGTCCGTTCCGGCGGGACGCCGAGCGGGGTCGCGACGGCGGCGATGCTGGTGGGGACGTCGTTGAGGTAGATGACGTGGTCGATGTCCTCCCGGCCGACGCCGGCGCGGGCGGCGGCCCCGTCGACGACCTCGACGAGCCGGGTGTAGCGCTCGCCGATGAACTTGCGCAGCTTGGCCGGGTCCCCGGCGAACTGCTCGCGCACCTGGTCGTAGGCGGACGGCGCGTCCGCGCTGGTCCAGCCGACCGGCGGGAGCGGGGCGACCGCGCCGCCGAAGTCCAGGCGCAGCAGGTCGCTGTACTCGGGGTCGGTGAACTGCTCGCTGGACAGCCACCGGTTGGACCCGTGGCCGCGGCTGACGACGACGGCCACGGCCGCGTCGCTGAGCACGGTGTTGATGACGTTCATCCGGTTGCGGTGGAACTCGCTGACCCGGTTGACGACCACGAACAGCGCGTGCCGGGCCTCGGGCTGCATCGCCATCGTCGAGGCCACGTAGAACAGGCCGTTGACGCCGGAGCCGCAGCCCTCGTTGAGCAGCAGCGTCTGGGTGCGCTCGATCTTCAGCTCGCGGGCCAGGGCCGAGGCGCTGTCCCAGTACGCGTACTCGGGCATGTCGGTGGTGGCGACGACCACGAGGTCCAGGGCGTCGGCGGTGAGGCCGGCCCGGTCCAGGGCCTGCTGCGCGGCCTCCCGGGAGAGGTCGGTGGCGGTGACCCCGTCCGGGGCCCGGTGGAAGGTGCGGTAGCCCCACTTGAGCACGCGGCCGGGGTCGGGCACGTAGTCGGCGGCGACGGCCGCGACGTCCTGGTCCTCGCCGAAGGCGTAGCCGAAGGCCGCGATGCCGATGTCCGGCGCGCCGCTCCTCGCGGCGGCGGTGTCCGGGGCGCTGGTGTCCGGTGCCATCGTCACGCCGCCTCGGGAGCGGCCGCCGCGGCGAGGCGGGCGGCGAGTTCGTCGGCGGCCTCGGCGAGGGTGCCGTCGAAGAGGACCATGATGTCGTACTCGTCGCCGAAGCGTTCCCGGGCGTACTCGCCGAGCTGGAGGGCGAGGGCCGAGTGGCCGCCGAGCTCCAGGAAGCCGTCGCCGGGCTCCACCTCCGGCTCCTCGAGCAGTTCGGCGACCCACTCCAGGGTCTGTGCGCGGATCTCCTCGGCCTGCGCGGAGGGTGCGGGTGCGGTGCTCATCGGGTCCGGCTCCTCTCTTCTTCCCAGATCCGGGCCACTGCGGCCCGGTCGACCTTTCCGTTGACGGTGCGCGGCAGGTGGGGCACCGGCAGGGCCCGGTAGGACGACGGGTGCATGTACGAGGGCAGCAGCTCCCGCACATGGCCGCGCAGGGCCCGCGCGCCGGGGTCCCCGGCGCCCTCGCCGAGGACGTAGGCGCAGACCAGCCGGTCGTCGCCGGGTTTGAACGTGTGGACCCAGACCACCGCGTCGGTGACGTCCGGGTGGGCCTGCACGGCGACCTCGACGTCGCTGAGCTCGATGCGGTGGCCGCGCAGCTTGACCTGGAGGTCGGCGCGGCCGACGTAGAGGTAGCCGCCGTCCGGGCGGGGGACGACCAGGTCGCCGGTGCGGTAGTGACGGACGCCGCCGACGGCCGGGAAGCGCTCGGCGGTCAGCTCGGGGCGTCCCAGGTAGCCGTCGGCGACCTGGGGTCCCGCCAGCCACAGCTCGCCCTGCTCGCCGGGGGCGGCGTCGCGGCCGTCGTCGGTGACGACCCGGGCGGAGCCGGAGAGCAGCCGTCCGACGGAGAGGGTGTCGCCGTCGAGGTCCTCCTCGGTCACCGTGTGGTGGGTGCTGAGCACGGCCGCCTCGGTGACCCCGTACATGTTGACCAGGAACGGGGCGGTGAAGCCGAACCGTCCGGTCCAGCCCCGGAGCGTCTCGGGGGTGAGCTTCTCCCCGCCGAAGATCACGTAGCGCAGGGCCGGCAGCTCGATCCCGTCGCGCAGCACGATGCCGGCCATCGCGCCGAACGCCGTCGGGGTCTGGTTGAGCACGGTGACGCCCTCGTCGGCGACGAAGCGCGCGCACGCCTCGGGGGAGCGCGAGGTGCCCGGCGGCAGCACCACCAGGCGGGCGCCGGTGGACAGCGGTCCCCAGATCTCCCACACCGAGAAGTCGAAGGCGATGGAGTGGAAGAGGAGCCAGCTGTCGTGCTCGTCGAAGGCGAACGGTCCCCTCGCCGCGTCCAGCAGGGCGGTGACGGCGCCGTGCGGGACCAGGACGCCCTTGGGGCGGCCGGTGGTGCCCGAGGTGTAGATGATGTACGCGGTGTCGTGCGGTTCCGGGCCCCGCCGGTCCGGCGCGGCGGACGGCGGCGCGTCCGCCAGGGCGGCGACGCGCTCCCCGGGGACGAGCGGGACGTCGCCGAGGTCGCAGCCGTCCGGGTCGCCGACGAAGGCGGTGATCCCGCTGTCGGAGACGATGAACCGGTTGCGCGAGGGCGGGTTGCGCACCTCCAGCGGCACGTACGCGGCGCCCGCCTTCATGATGCCGACCATCGTCGCGACGGCGGCGGCGCCCGGCGGCATCCGCAGGGCGACCCGGTCCCCGCGGCCCACGCCCAGGCCCTCCAGGAGCGCGGCCACGGCGTCCGACCAGGCGTCGAGCCGGCGGTAGCTGTACGAGGTCCCGTCCGCGGTGAGCGCCGGGCGGTCGGGGAAGCGCTCGGCGGAGGCGGCGAACAGCGCGGGCAGGGTGCGCCGGCCGGCGGACGGCTCGGTGCGCGGCGGGCTGATCGTGGTCAGGGTCATGACGTCCTCCGGGGAGGTGGGGCGGTTCGGTTCGGGGTCGGGGCGGGGCGGCGGCCGGTGGTGTCCGTGGTCGCGGCGCCCTCACCAGTCGGCGATGTGCGAGGCGCGGATGTCCCGCTCGGCCCGGTCCGGGGCGGGCTCGGGCCGGGCGAAGCCCCGGTTGTAGTAGACGAGCGGGGTGCGGTCGCTCGTGTACGCCTCCTCGACGAAGCCGATGAGGATGCTGTGGTCGCCGGCGTCGACGACGGAGTGCATGGAGCAGGCCACCCGGACGCTGGTGTGGTGCAGGCCGGGCAGGCCCAGCTCGCAGCGCTCCATGGCGCCGTCGGCGAACCGGTCGATGCCGGAGGTCGCGAACCTGCGGGCCACGCCGTGCTGCTCCTCGGCCAGGACGTTGATCAGGAAGCGGCGCGCGGAGCTGAACGCGGCGTGCGTGCTGGCCTCCTTGTCCAGGCAGACCGAGACGAGCGGCGGGTCGAGCGAGACGGAGCTGAACGAGCTGGCCGTGAAGCCCCAGGGCCGGCCGTCGGCGTCGACGGTGGTGACCACCGTCACCGGGGCCGGCACCAGGGCCATCGTGCGGGTGAGCAGGGAGCGCTCCATGAGGGGTCCACTCTCCGATCAGGGTTGCAGTCGGGCGGTGCGCCACCGGGCGCCGTGCCGCGTGTAGGCGAGCCGGCGGTGCAGCCGGTCCGAGGCGGCGCTCCAGAACTCCGCCTCGGCCGGTGCCAGGAGGTATCCGGTGAAGCGGTCGGGGCGGGGCAGCGCCCGCCCCGTCTCCAGGAGCCGGTACGCCTCGGCGCGCATCCCCTCCGGGTCGTCGAGGGGGTCGCTCTGGCGGGAGACGACCGTCATGGAGTGCAGCGGGACCGGGCGGGCCGCCCACAGCGCGTCGGACTCGGCCGGCGCCAGGGGGGTGACCGGGCCGGAGAGGCTGATCTGCCGCCCGGTCTCCCGCCAGTAGAGGAGGCCCGAGGCCCAGCCGGTCTCGGCCAGTTCGCGGCCCTTGCGGCTGGTGCTGTGGGTGGCGAAGACGAGCCCGTCGCCGGTCTCGCGGATCACGGTGACGATCCGGTTGGAGGCGCGGCCCCCGGAGGTCGCGGTGGCCAGGGCCATCGAGCGGGGCTCGCGCACCCCGCGCCGTTCCGCCCCGGCCAGCCACCGCCGGACCAGGACCATGGGGTCGGCGGGCGGGTCGTCGTACTCGGGGAAGTCGAGGTCGGCGTCCCCGGAGAGGGACTCGAACCTGCTGGTGTCGACGGCGGGTGCGCCGGTGCTGGTGGTCATGGGGTGCCGCTCCCTAGACGTAGAGGGTTCCGCGGGCGACGACGGCGCCGTGGCCGCCCACCCGTACGCCGTCGGTCCGGTCCGCCGCGCCCCGCGCGACGGCGTGCATGCGGGACGGGCGGCCCATCTCCACCCCCTGGGTGATGTCGACGCGCCGGCCGTACGGGACCAGGCCGTGGCGGGCGAGGTGGAGGGCGAGCGGGCCGGCGGCCGAGCCGGTGGCCGCGTCCTCGACGACGCCGTACGCGGGCGAGAACATCCGGGTGCGCCAGGTGGTGCCCCCGCCGGCGAAGCAGTTGGCGGCCATGTCGGGGAAGCGGGACAGGGCCCGGTGGTCGGGCCGGAGCGCGGAGAGCGCCTCGACGCTCTCCAGGCCCACGAAGACGTGGCGGGGGCCGTTGCGGTACGCCTCCACCGGGACGGTGGACTCCTTCACGCCGAGCGCGTCGAGGAGTTCCTCCGCGTGCTCGTACGGCTCCCGGGACGGGTACGGCTGGCGCATCTCCACGCCGACCGCGCCGTCGTCGCCCAGGGTGACGTCGAAGGGGACGACGCCCATCCCGGTCTCCAGGCGCAGCCGCTGCTCCTCGCCGGCGGCGCCCAGCGCCCTGCGGCTCAGCCCCAGGGCGACGGCGGTTCCCAGCAACGGGTGCCCGGCGAAGGGCAGTTCGTTGACGGGGGTGAAGATCCGGATGCGGGCGTCCGCCTCCTCCGTCGCGGCCGGCAGGACGAAGGTCACCTCGGAGAGGTTCATCTCCCGGGCGATGGCCTGCATCCGTTCCGGGTCCAGGTCCCCGGCGTCGAAGAAGACGGCCACCGGGTTGCCCTGGAGCGGAGTGCGCGCGAAGGCGTCCACCACCGTGTAGTCATGCATCGGAGAGGGCTCCTCGGTCGTGTGCGGGGGCCGTGCCGGGGACGCCCGGGACGGCGGACGCGTGCCCGCCCGCCACGGCGGCCCCGACCTCGAACACGGAGCGGTGCGTCGGCGGCCGGCCGATCAGCTCGGCGGCCCGGTTGGGCGGCAGCGCGGAGTCGGCGGGCCGGTCGGTCCAGAGCATCACCGCGCCCCACCGGTTGGCCGCCCGGTCGGACAGCCACAGCTTCAGGACCAGGCCGGGCACCCCGGCCCAGGCGTCGGTGCCCTCGTCCCGCAGGCGCGCGGCCATCGTGTCGACGTCCGGGTCCGTCCCGTCCAGGTCCCACCAGGCGATGTCCATCCTCATGACACCCGCACCCCCACGACGCCGAGGAGGGCCTCGCCGAGGATGCGCGGGCCGTCGACGGTGAGCACCGACTCGGCGTGGAACTGCATGGAGGCGAAGTGCGGGCCGCGCAGGGCGTGGACCTCCCGGGTCCGCCGGTCCCGGCTGACCTCGACGGTGCCGAGGGTGCCGGCGTCGAGCTCGTCGACCGCGCACCGGGCGGCGTAGGTGTTGTAGAAGCCGACCCGCTCGCGGTTGCCGAAGAGGTCGATCACGCGCTGCGCGCCCTGGTTGGGCACGTCCCTGCGGACCAGGTCCAGGCCGAGCCGGGTGCAGAGCACCTGGTGGCTCAGGCAGACCGCGACGAAGGGCCGCCGCTCGGCGAGGAGCCGCTGGGCCGCCGTGTGCAGCCGGACGATCCGCGGGTCCCCGAGGTCGCGGGGGTCGCCCGGTCCGGGGCCGAGGACCACCACGTCGTGGGCGGTGAGGTCGTACGGCTCGTCGAAGCGGCGCACGGTGACGGCGAGGCCGAGGGACTCCAGCTGCTGCCCGATCATCGCGGTGAAGGTGTCCTCCGCGTCGACGACCAGGGCGTTCAGTCCGGCCAGGCCCGGGACGGGGGCGCACGGCGGCCGGGTGGCGTCGCGCAGCCAGAAGTCGGCGATGCCGGCGTTCCGGGAGGCCAGGGCGGCGCGCACCAGGGGGTGCTGGGCGAACCGGGCGGGTCTGTCGGGCTCCAGGACGCTCAGCAGTCCGGCGGCCTTGGCGCGGGTCTCGGCGACCTCGGACTCGGGATCGGAGTGCCGGACGAGGGTGGCGCCGACGCCGATCCGCAGGTGCCCGTCGGCGTCGATGTCGGCGGTGCGGATGAGGATGGCGGAGTCCAGGGTGCGCTCGCCGCCGGCGTCGCGGCCGATCAGGGCGGCGACGCCGCCGTAGTGGCCGCGTCCGCCGGGTTCGTGGCGGGCGATGACCCGGGCCGCGCTCTCCAGCGGGCTGCCGGTGACGGTCGGCGCGAACATCGTCTCGCGCAGGATCTCGCGCACGTCGCGGCGCGTGGTCCCCTCGATGAAGTACTCGGTGTGGGCGAGGCGGGCCATCTCCTTGAGGTAGGGGCCGGTGACCCGGACGCCCGCCCCGCAGATCCGGGACATCATCTTCAGTTCCTCGTCCACCACCATGTACAGCTCGTCGGCCTCCTTGCGGTCGGCGAGAAAGCGGGTGACGCCGTCGAGGGTGGGGCCGGTGGCCGGGTAGCGGTAGGTGCCGCTGATCGGGTTCATCACGGCGGTGCCGCCGTGCAGCGACACGTGCCGCTCGGGGGTGGCGCCGACGAAGGTCCGGCCGCCGGCGCGGATGACGAAGGTCCAGTACGCGCCCTGTTCGCGGGCGAGGAGCCGGCGGAAGAGGGTGAGGGCGGTGTGCGGCCCGTAGGAGTCGATCCGGGCCAGGTAGTCGCGCTTGACGACGAAGTTGGCGCCGGCGCCGGTGCCGATCTCGTCCTCGACGACGCGCCGCACGGTGGCGGCGTAGTCCGTGTCGTCGACGTCGAACCGGCCGCCGGTCAGGGTGACCGGGGTGTCCGCGATCCGCTCGGGCACCGCGTCCAGCGGCAGGCTGTCCTGCTCGGTGACTGCGAGGGCGAGCAGCGGCGCGCCGTCGTCGGGGGCGGCGAACCCGCGTTCGGCGAGCTGCCGGTGGGGGACGAGGACGAGGACCTGTTCGGTGTCCAGGGGGATGCCGGCGAGGGTCTCGGGGCGGCTGACGCGGCCGGTGAGGACCGTGACGGTGTCCGGGGCGGCCTCGGGGCGGTGCAGCAGGGCGAAGTCCGCCACCTCGCCGGCCAGGACGCGGTCCAGCAGGTCGGTGCGGTGGGCACGGCTCATGCGAAGACCTCCTGGGCGGTGACGACGCTGCCGCAGCGCTGTGCGACGTAGGTCAGGGCGAGCATGTGGTGGGCCTCGGAGAAGTCGCCGACCGCGTCGGCGACGAGGAACGTCCGGATGTCGTGGCTGTACGCCTCCATGGCGGTGGCCAGCACCCCGACGTGGGCGTACACCCCGCACAGGAGGAGCTGGTCGCGGCCGGCCGCGCGCATCCGCTCCAGCAGGTCGGTGCGGAAGAAGGCGCTGTAGCGCCACTTGGTGAGGAGCCAGTCCCCCTCCCGGGGGGCCAGCTCGGGGACCACCTCGCGGTCCGCGGTCTCCGTCCGCATGCCCGGTCCCCAGAAGTCCTTGAGCAGGCCGCGCTCCTCGTCCGTCATCCGGCCCGGCTGCGCGGTGTACGCGACGGGCACGCCGAGGGACGCGGCCCGCTCGCGCAGCAGTGCGGCGCGCCGCACCAGGGTGGAGCGCAGCGGGTCGGGCAGGGCGGCGAGGAAGTAGCGCTGCATGTCGTGGACGAGCAGGACCGCGCGGTCCGGGTCCGGGGTCCAGCGGGCGACGTTCTCCGGCAGGGTCCCGGGGGAAGGCAGGGGGTAGGACTCCACGGTCGGCAGGCCGGCCATCGGGTTCTCCTTAGGTGGGGATTCCTTCGCGCCGGACCCGCGGGACGTCGATCCCGAGGGCGCGGAACTGGTTCGTGGGGTTCATGAACTCGCGCTGGAGCTTGATCCGCCCGTTCTCGAACTGGAACGAGTGGATGAAGTGGTTGCGGTAGTGGCCCACCGGGTAGCCCGGGTAGACGATCTTTCCCTCGCCCCGGCACTCGACCCAGAAGCGGTCGGGGTCCTGGGTGTCGTGGATCTCGATGTCGGTCCAGACCCAGTCGGGGAAGCAGCGCAGCGACCACACCGCGTGCTCGCCGAGCCGGTCGCGGCCGGTGATGGTGATCGGCTCGCCGGTCTCGGTGGTCCACAGGCCGCCGACGCCGTCCTCGGTGAAGAGGAGGTGGCGGCGCAGCCGGTCCTCGCCGCGGGTGTTCATGTACTGCTCCACGACGGCGCGGTTGCGGGCGCGCACCGCCTGCTCGTCCTGCGGGCCGGCCTGGTCCTCGGTGCTTGCGGGGTTGCTCACGGGGAGTGCCTTCCTCGGGCGTCGGGGTGGGGGCGTCGGGGCGGGGCCGTCCCGCCGGTCAGACCAGCAGGCTGATGTCGCGGGGGTCCTTGCCGACCAGCGCCCGGCCGTAGAGCTGGGCGGGGATGCCCATGCCGAAGCCGGCGTGGCGGCTGCCCACGTTGACGTCGCGCCAGATCCGCTGGAGCGGGTTGGACTCGCTGAACGCGGAGGAGCCGTAGGCGGTCATCAGCCGGTCCACCGCCTCGCGGCAGAGCTGGGCGACCCTGGTGGAGTTCTGCCGGGCGGCGGCCCGGGTCAGCACGTCGGGGAACTCGCCCGCGTAGGCGGCCTCGTCCACGGTGTCGGCGATCCGCCCGGCCAGCAGCCGCGCGGTCTCGATCGCGGTGGCGGCCTCGGCGAGGTCGAGCTGGAGGGTGGGCGACTCGGCCTGGCGGGGGAAGGTCGAGCCGGCGGCGGGCCGGTGGGGCGCGGCCTCGCGGACGAGGTCGAACGCGGCGGCGGCGCCGCCGATGAGGGAGCCGAGCAGGCCGATGGAGAAGAGTCCGACCAGGCTGTTGCGGTAGCGGTGGGAAGCGTCGACCAGGCCGTCGGTCTCGCCGTTGAGCAGCGGCGCGTACGGCAGCAGCCGGCGCTCGGGCACGAAGACGGAGGTGGCGACGACGGTGTTGCTGCCGGTGCCGCGCATCCCCGCGAAGTGCCAGGTGTCCTCGATCTCCACCTCGTCGGTGCGCAGCAGCGCGAAGTGGACGGCGTTCTCCCCGGCCGGGGTGGGCACGGCGATCAGCACGCCCACCCAGTCGGCGTGCAGCGAGCCGGAGACGTAGCCCCATTCGCCGGTGACGACGACGCCGCCGTCGGCGGGCTCCACGCCGCGGGCCGGCCGGCCGAGCACCAGGGCGGTGCGGGCGTCCGGGTTCGCGCCCCACACCTCGTCCTGCACCTCGGCGGGGAAGAGGGAGGCCACGAAGTTGCCCGCGTTCAGCACGCCGGTGATCCAGGCGGCGGAGGAGCAGCCCCGGCCGACCTCGGTGGCGACGTCGAGCAGGGTGCGCACGTCCGCCTCGTAGCCGCCGAGGCGGCGCGGGGTCATCAGGCGCATCAGGCCCGCGTCGGTCAGGGCGGTGACGCCCCGCTCGGTGAGGCGGCGAGTCCGGTCGCTCTCCGCCGCGTCCTCCCACAGGGCCTCGCGCAGTCCGGCGGCCCTGGCCACCAGTTCGTCACGGCCGGGGACCTGGGTCCCGGGGGCCGTCGTGCCGTTCACCGCTGTCGTCAGCACGGTGCTGTTCCCTTCGCGTCGGTGGTTCGGGGTGGAGCCGGACGGGGTGTCAGGCGCCCTGGGCGGCGCGGGCGAGCGCGTCCCACTGCTTCCAGCCGGCCAGCCGCTCCTCGTACGAGGCGGTGACGGTGTCGAGCACGGAGGAGCCGAGCGGCAGCCGGAGCGGCGGGTTCGGGGTGTCGACCAGTTCGAGGACCGCTCCGGCGGTGGCGGCCGGGTCGCCGGGGGCGGCTCCGGCCGAGGGCGCGTGGGCGAACTCCGCGTACGCCTCGCCCGGTTCGGCCCAGACGGCGGAGGCGCCGCGCCAGTCGGTGCGGTACGGGCCGGGCTCGACCAGCGTGACGTGGATGCCGAAGCGGCCGACCTCCTGGGCCAGGGCGTCGCTCAGGCCCTCCACGGCCCACTTGGAGGCGTGGTACAGGCCGAGCATCGGCCAGGAGGCGAGGCCCGCGATGGAGGACATCTGGAGGATGTGGCCGCCGCCCTGGGCCCGCAGGACCGGCAGGACGGCCTGGGTCACCCAGAGGGTGCCGAAGAGGTTGGTGTCGATCTGGTCCCGGGCCTGGGCCTCGGTGACGTCCTCGACGGCGCCGAACAGGCCGTAGCCGGCGTTGTTGACGACGACGTCGAGCCGGCCGAACCGCTCGTGGGCGGCGGCGACGGCCGCGAAGGCGGCGTCCCGGTCCCGGACGTCGAGGGCGAGCGGCAGGACCGCGTCGCCGTACGCCGCCACCAGACCGTCCAGGCCGCCGGTGTCGCGGGCGGTGGCGGCGACGAGGTCGCCGCGCTCCAGCGCGGCCTCGGCCCAGACCCTGCCGAAACCCCGGGACGTGCCGGTGATGAACCAGACCTTGCCAGCCACAGTCGAACTCCTTCTCCGCACGGCCCTTTCGGGTTTTCCGGACGTCCCGCAGTGCCTCCTATTCACCCCGAAGCGTGCGGGGGTGTCCATGTGTCCGCATACGGACAGACGGTCCGGCGCGCATTTCCCGGTGTCCGACCGAGGAATTTCCTCGGACGGACACCGGGGGACCCGGAAAACGGCGTACGGACCGGTGCGCGGAAACCCTCCGGGCATTCCTGGACGGCCCGGCGGCGCGCCATACTGCCGCGGATACCGCGAGCCACCGACGCCAAGGAGATCCGCGTGAGCGCCACGGAACAGTCCTTCGACTACGCCGCCGCCGACTTCAACGCCGTCTACACGGGCGGGGAGCTGCTCGAAGGGGCCTCCATCAAGGTCGTGCCCTGGGACATCGGCGAACCGCAGCCCGTCGTCGTCGCCCTGGAGGAGCAGGGCCGGTTCCACGGCGCCGTGCTCGACATCGGCTGCGGGCCGGGCGACAACGCCGTCTTCCTGGCCCGCCGCGGCCACCGGGTGACGGCGATCGACGCCGCCTCCGCCGCCGTCGAGCAGGCCCGGCTGCGCGCCGGCGACCTGCCCGTCGAGTTCGCCGTCGCGGACGCCACCGACCTGGCCGGGTACGAGGGCCGCTTCGACTCGGTCCTGGACAGCGCCCTGTTCCACACCCTGCCCCGCCCGGCCCGGCCGCTGTACGCGGCGGCCCTGCACCGGGTCACCCGCCCCGGCGCGCGGCTGAGCGTGCTGTGCTTCGCCGACGTCCCCGGGGGCATGCCCGCTCCCCTGTCGGTCTCCGGTGACGAGCTGAGCACCACGCTGACGGAGGCGGGCTGGCGGATCACCTCCATGGACCTGGCGGAGTACGCGGGCGTGGCCACCGGCATGGAGAAGTTCTTCGAGCGCACCGGCCGGCGCCCCGAGCTCGACGCCAGGGGCCGCACCCGGCTGCCGGTGTGGAAGGTCCTCGCCGACCGCGCCGGGGGCGCCGGCCCGGTCGCCGGCGGGGCGGCCGCGTGAGCGGGGCCACCGGCGGCGGCCGTCCCCCGGCGCGGCGCGCCTTCCCGGTCCTGCGCACCCACCGGGTGGCGGCCACGGCCGCCTTCTACGAGCGGCTCGGCTTCGCGCCCGTCCACCGCCATCCCGCCGGGGGCGAGCCGGAGTTCGTCGCGATGCGCCGGGACGGCGCGGAACTCGCGGTGAGCCGGGACGACGACGTGCCGCGCGAGCCGGCCGGCACCGTCGACCTGTTCGTCTTCGTCGGGTCCGTGGACTCCGCCGTGGAGGAGCTGCGGGCCGCCGGCACGCCCGTGCTGCGGGAGCCCGCCGACTCCCCCTGGGGCGAGCGGGTGGCGTACGTGCGGGACCCGGCGGGCAACCGGGTGGGGCTCGGCCGGCCGACGGCGTAGCGCCCCCGTCCCGCACGCCCCGCCCCTCCCGGGGCGTACGGGACGGGGCCCGGAGCACCGTGGCCACGGAGCCACGGGAAAACCGGGAAGTGCCCCGGGACCGCGTCGGTCCCGGGGCACTTCCGTGCGGGCGGGCCTACGCGGCCGGCGCGATGTTGAGGTTGCTCCGGAACAGGTTGCCCGGGTCGTACACGGCCTTCAGGCGGGCCAGGCGGGCGCGGGTCGCCGGGTCGTAGAGCTCGTCGGCGAAGTCGTCCGCGGAGCGCTCGCCGTAGACGAAGTTCAGCGAGCGGCCCAGCGTCCAGGGCCGCACGGCCTCGTCCAGGGCCGCGTGGGCGGCGCGGATGGCCCCGGCGGGCGCGTCGTCGGAGCCGGACAGCACCCGCAGGATGTACCCCGCCTCCCGGTACGGGACCGCGTTGGGCACCCGGGGCTCGCGGGACAGGGCCCCGCCGAGGTGGCGCAGGTCCACGATGCAGGGCACCGGCGCGCCGGGCCCCGCCAGGGTCCGCACGGCCTCCAGGACGGTGTCGTCGAGTTCGCTGAGCAGCACCGCGTTGCCGTCGTAGGCGTGGCTGAAGTCGGGTTCGGCGTAAATGGAGCCGACCTCGGTGAAGTCCATCTCGCCCAGGTGGTCGTGGAGGACCTCGACGCCGAACTCCCGCCAGGGGCGGGCCAGCTCGGGTCCGGCGGCGAGGTCGGTGGTGGCCAGGCGGACGTGCACCACGTGGCGGCCGCGCAGCGGCTCCGGGAAGACCGGGATCGGCGGGTACTCGATCATGCCGACGGAGGCGGTGACCGTCTCGGGCGCGGTCGCCGTCCAGGACTTGAAGTGCGCGAGGACCTCCGCCGCCCGGCCGGCGTCGAAGTACAGTCCGCCGCCGTAGACCCGGGCGACCGGGAGCAGGTCGATCTCCAGGGCGGTGACCAGGCCGAAGTTGTCCCGGCCGCCGCGCAGCGCCCAGAACAGGTCGGGGTCGGAGTCGGCGGTGACGGTGCGCAGCCGCCCGTCGGCGGTGACCACGTCCAGGGAGCGGACCAGGTCGGCGGCGTAGCCGAACTCGCGGGCCAGCAGGCCCAGGCCGCCGGCCAGGGTGTAGCCGACGACGCCGACGTGCCCGGCTGAGCCGCTGAGCGGGGCCAGGCCGTGCGGCGCGGTCCGCGCGACGACCTGCTCCCAGCGGGCCCCCGCGCCGATCCGCGCGGTGCGGGCGGCCGGGTCGACGGTGATCCCGTCCAGGCGTCCGGTGGTGATCACCAGGCCGCCCCGGTCGAGGACGGTGATGCCGTGCCCGGTGGACTGCGCGGTGACGGGGAGCCCCCGTTCGGCGGCCCAGGCGACGGCGGCGCGCACGTCCTCGGCGGTGGCCGCGCCGACGACCACGGCGGGGTCGTGGCGGTATCCGGCCTGGAATCCGGTGAGCTCCTCCTCATACCCCTTCCGTCCGGGTGTCAGAACGGGTCCGGTCACCTTTTCCGCGAGGGACGTGATGTCGATCTGTGCACGGTCGCCAGACATCTGCCGTGTTCCTTTCATGGTGTTTCTCAATTGCTTCGCCCTGCATCAACCGACCTTTTCCAGGTCGGAATTCTCGGTGGTTCCCCCCGCTGTTCCCGGTGTTTCCGCACGGGTCTTTCCGGCCGGGTCGGAGGGCATCAGGAGACAGGCGACGGCGCCGACGAGGAGAACGGCGACCGGCAGCAGCAGGGTGGTGCCCGCGGCCCGGCCGAGGTCGTCGGGGAACCGCTCGATCCGTGCCTGCGTCAGCACGCCGACGGCGGCGGCGCCGATGACGCAGCCGACCTGCCGCACGGAGTTGTACACGCCCGCGCCGGCGCCGATGATCTCGACGGGCAGCGTGCCGGTGGCGACGTTCGCCATCGGCCCGAACGCCGCCCCGGTGCCGATGCCGGCCAGGAACAGGGCCCCGGCGGTCGGCCAGACGCCCGCGTGGGCGTACATCGCGAGGGCGAGCAGACCGAGGCCGGCGGCGAAGACCAGGAAGCCGCCGAGGACCACCCACTTGCCGGGGACCCGGTCGGAGAGCGTGCCGGCGAAGGGCCCGGCCAGGCCGCTGGAGACGGCGATGGGCACCATCAGCAGACCCGCCTGCTGCGGGCTGAGCCCCATGACGTCCTGCATGAACAGGGTCAGCGGCAGGTAGAGGCCCGTGACGGCGAAGCCGATGGCGGCGGCGGCGAAGGCGGCGGAGCCGAAGTGGCGGCGGCCGAAGATCGACAGCGGCATCAGCGGCTCGCGCGGGTTGACGCGCTGCCACACGACGAACGCCACGAGCAGCACGAGGCCCGCGGCGATGACGGTGACGACGTCCAGCGGACCGGCGATCGTTCCCCAGTCGTAGTGCTGGCCGTTCTGCAGGCCGAAGACGAGGGCGAACAGCCCGAGTCCGGAGAGCAGGGTGCCCGGCAGGTCGAAGCGGCGGTGGTTGCGGGGCTGGCCGCCGGGGACCAGCTTCGCGGTCATGACGAGGCCCACCAGTCCGATCGGCACGTTCACCAGGAAGATCCACTCCCAGCCGGCGGAGCCGGTGAGGAAGCCGCCGAGCAGCGGCCCCGCGGTGGTGGCCAGGCCCGCGACGGCTCCCCACACGCCGAGGGCGGCGCCGCGGCGCCGCGGCGGGAAGAGGGTGGTGACGAAGGCCATCGTCTGCGGTGCCATGAGGGCCGCGCCGAGCCCCTGGACCGCGCGGGCGGCCGTGAGCGTCCCGACGGTGCCGGAGAGCCCGCACCACAGGGAGGCGGCGGTGAAGACGGCCATGCCGGTCAGGAAGACGGGCTTGCGGCCGAAGCGGTCGCCGAGCCGGCCCGCGACGAGCAGCGGGACGGCGTAGGTGAGCAGGTAGACGCTGTGCACCCAGGTGATCCGGTTGAGGTCGGCGTCCAGTCCGGCCATCATGCCGGGGATGGCGACGGTCACGATGGTGGTGTCCATCATGATCAGGAAGAAGCCGACGCAGAGGGCCGCCAACGCGGCCCAGGGGTTGCCGGGGGCCGGGGCGGGGGCGGTGTTCGAGGCGACGTCCGTCATCTCATCATCTCTCAGGAGTGGTTACGGGTGGCGCGCGCCGCGCTGTTCCAGCTCGGTGGCTATGGCTTCCCAGTAGGCGGCGCAGGCACGGGCCATCGCGGCGATCTTCGGGGCCTGGTGGGCGGGGGCGCGCAGCGGCAGTCCGCTCTCCTCCTCGCGCACGATCCGGGTCTCCAGCCAGCGGATCAGCGCACGGCCCTCGTCGCTGTACTTGAGGGCGGGATCGCGCCGGAGCGAGTCCAGTACGGTCGGCAGGTCCGCCGGCGCCACCCGTCCGGCGCACCCGCGCGGCTCCCGCGCCCGCGTGCCCCGGGGGCCGGTGCCGCCGGGGGGCAGCGGTCCCTCGCCCCGGCCGAGCCGGTCGCGCACGTCGCGGGCGGTCTCCACGGAGATGCCGGCGGAGCGGGCGATCTCGCGCAGCGAGGCGTCGGGCCGCACGGCGAGGTAGTCCACGGCCCGCAGCCGCCCCTCGGTGGCGGTCAGCGGGCGGGCGCGGCCGTCGCAGCCCACGCGCACGGCGGGCGTCTCGCCGCTCCCGGCGTCGGCGCGGCGCAGCACGCCGACGGTCTTGCCGGACAGTCCCACCTTCGCCGCGACCGCCCGGTCGGACCACTCGGGCCAGAGGCGCAGGATGCGGCGCGCCGACGCGCGGCGGTCGGCGAGGGTGAGCGGCAGGCCGTGCCCGTTGTTGGCCTCGACGGCCAGCAGGAACGCCTCCCGCTCGGTGCCGTCGAACCAGTGGACGGGGATCGTCCCGCGGCGGTTGAGACGGGCCGCGTGCAGCCGGTGCACGCCGTCGATCACGCGCATCGTGGGGCGGTGCACCACGATCGGCGGGAGGGCGGTCTCCACTCCGGCGAGCAGCAGCACGTGGTCGTGGTCGACCCCGGCCAGCCGGGGGGAGTCCGCCTCCAGGAGCGCGTCGACCGGCACGTGGGCCACGTCCGCGGACGGCGCCGGCGTTCCGGGGGCGGGCCGCGGCGGCGCGGGCGGCCGCCGGGGGGCTTCGGAGGGGGCGGCCGCCGGCGGGTCCGCCGTCGGCACGGCGTCGCGGGCGGGGGCTTCCGCCGTCAGGACGTACACGTCGACTCCTCGGGTCAGAGCGCGGTCGGCAGGACGGAGCCCCGGCCGAGCAGCCGGTGGGCGGCGGCCGCCGCGACGAAGGTCATGTGGCGGTGCCAGCCGGGGAAGGAGCGCCCCTCGAAGTCGCGGAGCCCGCACTCCTCCAGGACCTCCAGGGGGAGCGCGGCGGCGCCGGGGCGGACGAGCGGGGCGGAGTCGCCGTCGGTTCCGGTGATCCAGTAGCGCACCGGCCGCCCGGCCCCGTCGGTCCGCTCGGTGAGCAGCGCCAGCGGGACGGCGACGCCGGGCAGCCGGACGACGGCGGGGACGCGGCGCGCCCGGCCCCCGGCGGGCCCGGGCGGGACGGCGCGTGCGGTCCCGGCCGGGTCGAGGCGGCGCACCAGGTCGGCGAGGGGGGCCGTGCGTACGGTCCGGTCGCCGGGCGGCCCGCACAGCGCGGGCGTGGCGGCCGGTACGGAGACGGCGAAGGAGAGGGACCGCCGGGCGAGGCCCGCGACGAGCCGGAGGGCCTCGCCGGGCGCCTCCGCGCAGGCGAGGACCGGGAGGCCGGCGGTGACGGGGTGGGCGGCCGCGGCGTCGACCAGGTCGAGGCCGAGCCGGCCGGGTAACCCGTCGCGGACGGTCTCCGGTATCCGGGCCCGCTCGCGCAGCGCGCCGTCCTCGCTCCACCGGCCGGGCAGGCTCAGGCGCCAGTCGACGGGAACGGTGCCCCGGTCGGTGACGAGGAACGCCCCGAGGGCGAGCTGGCAGCTGAGGGACCGTCCGTCGGCCGGGTCGAAACGGCGGTGCACCCCGGCGGAGTGCTCCCCGCGCTTGGGGACGACGACCGGGGCCACCCGCAGGGCCCGCACCCGCGCCCGCTCCCCGCACCAGCCGGCCAGCTCGCGGCGGACCGGCTCCCACGCCCAGGGGCTGGAGTTGACGATCTGGTGCAGCGACTGGGAGGCGGTCTCGAACGCGCCGGCGGAACGCGCCATGTTGCGCACGGACTTCCTGCCGGGCGTGGTGACCAGACCCGACAGGTACGCGCCGGCCCAGCGGCGCTGGTCGGCACGCGGCAGGCGGTGGAACAGGCGCCGGGCCAGCGGATCGGTGGTCGGCACGGTCTCCGGCACGCGCGCGGCCTGCGGTACGGGCATGACGGGCTCCCTCCGGCGAGCGGGTCGTGTGGCCAGAGCCCAAGAATAGCGAGTGTTCTCTTTGTTTTGGGAGTCCGGGGACCCGGCCGGACGACTTTGGCAAGTTCTCGCCGGAGCACCGCCACGGCCGCCGAGGGGGGCGCGACCGGGAAGCGCGCGGTGCGCCGGCGCGCGCGAAAGCCCTTGCCGGTCAAGGGACTTGCGGCGCGGGAGCCCCGACGTGCGGAACCCGCCGTGCGACGGGGCCCGGTGCGCGGCCCACGCCACGGCGGACCGCACGGCACGACGGACCGCACCGCATCCGGCGCCGGGCATCGGGCGCCGGTCGTCCGGCGCCGCGCGCACGGGGACCCCGGCCGGGCGTGTCACCCGGCCGGGGTCCCGGAGCGCGCCGGTCTCAGGCGGCGAGCTCCGCGAGCACGGAGTTCCGCCGCGCCAGGTCGGCGCGGGTGCCGCTGTACAGGCTCTCCATCGGCAGCCAGCGCAGGATCACCGGGCCCTGGGGGGAACCGTCGTGGCCGATCGCCGCCGCCGCCGTGTGGCGCGGGCCGGCCGGCACGTCCACCACCGACCACCCCTCGGGGTGCTTCTCGGTCTCCCACCCCAAGTAGTCCAGGGACAGGTCCCGGCCGAGGCCGGTGCCCAGCCCCTTCAGATACGCCTCCTTACGGGTCCAGAGCCGCCCGAACGCCGAGGTCCCCGCGCACGCGGGGACCTCGGCCAGCTCCGCGCGCTCCTCCGGGTGGAACGCCTGCGCGCACACCCGGGCGGTCTCCTCGCTCGGCGTCCTCTCGACGTCCACGCCGATCGGCACCCGCGCCACCCCGATCAGCACCATCCCGCTGCTGTGCGACAGCGAGAAGTGCAGGTCGGACTCGGGGCTCACCAGCATCGGCCGCCCGTGCCGCAGATCGCAGCACGGGCACGGGCCCCGCCCGAAGACGAGGTCCTTCGCGGGCTCGCCCACGTAGGCGGACAGCACCCGCCGCAGCGCGATGTGCGCCGCCGCGTACAGGTACCCGCCGGCCTGGCGACGGCAGGCCCGCGCCCGCTGGAGCTCCGCCTCGTCCAGCTCCCCCATCTCCAGGACGCCGGTGATGCTGTCCGGCCCGGGCTGCCGCAGCAGCCACACGTCCGCGCCGGCCGGCGGCGCCAGGGTCGCGGTCATCCGCCATACCCGAGCCGGTCCACCAGCATCGAGGCCAGCGCGCGCGTGCTCTCCGCCGTCAGGATCTCCTGCAGTTCCGGCGCGTCGCCCAGCGCGTCCAGGAGCCGGTACCGGAGTTCGCAGCCGAGCATCGAGCCGACGCCGACGCCGACCAGCGACCGCTCGGTGTCCAGGTCGGCCGGGGCGATGCCCACCGAACGGGCCACCTCCCGGCACACGTAGTCGAAGAGGATCTCCCGGCGCTCCGCCGGTCCGGCCTCCGCGAGCGTGGCCGCCGAGGGTGCGGTCACGTCCACGGCGAGCGGGCCGTCGGGTCCGGGATCCGGGAGATCCCAGTCGGGATCGGTGTTGAGCCAGTCGAGAACCGCTTGGTCCACGGTCATGATTCCTCCTTGTTGGGGTCGTTGGGGTCGGCAGGGCCGTCGCGGTCGGCGCGGCCGTCGCGGCCGGCGTTTTCGTTCGGGTCGCCCTGGTCGTTCTGGTTCCTCTTCCTCCGGTGCGACCGGACGAGCGAGCGCACCCGGGCGGGGTGCAGGGGCAGGGCGCCGACGTCGCCGGCGAGCCCCAGGGCGTCCCGCACGGCGCCCGCGAGGACGGCGCCGCTGCCCGCGGTGCCCCCCTCGCCGGCGCCGCGCAGGCCGAGCGGATTGCCCGGTGCCGGCGCGTCCTCGTAGACCACCACCCGGATCTCGGGGAGGTCGGCCGCGCGCGGCCACAGGTAGTCGTCGAGCGTCGGTGTCAGCGGGACGCCGTGCCCGTCGTAGCGGAACTCCTCGGACAGCGCGCCGCCGATGCCCTGCACCGCGCCGCCGAGCAGCTGGCCCCGGACGGATTCCGGGTGGACGGCGCGACCGACCTCGTAGGTCACCGCGTAGCGCAGCAGCCGGACCGCCCCGGTGTCCGGGTCCACCTCGACCTGCGCGAAGTGGGCCCCGTAGGGGTACGTCATGCCCTGCGCGGCGTACGTCGCCCGCCCGATGAGGCCGGGCTCGTCGCCGGTCGCCGTCCAGCGCGGCCCGAAGCTCGCGGCGGCGATCGCGCCCCAGTCCAGCCGGCGGCCGGGCTCTCCCCCGACGGCGAGCCCGCCGTCCCGGGGGACGAGCGACTCCGGCGCGGCGCCGAGCAGTTCGCCCGCCACCGCGCGCGCCTTCGCCAGGACCTTCAGGGCGGCCTCGCGCACCGCCGTCCCGCCGACCACGGTCGAGCGGCTGCCGAACGTGCCGCCCCCGTCGGACAGCAGGTCGGTGTCGGAGAGCACCACGTGCACCGATCCGGCCGGCACGCCCAGCTCCTCGGCGGCGATCTGCGCCATGACGGTCCGGATGCCCTGGCCGACGCTGGCGCCGCCCATGACCACCCGGACCGCGCCCGTCACGCCGATGTCCACCACCGCGCTGTCGTAGCCCAGGCCCGCCTTCTCCAGGATGACCGCGCACCCGGTGCCGACCGTCCGCCCGGCGGCGCGCGCGGCCCGCGCCTCCGCCCGCCAGTCCTCGTAGCCGACGTCGGCCAGGGCCTTGTCGAAGTGCTCCAGGTGGTCCTTGCCGTCGAGGACCATCGGGGAGCCGAAGACCGACATCGGACGCCGGTGCGGGAGTTCGTCCGCCGTCAGCAGGTTGCGCCGGCGCAGCTCGACCGGGTCCAGGCCGAGCCGGCCGGCGGCCACGTCGAGGGCCTGCTCGCGCACGAAGTTGTGCTGGAAGCGGCCCGGTGCCCGGTAGGTGCCGATCGGGGTCTTGTGGGTCTTGACGATGTGCACCCGGGAGCGGCAGGCCGGCAGCCGGTACGGTCCGGAGATCATCGAGGCGGTGAGCGCGGCGACGACCGCGCCGTGCGTGCGGACGTAGGCGCCGTTGTCGAGCCACGCCTCGTCCCGCAGCGCCAGCAGGTTCCCGTCGGCGTCCAGGGCCAGTTCGATCCGGTGCTGCTGCTCGCGGGCGTGGTTGGCGGCGACCATGTGCTCGGCCCGGTCCTCGCTCCACTTCACCGGACGGCCGGTGCGCAGCGCGAGGAAGGGGACGAGGAAGTCCTCGGGGTAGAACTCGCCCCGGATGCCGAAGCTGCCGCCGGCGTCCGTCTCCCGCAGGTGGATGCGGTGTTCGGGCAGGTCGAGCAGGGTGGCCAGGACCCGCCGGTTGATGTGCGGGATCTTGGCGGCGCCCCAGACGGTGAGCCGTCCGGTGTCGTGGTCGGGTTCGGCGACCAGGCCGCGCGGCTCCAGCGGGGTGCCGCTGTGCCGTCCGGTGCGCAGGTCGGCGGTGACGACGTGGGCGGCCCCGGCGAAGGCGGCGTCGACGTCCCCGTACCCGAACTCGACGGTGCCGACCCCCTCGCCGGGGGGTGCGGTACGGGCGTCGAGGACGGGCTCGCGCGGGTCGAGGTCGAGCCGGACGAGGTCGGCCGCGTCCTCGGCGAGGTAGAGGTCCCCGGCCAGTACGGCGGCCACGGGCTCACCGGCGTAGCGGACCTCCCCGGTGGCCAGCGGCGGCTGGAGGTGGGGGGTGAAGTCGAGTCCGGGATGCGGCTGGCGCACCGGTATCCGGATGCCGGGCGGCAGGTCGTCCGCCGTGATCACGGCGACGACGCCGGGAAGCGCGGCGGCGCGCGAGACGTCGGTGCCGAGGAGCGCGGCGTGCGCGACGGGCGACCGCACGACGCGCATCCACAGTTGCCCCGGACGCACGACGTCGTCGTGGAAGCGGCCGCGTCCGCGCAGCAGCCGGTCGTCCTCCAGGCGGGGCACGGACCGTCCGAGGGCGCTCATCGGCCCGCCGCCTCGATCGCGTCGATCACGGGCTGGTAGCCGGTGCAGCGGCAGAGGTTCGCGGACACGCACTCCCGGACGCGCGCCCGGTCCGGGTGCGGCTCGCGGCGCAGCAGGGCGGTGCCGAGCATGAGGAAACCGGGGGTGCAGAAGCCGCACTGGAGCGCGAAGTTGTCACGGAACGCCCGCTGGAGCGGGCCGAGCCCGCCGTCGTCCCCGGCGAGGGACTCGACGGTCTCGACGCGCTGCCCGTCGGCCTGCACCGCGAGCACGACGCAGGACCGCACGGGCTCCCCGTCCAGCAGGACGGTGCACGAGCCGCACACCCCGGTCTCGCACCCGACCGGCGTCCCGGTCAGGCCCAGGTCGCGCCGCAGCACGTCGGCGAGGCTGCGCCGGGGCTCGACGTCGAGGGTCCGGGGCGCGTCGCCGTTGACGGCGAGTCCGACCGGGACGGTGCCGGGTGGGGTGCCGCCGGGCGGGGGCGCGGCGGTGGGACCGCCCGCGGGTTCCGGGGAGCGGCCCGCCGGGGGAGGGCCGGGCGTCGGGAGGGGGCCGCGGTTCATGCCGCCACCGCCTCGGGACGGTGCGCGACCGCCGCCGCGCGGGCCCGGCCGGCGGACCCGGCCAGGGCGCGGCGCAGCAACACCTCGGCCAAGGAGGCGAGTTCACCGCTCTCGAAATGACCGCCGGACGGACCGGAGGAGTCGTCGAAGGAGTCGCCGTACGCCCCGGAGGAGCCACCGGACGGCCCCCCGGCCCCCGCCGCCGCGACCGCCGCCCGGGCCGCCGCCGCGAAGGCGTCCGGCTCCGGGCGGGCGCCGGTCAGCAGGGCCTCCGCCGCGTGCGCGCGCACCGGCACCTCCCACGGGCCGGCCACCGCGATCCGGGCCGCCGTGATCCGCCCGTCGGCGCCCAGGGTCAGCGCGGCGGAGGCGGCCGCCTCCGGCAGCCGGCCCGTCTGGACGCCGTACTCGACGAGGACGGCGGCCGGTTCGGCGTGCGGGAAGCGGACGGCGGTGAGGATCTCCCCCGCCCGCAGCGCGGTGCGGTGGCGCCCCCGCAGGAACGCCGGCGCGTCCAGCGTCCGGGTGCCGTCCGGCCCGAGCAGCGTCAGCTCGGCGTCGAGCAGCACCGCGAGCAGGCACCACTCGGCGCACGGGTCGGCGTGCGCGAGGCTGCCGCCGACCGTGCCGCGCGCCCGTACGGGCGGCTGCCCGATCAGGGCGGCGGCCTCCGCGAGCACCGGCAGCCGGTGGCGCAGTACGGGGTCGGCGCCGTGCTCCAGTACGGCGTGCGGGGTCGTCGCCCCGATCCGTACGCCGGTCCCGTCCGCCAGCACGCCGGCGAGGCGGGGCAGCCGGCCGAGGTCCACGAGCAGGTCGGGCCGGACGAGGCGCCGGTTGAGCAGCGGGACCAGGGACTGGCCGCCGGCCAGGACCCGGGCCTCGCGGCCGTCGCGGGCCGCCGCCGCGAGGTGGTCCACCGCCTCCCCGGCGGTGCGGGGGCGGACGTAGGAGAAGGGCGCGGGTCTCACGGCCGGTCCACCTCGGGCACCCGCAGTTCGGTGTGGCCGTACTTGCGCATCAGGTCGGCGAGGTCGAAGTGCGCCGAGCGCTCGATGACCTTGTCGCCGCGGAACCGGTCGATGCCGAGCGCCGCGAAGGTGGCCCTGCGTCCGCTCGGGGGCAGCCCCCGGAACGGTCCGAGCTGGGTGGCGGTGCACTCCACGCGGGTGATGACCGTGTCGCCCTCGGCCCACTGCTCGACGACCCGGTCGACCATGTCGGGGAAGGCCGTCCGGAAGGCGCGCACCCACTGCCGCACCCCTTCGGGTCCGCGCAGCCCGAACTGGGGCCAGGTGAAGTCCTCGTGGAACAGCTCGTCGGCGAGGTCGAGGTCGCCGTGGGTGATGATCCGCTCGAAGAGCAGGGCGATCTTCTTCTTGCGCGCTTCGGCCGTGTTCCCGGCCGGGACCTCGGGAAGCTCCCGGGCCGGGTCCTCGGCCGGGACCCCGGCGGGGGTCTGCGTCCGGTGCCGCATGTCATGCCTTTCCGGTGGTCTGGGGAACGGGGGCCGCGGCGGGCGCGGCGGGGGCGGCGGGCGCCGCCGGGCGGGGCAGCGAGCGGGCGGCCGCGGCCGCCACCAGCACCAGGACGAGCCCGGTGCCCGCGACCCAGCGCAGCGCCTCGGCGTGGGCGGCGGGCCCGGTCCGGCCGTCGAGGACGGCGAAGAAGACGGAGCCGATCAGCGCGACGCCGACCGCGCTCGCGAACTGCTGGGCGGTGGTGAGCACGCCGGCGGCGGAGCCGGCCTGGCCGGGCCGTACGCCGGACAGCACGGCGCCGGTCAGCGCGGGGACGGCGAGTCCGTTGCCGAACCCGATGAGCACCATCGGCGGCAGCAGCCGGGCGAGGCCCGGCTCGCCGGGCAGGGCGAGGAGTTCGGCGAGGAGGGCGAGCAGCCCGGTCGCGGCGACGGCGATCCCGGCCAGCACGGTGCGGGTGCCCTTGCCGGGCGGGACGCGCCGGGCGGCCATGGAGGCGGCGGAGAACGCCAGGCCGAGCGGCGCGAAGGCGAGGCCGGCGCCGAGCGGGGAGAGCCCGAGGCCGGACTGGAGCACCAGGGTGAGCGCGAACAGGAAGCTGAAGAAGGCGCCGAAGACGGCCCCGCTGACCACCAGGCCCCGGCGGAAGGAGGCGGCGGAGAACAGCGACAGGTCGAGCAGCGGGGAGCCGCCGCGCCGCCCGAGCCGACGCTCCCACGCGAACGTCCCGGCCAGGACGGGCACGGCGGCGGCCAGGCAGATCCAGGACCACGCGTGCCACCCGCCGGTCCCGCCGGTCATCAGCGGGACGAGGGCCAGCGCGAGGCCGGCCGGGACCCCGAGGGCGCCGACCGGGTCGAGGCCGGTGCCCGACCGCACCTTCGGCGGGCCCGGCACGACGAGGCGGGCGAGGAGGAGGGTCAGCAGCCCGGCCGGCACGTTGACCAGGAAGACGAGGCGCCAGCCGGGTCCGGTGGAACCCGCCTCCAGGAGCGCGCCGCCGAGCACCTGCCCGGCGACGGCGCCGATCCCGACGGTGACCCCGAACCAGGCCAGCGCGCGCGGGCGTTCGTCCGGCCCGAACACGCCGGTGATCAGCGCGAGCACCTGCGGCACCATGGCGGCCCCGGCCAGGCCCTGGAGCAGCCGGGCGGCGACCAGCTGCCCGGGGGTCTGGGCCAGGCCGCACAGCAGCGAGGCCGCGGTGAAGGCGAGCGTCCCGCCGAGGAACATCACGCGGTTGCCGTGGAGGTCGCCGAGCCGGCCGCCGGTGATCAGGCCGCCGGCGTAGGTGAAGGCGTAACCGGCGACGACGAGTTCGAGGGCGACCGGCCCGGCGCCGAGCTGGTCCCTCAGGGTGGGGGCGGCGACGTTGACGACGTAGAGGTCGAACTGGGCCATGAACAGGGCGGCCAGGACGACGGGGAGCATCAGCCAGCGGCGCTCGTGCGCCGCCGTGCCGCCGTTCACCGGGTCCTCGCCGCGACCAGCGAGGCGGTGCTCTGCGTCCGGTCGCGCTCCAGCCGCCAGTCGATGGCGGCGTACTCCTCGGCGGCCAGCGCGAGGGCCTCCTCGGCGGAGCGGACGGGGGCGAGTCCGTACAGCACGGCGATGGTCCGCAGCCGCTCGGCCCGGTCCGGTTCCGCCACGACGTGGTGGGCGAGGCCGAGGCCCTCCAGGGTCCGCAGCAGCATGTCGTCGCAGAACGCGCGGAAGGCGGGATGCATCCTCCGGTGCCCCTCGGGCTTTCCGGCGGCGCCCGGCGGGGCCACCAGGTGCACGAAGCCGTCGTACGTCTCCCGCACGTGCTGCCGGAAGGCGTGTCCGAGCTGGTCGACGGCGTCCGCGAAGAACTCCATGGCGGCGGAGCGCGGGGGGACCGGGGCGGGGGCGGCCGGGTCCATCCCGAACCGGACGCGGGCGGCGGCGTAGATCCACTCCTGGAGCGAGGACCCGTCGGAGATCAGCCGGTCGCCGAGCCGTGCCTCGTTCCACACCCGCCCGGCGTGCCGCCGGACCGCGAGCTGGAGGTACTCGGCGGGGGTCACCTCGGCGAGCGCCCGGCCCGGCACCGCGTCGGGCAGGATCTCGCGGACGGAGCGGGCGGGCGCGAAGGGGATGCCGGTGTAGTGGGAGAGCGCGATGGCCGTGGAGGTCTTCCCCGCGGCGTAGGTCCCGGAGACGGCGAGACGCATCTGCTGGTGCTCCTTGGTCGGTGGGTGTACGGGGGTACGGGTCGTTCCACGGGAGTACGCGAGGGGGCGCCCGGCCCGGCCCGGGAACACGGCGCGCGGCGCGCGGCGCGTCCCGGGCACGGGGGGCGTCGGGCCCGGCGAGGGGGAGGCGCCGGACTCCGGTACGGGGGGCTCCGGTACGGGGGCTCCGGCGGGGCCGGGGCCCCGGAGCCCGGGTCAGACCGCCCTGGCGGCGGCCTCCGGCGGGAGCTCGTGGGCGAAGGAGCAGCGCAGGCCGATCCCGGCCAGGCCCGCCTCGATCTCGACGCTGCGCCAGATGCCCCCGCGCAGTGGCAGCAGCCGCTTGGAGAGCAGCCGGGCCGTGGCCCGCCCCGGCTCCGAGGGGTCGGTCGGCAGCGGCGGGACGGTGTCCGCCGCGGTCAGCACCGTCTGCATCATCCACAGCGTGTTGCTGTTCGCCCGGTCGATCCGGTCCAGCTCGTACATCAGCACCTGGACGAGCTGGAGGTTGACCACGAACGCGTCCACCGGCGACACCGCGGGCCCGGTGGCCGCGTCCACGCCGAGGGCCACCCCGCCGGCGGGCCGGTCGTCCCGGAAGTGCACGTCCGCCCCGGCGGTCAGCTCCTCCATGTCGACCTCGACGTTGCCGATGACGTGCCGGCGCCGCTTGAACCCCTCGCCGTAGAAACGGAACCGGCCGTCGCCGAGGCCCTCGTCGAGGCTGTCGAAGCGGCCCTCGCCGGTGGCCCGCTCGCCCGCGTCGTGCTCGATCTCGCAGCGCACCCGCAGGGAGCCCACCGCGCCGTCGTGGACGGAGAGGAACCGGCCGGCGGCGCCCGGCACCTCCTCGGTGCGCACCAGGCGCGAGGAGGCCGGGATCCCCAGCAGCTCCTCCTGCGGCGCGCCGCCCGCCCGCAGCACGACCGCGCGCAGCCGCATGGTGGAGCGGGCCGCGCCCCGCAGGCCGTACGCGTGGACGAGGTGCAGTTCGGCGAGCTGGACGCCGAGGACGAGCGCGTCCACGGTGCTCAGGTGCGGACGCAGGTCCGTGCCGTCCTTCTTGCGGGACCAGTCGGCGGGGTAGCCGACGTCCACGGTGGCCCGGACGCCGGGCCGTTCGGTGCCGAGGGGGGTGGCGACGACGTCCCGGACCAGGTAGGTGGCCCGCTGGTACCCGCGGGAGAAGAACCGGCCCTCACCCGGACCCAGGTAGTCGTCGATCGACTTCAGGGTCAGTGCGGAAGTGGCGACGGACACGGCTCACGCACCCACCGTCGCACCGGTCGCCGCCCGCTCCAGCGCGGCCTCGTAGGCCCCGACCAGCTCGCGCAGCGTGCGGACCTCGGTGATGGAGAGCTGCTCGCCGAACGGGTCCACGCCCAGCTCGGTCTCCAGCTGTATCAGCAGCTGCGCCAGCATCAGGGAGTTGACGCCGGACTTGAGCAGCTCGTCGTCCAGCGACAGCTCCTCCTGGTCCGAGCTCAGCACCACGGACTGGATCTCGCGCTCGATGATCTCCTTGACGTTCTGGTCGTTCAGCATGTGATTCCTCCGTCGATGACCAATGACTGACCGGTGATGAAACGTGCCTGCGGGGAGGCCAGGAAGAGCACCGCGTCCGCGATCTCCTCCGCCGTGCCGAGCCGCCCCAGGGGGGTGCGGTGCTGGATCTTCTCTCGGTTGCGATCGGTGACGTCCGAGGTGAGTTCGCTGTCGAAGAAGCCGGGGGTGACGGTGTTGACCCGGATGCCGACCGGCCCCAGTTCCCTGGCGAGGGCGCGGCCGAACCCCTCCAGGCCGGCCTTGGCCGCCGCGTACACCCCGACGCCGCGGTAGCCCCGGACGGCGTTGATGGACGAGATGTTCACGACCGATCCGCCGTCGCGCATCATCAGCCGCACGCACGCCTGGGTCAGGTGGACGGGCGCCGTCAGGTTGGCGGCCAGCAGGTCGTCGATCCTGCGGGGGGCGATCGTCGCGAAGAGCTCCTGGTGGAGCACGCCCGCGTTGTTGACGAGCAGGCCGAGCGAGCCGAACCGTTCCTTCACGGTCTTGACGAACTGCCGGAGCGCCGGGGTGTCGTGGAGGTCGACCGACTCCCACAGGAAGTCCTCCGGGCGCTCCCGCGCCGTCGCCTCCGTGAACCCGTTGGGCTTGCGGCTGAACGTCGCCACCCGCCAGCCCTCGGCCAGCAGCCGCTCCACCAGCACCCGGCCCAGTCCGCGGCTGCCGCCGCTGACCACCGCGACGCGGGTCCCGCTCACGCCGCGACCCTGATCTTCTTGAAGCGGTCCGAGTGCGTGTCCGTCTCGGTGACGTCCACCACGACCGGCACCTTGAACGCCTCCAGGCGCCGCGCGCAGTGCTCGCGCACCCGGCGCGCGGTGACCCGCGGGTCCTCGCAGGGGCCGGTGAGCTTGACGACCGCCTTGACGACCTGGCCGGTGACGTGGCTCGGGCGGCCCGAGACGACGGCGTCGGCGACGTAGTCGAGTTCCAGGAGCACGTTCTCGACCTCGTTGGGGTAGACCTTCTCCCCCGCGACGTTGATCAGCTCGGACGTTCGGCCCAGGATGCGGACGTACTCGCCGTCCGTCTCCACCGCGTCCTGCGTGTTGAAGTAGCCCTCCTCGTCGAAGGGCGCCGGGGCGTTGAGGTAGCCGAGCATCGCCATGTCGGAGCGGATCCACAGGGTGCCGTCGACGATCCGGTACGAGAACCCCTCGCCGCCCAGCTTCACCCACAGGCTGCCGTCGTCGCGGGACTTGGTGGGCATGATGCCGAGTTCGGAGAGTCCGTAGGTCTGCTTCAGGCGGACGCCGGGCAGCGCCTTGGCCAGCCGGGTCAGGGTGCCCTCGGGCATCGGCTCGGTGCCGTAGGTGATCAGCTTCAGCGAATCGAGGTCGTACCGCTCGTAGGCCCGGGATATCAGCAGCATGTTCAGGAACGTCGGCGTGGTCGGCAGGATCTGGATGCGGCTCCGCTCGATCTCCGCGCAGACGGTCTCGGGGGTGCGCTCCCCGACGGTGACGAGGGCGCCGCCCTGGCTGAGGGTGTGCAGCAGGGTGTTGATGCCGCCGATGTGGTCCAGGCTGAGGAAGCCCAGGGTGCGGGCGGGCCGGGTCGGCGGGCCGTACTTGGCGAGCACCTTGGAGAAGTCCAGGACGCTGGCCTTGCTGCGGCCGGTGGTGCCGGAGCTGAAGAGCACCAGGCCGGGCACGCCGTCGGCGCGGAGCCGGCCGTAGAGCTCGTGACCGGCCTCGCGGCCGGTGGTCTCGACGCCGCGCCGCCAGTGCGTGGAGTCGATCGAGATGACCGTCTCGACCTCGGCGACCTCCAGGAACTCGGTGCGCTTGGCCTGCGGCAGGGGGGTCAGCGGGACGACGATCGCGCCGCGTCCGATGAGCGCGAGCAGCCCCGCGCACGCCTCGACGCTGCTGATGCCCTCGATCGCGACGACCCGGCCGGGCCGGATGTCGTGGCGGTCGAGGAACCGCTCCCAGTCGCCGGTGAGCCGCACGAGTTCGGCGTAACTGTGGGTGACGCCTTCGAAGACGATGGCGTCGGCGTCGCCGAAGCTCCGCATCCGGTCGAAGAACCAGGAAGTCATACGCTTTCCACCTCTTTCACCTCGTTCGTCACGGCCGCCGGGAAGCCGGTCGGGCCGGTGTGCCACAGCGGCAGGTCGAGCGCCGGCGGGACCGGCGCGGCGGGCAGCAGGGACCACCCGTTGATGCGTGCGTGGGTGCGCAGGACCTTGTCGCCGCCGACGACCACCGCGGTGCCCGCGGCCCGGAGCATCGGCAGGTCGGAGACGTGGTCCCCGTACGCGATGCAGCGCTCGGGCGTGGTGCCGTGCGCGGCGGCGACGTTCCGGAGCGTCTCGGCCTTGAGGGCGGAGAGCATCGGGGGGCGGTACAGGTTGCCGGTGTAGCGGCCCCAGACGATCTCCGGCTCGGTGCACCAGACCTCGTCGGCGCCGAGGTGGTCGGCTATGGGGTCGAGGACGGCGGGGAAGGAGCCGGAGACGAGGACGATCCGGGTCCCGTCCTGCTGGTGGCGGCGCAGGGCCGCGACGCCGTGTTCGTGGAAGAAGCCGCCGGCGCGCAGTTCCTCGCGGAACCAGTCCTCGGCGAGGATGTTGACCTCGGCGGACCGGGCGCCCTCCAGGTTGGCGAAGTAGGCGCGGTTGGTGGCCTCGCGGGGGCAGCCGATCTCGTTCATCGCCTTCAGCTCGCGGCGGCGGCCGACGTACTCGTGGGGCGGGTGCCCCCGCGCGGAGAGGTAGTGGCGCAGGAAGCGGAACATGCTCGGGACGGTGGTGAGTGTGCCGTCCACGTCGAAGAATGCGGTGCTGTGGCCGTTCAACTGCGTCCTCCAACCTTTCCGGGCGGGGTCGGGCCGGGGGCCCCGGCGGGGCCGGGGCCCCTGGCCTCGGTGGGAGTGGCCCTGCGCACCGTGCCCCTCCCCCCGCGGGGGTCTGTGGAGGGAGGGGCCGTGCGACGGGCGTCCGGCGCGAGGGGGAGTCGCGTCAGACGCCTTCGGTGACGGCCGGGGCCGGTTCGGCGGTCACCGGGCTCGCGTCACCGGCGGCGATCCGCGTCGCGGCCGGCTTCTTCAGGCCGAGCGTCGCGAGGAAGGTCAGCGCGATGCCGGCGGCGGTGGCCCAGGTCGCGACGAGGATGCCGTCGGTGAGCCGGGCGGGGTCGGTGGTGTCGCCTCCGGCGGCGGTGGCCGCGACGGCGATCAGGACGGCGAGGCCGACGGCGCCGCCGATCTGCTGGCCGGTGGTGGCGATGCCGGAGGCGATGCCCTGCTCCTCGTCGGCGACGCCGGTGGTGGCGGCGGCGAACATGGCCGTGAAGATGACGCCCTGGCCGAGCGAGAGGACGATCAGCGGGGCGGCGATGACGGCGTACGAGGAGTTCTGCGTCAGGGTCAGCGCGAGGGCGACGGTGCCCACCAGGCCGACGGTGAGGGCGAGCAGCAGGGTCTTGCGGGCGCCGTAGGCGTTCATCAGCTTCCCGGCGGCGACGGTTCCGATCAGGACGCAGCCGGAGGGGAGCAGGAAGGCGAAGCCGGTGGCCCAGGCGCTGTAGCCCTGGACGACCTGCCAGTACTGGGTGAGGAAGTAGGCGTAGGCGCCGAACGTCGCCATGAAGAGGAAGGTGACCGACGTGCCGACCGTGACGTTGCGGTTGGCGAAGAGGCGCAGCGGCATCATCGGCGCGCGCGTCCTGGACTCGATGCCGAGGAAGAGGGCGAAGAGCGCCAGGGAGCCGATCAGGCTGCCGACGGTGGTGAGCGAACCCCAGCCCGCCTCGGGCCCGTTGACCAGGGTGAAGACCAGGAGGGTGGAGGCGACGGTGCCGGTGACGGCGCCGGGCAGGTCGAAGCCGCGGGTGCTGGCCTTCGCGGTCTTCGGCAGGGCGCCGATGCCGTAGGTCATGGCCGCGCCGGCGGCGATGACGTTGACCCACATGACCGCCTGCCAGCCGAACCAGTCGGTGAGCAGGCCGCCGAGGATGGCGCCGAGGACCATGCCGAAGCCGCCGGCACCGCCCCAGACCGCCAGGGCGCGGTTGCGCTCGGTGCCCTCCGCGAAGAGGGTCGTGACCAGGGACAGGGTGGCCGGCGCCAGGAACGCGCCGCCGAGGCCCTGGACCACCCGGGCCGCCACGAGCAGCCAGGACTCGGTGGCGAGACCGCCGAGGACCGAGGAGGCCGCGTAGAGGAAGAGGCCGAAGAGGAACATGTTCTTCCGGCCGAAGAGGTCCGTGGCCCGGCCGCCCAGCAGCAGGAAGCCGCCGAAGGCGACGGAGTAGGCGGAGATCACCCACTGGAGGTTCTGGGCGGAGAATCCGAGGTCGCTGCCGATGTCGGGCAGTGCCACGAACATGATGTTGTAGTCGATCGCGATGATCATCTGGGCGAAGGCCAGGAGGCCGAGGATCGCTCCCAGACGACGCGGCTTGGCCTGCACGCTCGTGGGCACGCCGGTTTCCTTCCGGTCGGGTACGGGTGGGGGGGGTGGATCAGTAGCGGAAGGCGTAGGCGAGGCGGCGTCCGAAGGACTTCCGTCGCTGCGCCTCCATGTAGGCGAGGTTCGCCTGGAGGTCCTCGATGTCGGCGGCGACGCGTCGCTCCGCCTCTTCGATGGCCTCGGGGATCGGGACGACGACCGGCAGGCCGAAGATCTCGACGATCTTCTCGATCCGCTCGGGGATCGGGCCGCCGACGACGCGGTAGGGGATCTTGATCTCTTCCAGGGCCTCGACGAGCAGGTCGTCGGAGAGCCGGCGGAAGGGCTCGGACACCGGGCGGTGGCCGTCGGCGTCCATGTCGAACTCCACCGGCAGGTGCACGTAGGCGTCGTACGAACGCTTGGCGCGGTCCTTCTGTATCTCGCCGAGGGTGTCCGTGTACTTCTGGTAGAAGCGCTTGGACGTCACGCCCATGGCCTTCTTGACGCCCTGGAACCACCACGGCATGCCCGGGTTGATGCCGACCCGCATGCGGGCCTCGAAGTACACCCACTCGTGGAAGACGCCGCCGTCGGATATGAAGGCCCCGGTGCCGGACTCGTTGGCCAGGCGCTCCTCGTAGCGGCGCAGTCCCAGCTTGACGAGCTCCATGGCGTTGAGTTCCATCACCGTCTTGCCCGGGACGAGGTCCACGAGCAGTTCGCGGGAGGTCTTGGCGTGCGTGCGCGGTATGCCGGTCGCGATCGAGAGCGCTTCCGTGGTGGTCGACTTACCGGACGAGTACGTACCGGATATCGCCAGCTTGAGATCGGGCTTGTCGCTCCACTGGGGAACATCGAGCTTCATTTTCTCGTGCCTTTCTCTGGTGGCGCTTCGAGTGCTTCGAGTGCTTCGAGTCTTTCGAGGTGAGTGGAACGGAGCCGTGACTACTTTCCCTGTACGGCGTCGAGCGCCTTGTCGATGTCGACGACGGCGGGCAGGCCGGTGATGTCGAGGATCTTCTGGAGACGCTCGGCGGGCGTGCCGGTGATCGCGTGGACGGGAAGTCCGGTGTCCGCGAGGGCGGGCAGCAGGACCTCGTCGGAGAGGGTGCGGAAGATGTCGTTGATCGGCGGGTTCTGCTCCGACATCGGGAATTCGATCGGCAGGTGGAAGAACGCGTCGTACGCCGTCCTGGCGTGCCGCACGGCCAGCCTGCCGATGTTGTCCGCGACGTCCTCGTAGGCGGCGGTGACCTCGTCGCGGAAGCGGCTGTCCACGGGGGCCCCGGTGCCCGGGGTCGGGCCCGTGACCAGGCGGAGCTTGGCGAAGATCCACTCGTGGACGATCGAGCCGTCGCTGATGAAGCCGGCGGGGTGGGCGGCCTCGTTGAGGGTGCGCTCGGCGTAGCGCTTGACCGTGAGCTGGAGGAGCTCCCCGGGGGTCCAGTTCCAGATGTGCTTCCCCTCGCCGCCGATGGGCTCGCGCATGGCGGTCCCCTGCGTGTAGGGAAGTCCGGTCGCCTCGGAAAGGGCCTTGGCGAGGAGCGTCTTCCCGGAGCCGTAGGCGCCGACGATTGCGATTCTCTGAGTCATGCCGAAATCATTTCAGCGGACCCGCCGATGTCCCAGCCCTTATTGGTGGTGCCGTTGCGGCACCTATTGCCGCCGACAACAGGACGCACAGAAAAGCGAACATACGGAGGCCCGGCCTCGGGAATATCGAGGCCGGGTAAAAATAAAGAAAAACCGATTGCGGACGTCATGTCATGCGCGGAGTTCTTCCAGCGGTTCCCAGCGGGCGGTTCCGGATGTCTCGGACAGCCGTCCGAAGACGACGTCGGAGAAGTGGTTGGCGAAGGCGAGGGTGCCGGGCGCGGCCAGCTCCGCGAGCATCGCCCGCCGGGTGGCGACGCCCTGCTCGGGCAGGGCGTCCATGGAGACCTTCCACTCCGGCCGGGCGAGCTGCGCCGGGGTGTGGAAGACGTCGCCGAAGGCGATGAGCCGGCCCTCGTCCGTGTCGAGCACGTACGAGGTGTGACCGGCCGTGTGGCCGGGGGTCACCCGGGCCGTCACCCCGGGGAAGACCTCCTCGCCGTCGGTGAGCACCCGGACCCGGGGCGAACCGTCCACCGGCTGCGGCCAGTTCGCCCACTCGGGGGCGGAGGCGGCGAACACGGCCGAGGTGAAGGGGGACGCGGCGTCCTGGCCGGGACGGAAGGCCCAGCCGAAGTGGTCGTCGTGCAGATGGCTGAACGCGATCAGCTCGATGCCGTCCGCCCGCACGCCGGCGCTCTCCAGCGCCGCGGGCAGCTTCCCGCCGACGAGCACGCCGAGGGCGGGGTGGGTGTGCGCGGCGGGGATGTCGTGGGGACCGAAACCGGCGTCCACCAGCATGGCCCGGTCGCGGTACTGGATGAGCAGGGCGCCGATGGAGGCGGCGAGACAGCCCTCGGGGTCCAGCAGTCCGGCGTTCTCCCCGGCCCAGTCGGCGGCCGTGGTCTCCGGCAGCCAGCGGCGCGGGTCGAGCTGCACGAAACCGTCGGGGAGCCAGGTGACCGTGTGGTCCCCCAGCTTCAGCGAACGGACCGTGCGGGCCGGGGTGTTCCACGGGGTGGCCATCGCCATGGCGGACGACTCCTCTGTCGGGCTGGTGGTGCTCGGGCGGGTGGTACGGGGAACGGGGGACGGCGCTCGGGCCGGAGGCGCTCGCCCATGGGGCACGGACCGGCGTTCCCGGGTTCGGGAGTTCGCCGTTCGGGAGGGTCCGGCTACCTCGCGGTGGCGGGCCGTTCGGGCAGGGACCGACCGGACGGGAGCCGACCGGACGGGAGCCGTTCGGGTATGGACCGGCCGGACGGGAGCCGTTCAGCCAGGAGCCGTTCGGACAGGGACCGACCGGACAGGGGCCGACCGGACGGGAGCCGTTCGGACAGGAGCCGTTCGGACAGGGACCGACCGGCCAAGGGCCGACCGGACAGGAGCAGTTCAGGCAGGAGCCGTTCAGACATGAGCCGGCCGGACGGAAGCCGGACGGACGGGGATCGTCCGGACGGGAGCCGACCGGACAGGAGCCGGCTGGACAGGAGCCGACGGGACGGAAGGCGATCGGACGGGAACCGGCTGGACGGGAGCCGACGGGACGGGAGCCGATCGGGCAGGGGCCGACGGGACGGGGGCAGGGCCAACAGGGGCCTGGGACGCCCACAGTTCGGTCAGTTCCGCAGTGTCGTACTGCGGGGTCAGTAAGATCACCTGCACCCCTGGGCGGCCTCCCACGCACATCGAGACCCGGGTGAACTCCAGCTCCCCCAGGTCCGGGTGGCGCACCGACTGGGTCTCCCCGCCGCTCTCGGCGACCAGGTGCCGGGCCCACAGCGAGGCGAACACCGGGCTGCGCTCGGCGAGTCCGCGCACCAGCGCGGCCAGCCGGGCGTCGGTGAGCATGTCCCCGCTCTGCACCCGGAAGGCCGCCACCGCGGCGGCGGCGTCCCGTTCCCAGTCCGGCAGCCGTTCGCGCGCGGCCGGGTCCAGGAAGAGCGCCTCCAGGTAGTTCGGCCGCTCGCCGGCCAGGCCCAGCAGCCGGGTGGCGGAGGAGTTGGCGACCATCACGTCCCAGTAGGGATTGAGGACGTAGGCGGGGTTGGGAAGGAACCCGTCCACGATCCTGAGGAGCAGCGGGAGTTCGTCGTCCGCGCAGGACTGCGGGCGCCCCGCGCCCGCGTACCCGGCGAGCCGCAGGGCGTACTGCTGCTGGGCCTCGTCGAGCCGGAGCACGCCGGCGATGGCGCCGAGGATCTCCGGGGAGACGTTCTTGGCACGGCCCTGCTCGATCCAGGCGTACCAGGACACCCCGATGCCGGCCAGCATCGCGACCTCCTCGCGGCGCAGTCCGGGTACCCGGCGGGCGGCTCCGCCGGGCAGTCCGACCTGCTGCGGGGTGACCTCGGCGCGGCGCTCCGCAAGGAAGTTGCCGAGTTCGGCCAGCTTGGGGTCCACGCATCTCCGGGGCCGCGCGACAGCGGCGGAGGGCACCGGTCCGTTACGAGTCATCGTGCATCTCCTCCTCACTCCAGCAGAAGCGTAGAGAACGCTCGCTCTTTTTTCTACATCATAGAGAGTACTCTCTTTGTTTTTCTGGGATGCTCCTTACACATGAGGACCACGGCCGGGGGGCCGGAAGGACGCCGACCACCGTGAAGGGCCACGCATGACGAACTACGGTCGATCAGCAACGAAGCAGGAGCGGGGCGGACGCACGCGCGCGCTCCTCATCCAGGCAGCGGGCCAGGAGTTCGCGCTCCGCGGGTACGCGGGCACCTCCCTGACCCGGATCAGTCGGGCCGCCATGGCCACCATCGGCGCCCTGACCTTCCACTTCCCCGCGAAGAACGAGCTGGCGGAGGCGGTGTGCGAGCGCGGCTGCGCCCTGACCCGGGCCGCCGTCGCGCGGGAGGTCCGCGAGGCCCGCTCCCCCGCCGAGGGGATCGCGGGGATCACGGAGGTGCTCGCCGTCCTCCTGGAGGAGGAGGACGTGGTGCGGGCGGCGGCGCGGCTCTCCCGCGAGCTGCCGGTGGAGCACGACTGGCGCGACTCCTGGGCGCCGGCCGTGCACTCGCTGCTCTCCGCCGCCCACCGCGACGGCGAACTGCGCGAGGAGGACCTGGAGACCGTCGGGGTGTTCGTCGCCTGCGTCGTGTCCGACCTGGAGGTGTCGGCCCTGCGCGCGCACCGGCCCCCGTCCGGGAGCGGGAACCCCGGCGGCGCCCCGGAGGCGGACCGGGGGAACGACGGCCGCGCGGGCGGCGGCACGGACGGGACCGGCCGGGGCGGCGACGCGCCCGCGGGCGCCCCGCGTCCGGGCGCCGGGCTCCCGGGCATCGGGCTTCCCGGCGTGGACGGCGCGTGGAGCGTGCGGGGCCGGCTGGCCAGGGTGTGGGAGGTGGTCTGGTCGGGAATCCCGGGGCGGCACGGCCACCCCCGGCCGGACGCGCCGGGGCCGGGATGCCACGGCCGGACCCCGCCGGAGGGCGCCGGACCGGGACGGCACGGCCGCTCCCAGCCGGATCCGTACGGGCCGGGACGGCACGGCGACTCCCCCCCGGATCCGTACGGACCGGGACGGCACGGCGACTCCCCCCCGGAGGCTCCCGGGCCGGGGCGGCGCGGCCGGAACCTGCCGGAGGCTCCGGGGCCGGAATCCGGGCCGGGGCCGGGATCCCGGCCCGGTCCGGGCCCCGCGAGGCGCGCGCCGGAGGGCGCCCTGTTCCCCGGCGGACGCGACGGCGGACCCGCCATGGCCTGAAATCCACCGTCGAACACCCCGGGATCGCTCACGTTCCACCAACTCTACCCACGCTCAAGGGAGTTGACGTACGGGATGCGAGCGGTGCCGCCCGGGGCCGGTGTCCACGACCCCGGGCGGGCCCGGTCAGGAGCTCTTCGCGGAACTCTTCCGGCGGGTCTCGACGACTTCGCGGCCGCGCAGGTCGAGGCGCTCGATCACCTCGGGCGTGGCGACGGAGGGCAGCAGGTAGCGCCAGAGCGCGGCGATGCGCTCCATCAGGTCCTCCCGGCCCGTGGTGATGTTCGACATCAGCTGGGTGCCGGTGTAGGCGCCGACGAGGATCTCGGCGAACTCCGTCGTGTCCACCCCCGGCAGCAGCTCGCCCCGGCGCTCGGCGGCCTCCAGCTGACCCCGGAACATCTCCGCCCACAGCTGGTACGGGGCGGCGTCCCGCATGCCGAAGTCGCCCTGCTCGACGGCCAGCCGGACGCCGGCGCGGAAGAGCACGTTGGTGCGCATCTGGTGGGCGACCTCGAGGTTGATGTCGAAGAGCCGCTGCAGCCCGTCCTCGCCCTCGGGGAACGTCAGGTCGGACGCCTGCTCGCTCATGACCGTCTGCGCGATCTCCTCCTTGGACGCGAAGTGGAAGTACATCGCGCCCATGGTCGTCTCCGCGCGGCGCATGATCTTGTTCATGCTGGCCCCGGAGAAACCGCTCTCGTCGAACACCTCGGCGGCAGCCCGGATGATCTTCTCTCGGGTCAGGATGGCGCGGGTTTGCCTTGGCTGCGGCACGATCACTCCAACTACCACTGGGTCGACTGTCTGACGGCCCCCCGTCCAAAAAAAGCGAACACCCGCTATGTTATGCGAAGGGGTCGCCCGAGGCCCGTCTGACGATCAACGCATCCTCCGGCAGTCAGATCAAGCCACTCTCGGGTTTCGATCGTTCCCCCCTCGACAAACAAAACGAGCACTCTCTACTTTAATCCCGAGCAGCCAGCCACGAGGGGCTCCCGGAACCCGCCCCCCGTCCTGTCCGGCACCACGCCTGTGCGACGGCCGCGCACCACGAACTGCGGCCGCCCCGCACATGCTCCAGCACCCGGAACAGCACACGCACCGCGCCAGCTTCTGTACTGGATTTGTACCCGCGTCCGCACCTGCCGTCCGCACCCGTGCTCGAACCCGGCCGCCCTCGCGGCTTCCGGGCCCCGTCCCGTCCTTCCCGAGCGCGTCCGTGCCCACGCCTGTGCCACCACACATCTTCCAGGGGGATCACATGGAGATCGAGTACGCCCAGCACGCGTCCAGCACCGCCCTCCGCGCCGCGTTCGGCGGGCCGGCCGAGCCGCCGGCCACCGTCACCACCACCGTTCCGCGCGAGTACGTCCACAAGGCCGCCCTCGCCGAGGTACTGCTGACGGGCTGGTACCGCACCGGCGAGGACGCCTTCACGGTCACCGCCCAGTGGCCCCGCGCGCACAGCGTCCTCCGGTCCCGGCACGGCGTCCACGACCCCATGCTGTTCGCCGAGACGGTGCGCCAGGTCTTCCCCCTGCTCTCCCACGCCGCCTACACCGTGCCGTTCGGGCACCACCTCATCTGGGAGCACTTCAGCTACGCCGTCGACCCCGTCGCCGGGGGGCTGCGCGCGGGCCTGCGGCCCGCCGAGATCACCCTCGACATCGCCTGCCACGACATCGTGCGGCGGCGCGGCGGGCTGTCCGCCCTCTCCCTGCGCGTGGAGGCCCACCGCGACGGGTTCCGCCTGGGCAGCGCGGAGACGCGTTTCACCAGCCACTCCCCGGCCGTCTACAACCGGCTGCGCGGGGCGTACGCGGACAAGGAGGCCGCCCTGGCGGCGGCCGTCCCCGTCCCGCCGCCCATCCCCGCCCACCGGGTCGGCCACAAGCTGCGCGAGAACGTGGTGCTCGCCGCCACCCGCACCCCGCGCCGCTGGCAGCTGCGGGTGGACACCTACCACCCGGTGCTCTTCGACCACCCCGTCGACCACGTCCCGGGCGCGGTGCTCCTGGAGGCGGCCCGCCAGGCCGCCCACGTGGTCGCCGGCCCGGTGCCGACCGTCGCCACGGCCATGGAGACCCGCTTCACGCGCTTCGCCGAACTCGACTCCCCCTGCTGGGTGGACGCCGAACCGGAGGCGGACACCGGCCGGGTGCGCGTGACGGTCCACCAGAACGGCCAGGAGCTCTTCACCGCGTCCGTGACCACCACCCGCCTGACGGCGGACGCCCCCCTGGTGTCGGCCACCCGCCCCGCGTACGCCCGCTCCTGACCCGAACGCCCCACCCCGGTGGGCCCGCCCCGGCGACCGCCCGGCCGGGCCCACCGCCGGGAACACCCCGGCCGAGCGGCCCCCACCCCACCCCGCCCCACCGGACGGAGGGCATGAAAAACCCCAGGTCACGGCGAGTGAGTCCTGGGGTAATTCCGAGCCGCCTTCGGGATTCGAACCCGAGACCTACGCATGACGCGTCCGAAGGCATCCGTGCCGCGTGGTGCAGCACCATGCCCGCTCGCGGCGTTTCGCCTGATCAGAGCGCGTACACCGGGCTGTCCCGCGGTGCCTCACGCCGCCCCGCCCACATGCGTCGTGGGTTCCTTCCGGCGGTGGCGCGTCGGTCGGCGGGCGGCCCGTGCGGAGCGGTTCCGGTCCGGCTCCGGTCACGGCCGCCCCTCCCGTCACGGCTACCCCTCTGGTTCGAGCGCCGGTTCCGGATCCGGTTCCGGTTCTCGTTCCGGCTGCCACGCGGCGATGTCCCGGAGGGCGGCCAGGTGCCGGGTGAAGGCCTCGCGGCCCGTCGCCGTGAGGGAGAGCCAGGTGCGCGCCCGCTTGCCGACGAAGGCCTTGCGGACCTTGACGTACCCGGCCTGTTCCAGGAGCGTGAGCTGCTTGGAGAGCGCCGAGTCCGTGACCTCGATGGCGTCGCGCAGCGTGCGGAAATCGGCCTCGTCGACCGGGGAGAGCGCGGCGGCGATGGAGAACCGCACCGGTGCGTGGATCACGGTGTCCAGGGACTTGCGGGGGTGCGTCATGTGCCGGCCCCGGGGGTGCGGGCGGCCCTGCGGCCGAGGGCGCCGATCACGAAGAACGGCAGGCCGCACAGGACGGCCGCGGGCACCCACCAGAGCGCCTCTCCGGAGAAGAACGCGGTGCCGAGCGTGACGGTGAGGGAGTAGACCGCCGCGCCCGCCGTCGTGGTGAGGGCGTACAGGGTGCGGTGGTGGCGGGGCAGGACCGGCCGGGTAGCCGTGTGGATCACCAGGCCGAAGAAGGGGACCAGCAGGAGGACCGGGACGGCCGCCGGGGCGGAGGGCTCGATGAACAGCCCGTAGGCGGCCGTCATCAGCGTCATCGCCAGGCCCAGGAGGAACACCAGTGGCCCGGGGCGCCGGTTCCCTCCCCGCATCCGGGAGGCCACCGCGTCCGCGGAGGCGAGGGCCTCCCTCGCCTCGCGCGCTCCGCCCGCTCCGCCGGCTTGTTCCTCGTGCATGTCGCTCTCAGCGCCTTTCATCGGGACGTCGGAAGGTGTGGGTCGCACGACCGTGCCCTCACGCGGTCTCGCCCTGGTCCCATTTGAAGGTGCGTACGGCGAGGAACACCGCCACCGCGGTGGTGGCTGCGACGACGAGGACGGACAGCCAGACGGGGTGGGCCGGTTCGCCCTGCGACATCTGCGTGAGCATGAGGTCGGCGAAGAAGGACGTGGGCAGCAGGCCCAGGGTGGTGCGGACGGCGTCGGGCATGAGTTCCAGCGGGAAGGCCAGGCCGCTGAGGAACAGGGCGGCCAGCTGTACGAGCGTGCCCACGTTGGTGGCGGCGTCCGGGGAGGCCAGCCGGCCGCCGATCAGGTACCCGATGCCCCCGAACATGGCGAGGCCGAGCAGGGCGATGGCGAACAGCGCGGGAAGCCTTGACAGTTCCACCTTGCCGAGGGCGACCGCCAGCGCGAGCAGCACCGCCGCCTGCACGGTGACCATGAGCACCCTGGCGATCATGTGCGTGAAGACGAGGCGGGCCCGCCCGACGGGGGTGGTGCCCAGCAGCCGGAGGGTTCCCTTGGTGCGCAACCCGGCCAGGGGTCCGGCGGTGACGGTCAGGGCCGCGCTGGTCACGGCGAGGAAGATCGCCATGGGGAAGACGAGTTGCAGGAAGTCCGGGGCGCCGGAGTCCTTCGGCATGGCGAAGCCGAGGCCGAGGAAGATGGCCAGCATCCCGAAGGGGAAGAACAGGGCGAAGTAGAAGTACTTCGCGTCGCGTACGAGTTCGCGGGCGTGCATGAGGGTCAGCTCGCGCGAGGCCGTGGACATCATGCCATCACCGCTTTCGGCTCCGAGGGCTGCTCGTCGCCGCCCGCTTCGTGGAAGGAGACACCCGTCAGGAGGCGGAAGACCGCTTCCAGTCCGGCCTCCTTGATCTGGATGCGACGGGCTCCGAGCGGGCCGGCGAGCAGGCCGAACGCCGCGTCGGAGTCGCCGGTCCGCACGATGACCCGCGTGTCGCCGCCGGAGTCGTGGCTCTCGATGCCCGACACCCCGGGCGCGGTGCGCAGGGGGGTGAGGTCGGTGCCGACCGGGACGGTGAAGTGCACCTCGCGTTCGGGTGCGTGGGTGGCGATCAGTTCCTGCGGGGTTCCGCGGGCGGCGACCCGGCCCTTGTGGAGCACGGCGACCCGGTCGCAGAGGGTCTCGGCCTCCTCCATGGAGTGCGTGGAGAGCAGGACGGTGCCGCCGGCCGCGCGGTGTGCGCGTACGGCGTCCCACAGTTCCTGCCGGGCGTTGGGGTCCATGCCGGTCGACGGCTCGTCGAGCACCAGCAGCCGGGGGCGGGAGATCAGCGCCGTGCCGACGAGGAGGCGCTGGCGCTGGCCGCCGGAGAGCTTCGAGATCCGGACGTCGCGCGAGGCCGTCAGGCCCATCCGCTCGATGATGGCGTCGGGGGTCTCGGGGTCGGGGTAGAGGGAGGCCCAGACGCGCAACAGCTCCGCCACCGTCTGCTGCTCGAACACGGCGGCGTGCTGCGGCTGGATCGCCACCTGTCGGCGGATCTCGTCCCGCTCCGCGACGGGGTCGTGGCCCAGGACCCGGACGGTTCCGCCGGTGGGCCGGCGCAGGCCCACGAGGGTCTCGATGGTGGTGGTCTTGCCGGCTCCGTTCGGACCGAGCAGACCGAAGATCTCCCCCGACCGCACCGAGAGGTCGATGCCGGCCAGGGCGACCACGTCCCCGTGGGGGCCCGGGTACCGCCTGGTGACGTTCTCCAGCAGGATCACCGCGTCCTGCGACGGGCTTCGTTCAGCCATTCCGCATCTGCCTCTCATCGGATTCCACCGAGGTCTTGCCGTGCGTACCGCTGCCCTGCCAGCCTGGCATCCACTTTCCAAGTTGGCAAGTGGATGCGAGGAAGGGAAGTGCGTTGCGGTTCGCGCTAGTTGGCGGATGCGAGCACGCCCAGGAGGCTCTCCTCCGCCGGGACGAAGCCCCACCGGTTGAGGTCCATGTGCAGGTAGTGCAGGAGCAACTCCCCGCGCGGTACGGGGTTGCCGTCGACGGCTGCGGCGTCGAGGGTCCCCACGACGGTCTCCGCATGCCGCTCCGCGCTCTCCCGCAGGCCCGGGCCGAGGTTCTCCGCGGCCTCGCCCGTGCCCCGCGCGGCGCGGGCGAGCAGGGCGTGCAGTTCCGTCTGGCCGGGTGCGGCCATGCGCAGTTGGCGCCCCCACTGGCGGCGGTGAGCGGTCCAGAACGCCGTGCGCTCCTGGGGGTCGGGGAACGCCGCCGCCACGAGCGTGCCCATGTACGAGACGGCCAGCGCGGCCCTGTCGAACAGCGGTGCGAGGTGGCCGATCCGCTGCTCGGCGTACCACTGGCAGGAGGCCGTGAACAGCGCCTCCACCCGGGCCGCGCCGTGCGCGCCCCCGTACTTGGCGAGTTCGGGCGAGTAGAGGGAGCCGCGGACCTGTTTGATCATCGGCAGGCCCTGCGGCACGGAGCCCGGGACGAGGCGCTCCGCGGGTCCGGGGCGCTCCAGCGCGTGGAGCAGTCCGACGAGTTCGGGCAGGCGCGCGTGGAGGCGGTCGGTCCCGTCGGCGGAGCACCTCAGGCGCAGCCGCAGGTGATGGCCGCTCATGTCCCAGTAGCGGGTGAAGAACCAGGCGGTGGCCGCCTCCTCGGTGGCCCGGTCGGCCAGCCAGGGAATCAGCACCCGGGTGGCCTCGTCGATGGCGTCCGGGTGTCCCGGGTAGGCGCGGACGTACCACCAGTCCGTGTCCGTCTCCGGGTCTGCCAGGTGCGTACGGTGCGCTGCGGTGCTCATCGGTCCTCCTCGGGCCAGGCCAGCAGGGCCGCGTGCTCGGTGACCCGGGGGCGGCCGAGGGTGTCGCGCTGGGCGTGCCGGGACCGCCCGGGGAGTGCCTCCACGAGGCGCAGGTGGCTGGTCCGCGGACTCAGCCAGTGGTGCAGGACCCCCACGGACAGCGGGGAGGCCAGGGACACCCACATCGGTTTGCGGTCGGCGCTCATGCCGAGGGCGTTGCCGGCGCCGGCGAGCTGGTGCACGAAGACCTCCTCGGGGATGCCGTGCGTACGGCGGAACTCGTCGAGCCGGACGGCGAGTCCGGTCTCGTCGTGCCCGGGGCCGGGGATCGCGGAGGCGGGGACGATCCACGAGGCGCGGCGGGTGACGAGCCGGTTGCCGGGGCCGTCGGTGACGCGGGGCAGTTCCACGACGCCCTCGCCGCAGAGCGGGCCCAGTTCGTGGGTCTTGGTCATCGTGTAGTCGGAGTGCGGCGATCCGTTGACCCAGGGGTCGGCGAGCACGGCCAGCAGCCGGACGTAGGACTGGAGCAGGTGTTGCGGGATGAGGCCCAGGTAGGCCAGTCCGACGGGGTCGCCGGAGCGGTCGAAGAGGGACAGCGTGTCGGTGCGGGAGTCGTGGGCGAGGACGAGATCGTCCAGGGTGGTGCCGTGCGCGGCCCCGACCTCGCCCGGCAGGACGAGGGGCGGCAGGAGGTCGCCGCATTCGGACTGCACGGTGTTGCAGTCGCCCCACACCACCAGTTCCCGGCAGGGGACCCCGGGCCAGCAGTTCGCGATGTGCGCGGCGAGGCGCTCGCGGAAGCCGTCGCCGAGGAGCCGGCCGAAGCGGCTGAAGAGGCCTCCGGTGCCGGCCCCGAATTGGTTCACCACGAGGTGGTGGCGGCCCGCCTCGATGTCGGCGTGGTCCGCGGCCTCCAGCTGGAAGAAGACTCCGGCGTTCGGCGGGGCGCTGGTCGGCCCGACCGGGAGCCAGGCCCGGTCGGCCGGGTCGCGCCGGCTCGCCATGTCGGCGAACAGGGCGCGTTCCACCGGCGGGTTGGCGTCCCGGTCGACGGTGAGGCGCATGAGGAACCCGAGGGGGTCCCGGCAGACGCCCCCGGCACCGTACTCCGCGGTGAAGCTCTCCAGGAGGAGGTCGTAGAGGTGTGAGCGGAAGACGTACGGGCGCATCCGCGCGCCCAGCGTCGTGAGGTCGGCCCGGACCTCGGGCACGTCCAGCGGGTCGGGGAGGTTCAGGCCGCTCTCGCGGTCCTCGTAGACCAGCCCGCTGGGTTTGCGCTCCCCGCGGTCCTCGTGCGCGTTCCATCCGCCGGTGAGCTCCCGCAGCTCCGCCGCGGCGGTGATCCGCCCCCCGCTGTCCTGGCACCGGACCCCGTCGCCGAGGTGGTGGGCCCGGGAGAGGTCCTCGCGGGAGATCGGCGAGGCGGCTTCCTTGCCGAGCAGCGCGGCCATGACGGGGAAGGGGTCCTCGCCCTTCTCCCAGGGCGGGAGGGGCTGGAGGACGCCGGTGTCCAGCAGGCGCAGGAACCGGGTGAAGGGTCGGGCGCCGCCGACGGAGGCGAGGAGTTCGGGGAACGTGCCGCCGGTGTCCAGCCGGGCCAGCGCGGGCAGGGCGTGGTCGGCCTCGACGGCCCGGTCGTGGCGCCACACCACGCCCTCGGTGATGACCACCTCGCTGTGCAGGAGCAGCCCGTCCGGTTCGGTGGCGGTGCCGGGGTACACCGGTGCGGCGCGGTAGCGCAGCAGACCGGCCGTCGCGGGGTCGCGCGCGAGCCTGCTCAGCGCCAGGTACGCGAGGGTCGCGGAGGTGCGGCTGCGGCCACGGCCGCGGCCTTGCGCTCCGGCCTCGCCGACGGTGGTCAGCCCGGAGAAGGGGCTGGTCTTGACGGCGGCGCGGGCGACGTACGAGTAGAGCGTCTTCAGCTTCTTCGCCGAGCGGGCCCGGTGGTCCCGGTGGCGTATCCAGTCGGGGGCGGCGATGGCCAGCGAGGCGGCGAAGCCGCAGTCCCCCGCGCCGTCGGTGAGGTCCGCGCCTCCTTCGAGGGTGCGGTGCAGGGCGGCGGCGGAGCGCTCCCGGTCCTCGGCGAGCTGGACGGACAACTGCTGCAGCAGGGACTGCCGTTCGCCGGTGAGGCGTACCCAGTCCTCCAGCAGGGGCGCCGCGTCGGCCGGGAGCCGGTCGGCCAGCCGGCGCCGTACGTCCGCGTCCCCGGGCAGCGGGTCCAGGCGGTTGACGGACCGCTTGGCGGCCAGCACCCGGCGGCGCAGCGCCACGTCGTCGTCGAGGAGGGGGACGAGGGCGAAGAGGGCGTCGGTGAGCGCGGGGGCCAGGGCGCCCAGGCGCCGGACGGCGTCGGCGTGTTCGGCCAGCAGCTTGCGGGTGGCCGGGGCGACCAGGTCGAGGACGTCGGAGGGCAGTCCCGCCACCCGGGTCAGCACCACCGGGGAGATGACGAAGGAGGTCATCGGCCCACCGCCGAGAGGGCGAGGTCGACGGTGACCGGGACGGCGTGGAACATGGCGTAGGCGAGGAGGCAGACGTAGGCCGCGGAGAACAGGCCGTAGGCCATGTGTCCGCGGCGGGCCGCCGTGCTGAGGTTGGCGAGGTGCGGGGGGAGTTCCTGACGGCGGGCGGTGTGGCGCAGCAGCGCGAACGCGCGCCCGCGGGCGTTGGTGAGTCCGGTGGCCGCTTCGAGGGCGGTGTAACCGTCGCTGGGCATCATCGGGTTGAGGTTGATGATCAGCATCAGGAGCTGCATGCCCAGCAGCAGGGCCGCGGTGTCGCGGACGAGTCCGGTGGAGTTCAGGGCGACGGCCCCCGACAGGGCGCAGGACCAGCCGTCCATGAGGATGCCGGCCATGGCCAGCAGGACGCGTCCGCCGCGGCCCTTGAAGCGGTAGGCGTCGGTGCGGTCCACGTAGGCGACCGGCATGAAGTAGAAGAGCAGGGCGACCCCCAGTCCGCGGACGGGTGTGCCGAGGACCTGGGCGACCAGGGCGTGCGCGCTCTCGTGCAGCAGCACGTACAGCAGCATCACTCCGGTGGCGATCAGGAACGCGGGTCCCGCGAGGTCCTGCGGGGGCGGCGTCGCCGTGAAGAGGGTGTGGAGGCCGAAGGCGTAGCCGGCGAGTGCGCCGAGCACCGCGACGAGCACCGGCAGGAGGGCCGGTACGGCGCGCAGCGGGACGGCCACGGGTTCGAGGAGGCGGGGCAGGGAGCGGGTCAGGATGATCCGCGGCATCAGCATGGACGTGCGCACGCGGCGGCCGTCCCGGGGCTTGTCCGGCGGTGCGGAGCCCACGAGGAGCCCGCCGCGGTCCAGGGCGGCCAGGAAGGTGTCGATCTGCCGGGAGAGCGCCGCGGCCCGGTCCTGGTCGGCGCGCGAGAGGAAGGCGACGAGGTCGTCGCGGGTGCGGGTGCCGTCCAGGTAGGTGAGGACCACCTCGCCGGCCCGGGTGATGCGGTGGTAGTTCCCGGTGACCGGATCGAAGATCAGCGGAATGTCGTCCATCCCGCGGATGACCTCCAGCTCGTCTCGGAGCTTCGGTGGCGAACTGATCACTGTCTACCTCTCCTGTACTCCTGGACGCCCGGGGCCGACGGGCCGCGACCCGTTGACCCCGGGCCCTGCGTTGCAGGATGCTGCGAATGGGAAAGCCGCCTTCCGGCGGCGCCGGTGACGGCGCCGCCGGAAGGAAGGGGCCGAGCCCGGCGGGCAGGTGCCGAAAACGGTGTCAGCCAGTGAGGCACCGCCTGCCGGGTCCGGTCACCCGTACGACGACGCCGTGGTGGCGCTGCTGGCCGAGCTGACCGGACACGACGCGCAGGCGGCGGACGTCGCGGTGGAGAAGGAGCCCAGGGCGTTGCCCTGCGGCAGCTCCTCCACGAACAGCTCCTCGTCCATCGCGTACAGGTCGATGAGCTTGTCGGTGCCGTGCTCGTTCATGGGGTGTCACCTCTTCTCTGTTTCTCGGTGCGCGGCCCGAGCGGGCCGGCGGGGACGGAGCGGTTCAGCCGACGCAGGAGGCCGTGGTGGCGCTGCTGGCCGAGCTGGCGGGGCAGGAGAAGGAGCTCGCCGAAGTGGCGCTGGAGAAGGAGCCCAGGGCGTTGCCCTGCGGCAGCTCCTCCACGAACAGCTCCTCGTCCATCGCGTAGAGGTCGATGAGCTTGTCGGTGCCGTACTCGTTCACAGGGGATGTCCCTTCTGGAGGTGGCGGGGCCGTGTGGGGGCGGTCAGCCGAAGGTGGAGGCGCTGCCGACGCTGGAGGCCGAGGTCGCCGGGCAGGACGCGGTCGACGCCGAAGCGGCGGAGAACCAGCAGCCGAGCGCGTTGCCCTGCGGCAGCTCCTCGACGGACAGCTCGCCGTCCAGGGCGTACAGGTCGAAGCCGTCCTCGTTGATGTCCACGGGTCGTGTTCCCTTCGTCAGGGTGCTGCGGGCGGGATGGGCGCGGCGGGGAGGCACCCGTGGGGCACCCCCGGGCCGGTCAGGTGTAGCTGGAGAAGGAGGTGAAGGAGGAGGCGGTGGTCGCCGGGCAGGAGGCCGAGCTGGCCGATCCCGCGGTGGAGACCGACGCGAGCGCGTTGCCGTCTGCCAGCGTCTCCATCTCCAGGGAGTCCTGAAGGATGTCGTCGAGTACGTAGAGTTCCAGTTCGGGCATGGTGCGTGTCCCTTCTTCGGGTGCGGTCCGGGCTGGGGTCAGCCCGTGCAGTTGGCGGTCATGATGCTTCCGGCGCTGCTGACCGGGCAGCTGGCCGTGGTCGCGCTGGAGGCGGTGCTGAAGGTGCCCAGCGCCACGCCCTCGGGGATCTGCTCGATGGACAGGGCGTCGTCACCCAGGTCGACGCTGTGGAGGTCGAGCTCCCACGCGGTGGCGTCGTTCATCGGATCACTTCCTTCTCTCGGTGTCGGTCTCTCTCGGATCACCGGTGGCCGGTCGGCCCCGGAGGTGTGGGGGGCGGCACGGGTGCGCCGCCGAGGGCCAGGGCGAAGAGCTGGTGCCTGCTGGCCCCGTCGCTGCGCAGCGGCAGCCTCACGGAGGCCGGGATGAACCCGGCGAAGACGGTGCCGACGAGTCCGACCGCGACGGCGTCGAGCCACATCGTGTAGGCGGCCGCCGCGGCACGGGTCATGAGCGTCCGGTAGCCGTGGGCGCCGTACAGCCGGCTCGCCAGGTCGAGGTCCGCGGCGAGGGAGACGATGGCGGCGGAGTCGCAGAACTCCCGCTGGACGGTGAGGTCGTGGAGGGCCTCGCCGTCCGGGAGCGGCGCGACGGGGAGGTAGGACCGCTCCTGCGGACCGGCTCCCGCTGCCGCGCCCGTGTCCAGGGCGTACATGCCGGGTTCCAGGCCGCCGAGGCGGAAGGCGACGACGTTGAGCTGGAGCGGCAGCGGCTCCGCCTCCTCCCGCCAGGACGCGCGGTCCGCCTCGATGCCCCGGGCCGCGACGTCGGCGAGGAGTCCGGCGTCGACGGGCTGCGGTCCGAAGAACCGTATGGAGCGGCGCTTCTCCAGCACGGTGAGCAGGGAGGAGCGCTCCCGCCGCCGGCCGGCGAAGGCGACGGGCGGTCCGAGGGGTGCGGGCGGCTGGGCCACCGGCTGTACGTGCGCCGGCCCTGCGGGGACGCCGGCGGGAACGGGGGTGCGGAACGCGGTGAGGAGTTCCGCCGCGAGGTCGTGCGGGCTGCTCATGCGGGGTCTCCCAGGTCGATGACGGCCGTGACCGGTTCCATGTCGGGGTTGATCCCGAGGGCCGCCGCGAGGGCCTCGTCGTCCCAGCGGGGGCGCAGGGCGAAACCGACGCCGAGGGTGTGGGCCGCCTCCCGGGCGGTGGCCTGGGCGCACCCGCTGTCGAGCAGGACGATCCGCAGGGCGAAGGCGGAGTACTTGCGGGCCACCTTGGGGAAGTCGCCGGTCAGCACCATGCTGAACGGCCGGTCCCCGGGCAGGGCGTCGGCGCGGGAGGAGAGTCTGGCGAGGCGGTGCCCCGAGGCGACGTATCCGTAGACGCCGGGGCTGATCCCGGGGACGTCACGGACCACCGCGTAGGCGGTCACCGAGCCGATGTTGCCGCCGCTCGCCGTCCAGCGGGACACCTTGTCGGCGTGGTCGGCCCTGATCCCCGCGGTGACGGAGAGCAGCAGCGACAGGACGTCCGGGCCGGGTGCGGCGGTCTCCCGGGGCGGGACGGAGCGCGCGGAGCGGTCGAGCCGGGCGTGGCCGGGCGGCGGGAGGGCGACGGCGGGGGCGACGGGCCAGGTCCGGGAGACGCGCTGGAGGGCCAGGTTGGACGGCTTGTAGTGCATCTGGTGGGCCTTGAGGTCGGCGAACTCCTTCGGCGGCATGGCCACGGACGCCTCGAAGCGGGTGGCCGGCGCGGCGCGATCCACGACCGGCCCGTCCGCGACCGAGCAGCGCGGGCAGCCGGGCCGGGTCGCGGAGGCGGTGTCCCGCTGGCCGAGGGTCTCCAGGTCGACCACGCGCCAGCGCATCGGCAGCGGTGTCGGGGTGGTCCGGGAGACCGCGGCGAACAGGTCGCGGGCGAACAGCGCGGCGGCGAGGGCGTGGTCGCCGGGGCCCGCCGTACGGTCGTCGTCCTCGTCGTCGGCGGTCAGGCAGTCCAGGCACGGTGTCGTGCGGGGATCGACCAGCGGTCCCAGGGCCGCCCGGCGCCCCCGTACGCTCAGGCGCAGCATCGGGACGCCCTTGTCCCAGCAGTGCGCGGCGAGGACGTCCCGGCCTGCGGAGTCGGTGTCGGTTCCGGTGTCGGCCCAGACGGCGAGGGTCGCCCGCTCGGAGGGGGTTCCTCCGGCCCCCTCGGTGATCTCCACGGAGCCGGTGAGCTCCTCGCGCAGGAGCGCGGCCAGACCCGGATCGCCGAAGACCTCGATCCCCGCGGTGCGCAGGCGGGTCGCGGCCTCCTCCCAGCTCGGGTTCACCTCGGTGGCGCTGCCCACCCGGGAGAGGTAGTCGGCGAGCCGGTCGTCGAGGTCCGCGACCGCCGCGCGCTCCGGCTCCGGCGGCGGGCCCTCCTCGACGACACCGCAGGTCCAGAGCAGCGAGAGCGCCTTGAACACGACCTCTTCGGGCAGGGCGAGTTCCGCGGCGAGCCGGTCGTGGGTCCGTTCGCCGTCGAGCAGGGCGAGCAGCGCGGGCAGCATCTCCGTGGCGGAGCGGCCGCGGAACAGCTGCTTCTTGGGCGGTCCGGTCACCACCACCTGGTCGGCCTCGACGGCGACCACGAGGCCCCGGCGCAACCGCGGCCGCAGGGGGATGCGCAGCTGCGGGTCGAACCGTGCGGCGGAGCCGACGGTTTCGGCGGTCATCATGGATCGGTCGCTCACACTGTCCGCCCTTCGGTGATGGTGGCCAGCCGGCGCCACAGCGCGTCGCCGTCGGCGGCGGTCCGGCAGCGGTCGCAGCGGTCCACCGCGATCACGGGGGCCTTGCTGGTGGCGCCGCTGATCTGGTCGAACTTCCGCACGGTGCCGCCGATGGCCTCCGCGTCGGCCGGGGCGGCCAGCGCCTCCTCGACGGCCTGCCGGGCGAAGGCGGCGGCGATGCCCGCGTGGTGGGCCGGATAGCCCGTCGGGTGCCGCTCCGCCGTGTCGGCGGTGTCGTGCCCGGGGCGCCGGTGCTGGGCGCGGCGACGGAGGTAGCAGCGGTGGCAGGCCGTGCGGCCGGGGACCACCACGGGGCCGCACAGCACCTCGGTGGCGTCGGTGTGGACGCCGAACCAGGGCGTGCCCCAGGCGAACGCGGCCCGGTCGGTGGCCTCGTCGATGCGGGGCCGTGCGTGGGAGGCGGCCAGGACGATGAGGTCGGCGCGGGGCCACAGGCTGGGGTGGGTGCCCTCGTCGATCTCCCTCAGGGTGACCTTGTGTCCGTGCTCCCGGGGTTCGTCCCGCAGGCGTCGTGCGACGTCCTTGCCGAAGTCCCCCGAGGCGAGTACGAGCAGGTGACGATTCATGACCCACCTCATGCGAAGGGCTGCGGATCGGGATTGATGCCGTCGAGGCCGTGCACGGGGTGTCCCATGACGCGGGGGGCCTCGTACAGGCGGGGATGGGCGAGGTAGCGGGCCCGGTGGGCGAAGGAGAGCGGCATCAGCTGCGGCACCATGACCCGTACGGCGGTGGCGCCCACCTGGCGGGCCTCGTCGGTCGTGATGTCGACGACGACGACCTCACCGCCGGCCCGGGACACCCGTTCGAGCAGCCACGGCAGTTCCTCCGCCCCCGGAGCGGGCCGCGGCAGGTCGCGGAAGGCCCGTACGGGGCGCTCGCCCTCCAGGAGGAAGTCGAACCGGTGGCGCTGATCGGGCCTTCCGGCCAGCAGCGCGCCTCCGATGACGCTGACGATGTCCTGCGGGTCGTCCGGGTTCGTGTGGCGGCCCGCGTGGGAGCGGAGCGCGATGCGCAGGGAGGCTGCCTCGCGGTGCAGTTTGGCGATGGCCTTGCCGGGGTCGGTGTCGCAGGTGGCGACGACGAGCTGGGCGAGGTCCGGGTCGTGGTCGGCGAGCTGCACCCCGTAGATGACGGGGATGCCGAGGTCGGTGGTGGCGTCGAAGAGCAGGGTGCGGATGTTCTCGTTCGCGGCCCGTTCGACGAAGGCCCGGTGTTCGGGGGCCAGTTCCCCGGGCGAGAACTCCAGCCGGGGCAGCCGCAGCCGTTGCAGCCAGGTCAGGGCGATGGAGTCCCGTTCGACGACTTCCATCAGTCCGTTGGCTATCGCGGCCAGCGGGTCGGCGTGGGTGGCGCAGCCCGTGGAGACGGGGTGGACGTAGCGCTCGGCGGCCGATTCGGGCGAGCACTTGAGGAAGACCTGTACGGCGGGGACGTACACCTTGCGGCCGCGGGCGAGGGACCAGCCCTCGACCCAGCGCAGCGGCATCCGCCGGTCGGTGGGGACCAGGCCGCAGCGTGGGTCGGCCAGTTCGGCCGGTGCGAGGTTCGGCCACTCCCAGGGCGGGATGGCGTCCTCGCCGAGTTCCTCGGCGGTCGCCCAGATCATGTCCCGGGGGGACCAGGCGCACGAGGAGTACCGCTCCAGGGACTCGGCGGCGGCGAGGTGCGCGGCCGTCTCCCGGTCCAGTGCCCCGCCGGCTCCGTCGAAGTTTCCGGAGGAGGCGTCGTGCGTCCACTCCGACTGCGTCGCGAGGACCGCGCCCGGGTCACCGAGGGATCCGGAGAAGACGGCGAAGTCGGGTTCGCCCTCGGTGACGGGCAGCCAGGTGAGCCTGGAAACCAGTCCGTACGGCGACACCAGCCGGCCGATCCGGCGCAGCGACTCGGGTACCGCGGCACCTTGCGGTGTCGCCTGGAGTGTCCTCATTCCCCACCCTCCGCGGTCGCCGACGGTCCGACCGGTCCGACGCCGAAATCTCGTCCTATTCGCATTCGCTGAAGCCGCAAATTGATTCCCTCGTTCGTGGCACGTGCAAGTCCGCTTCGCACCATGAGGCCGGCGCATTGCCAATCATGTTGTTTCTTCTGATCACTAGCGGGAGAGCAGAGGACATGTTTGACTCCGTTGGGCGCCGTGCGCGGCTCGGATTCACGATCTGCTGCGAACGGTTCCAGCCTTCTACACGTGGTGGACAGGTCGGAACGCTGTTCGCCAAGACAAAGAATCTTGAAACGGGGATGAACAGATTGGACAAAGCGCACGAGGAGGACTTCGCACGACACGTCGTGGGTGCCCGAACAGCACTGAGGCGCAACGCCTTCGTACTGGTGGGGGACTGGTTCGCGGCCGACGATCTTGTGCAGCAGACACTGATCGCCGTGTACCGGTCCTGGGAGCGGCTGGACCACCACCGCTCGCTCTCCGCCTACACCCGCACCGTGATGGTGCGGCTCTTCATCGACGAACGGCGCAAGCTCCGCTGGACCCGCGAGCTGCTCCAGGACTCCTTACCGGAACCCCAGTCCGCGCCCACGCCGGAGGAGTCGGCCCGCATCGGGGACAGACTGCTCCTGCTCAAGGCGCTCGCCACGCTCACCTCTCGGCAGCGCGGCCTGGTCTACCTGCGCTACTGGGAGGACCTCGGCACGGAGGAGGTCGCGCAGATCATGGAGTGCTCCGCCGCGACGGTCCGCAGCTCCACCTCCCGCGCGCTGCGCATCCTGCGCGACCGGATGGGCGGGACGGACCTCCGCGACGGGGACTGACCCACGGGGGAAGGGAGAACGGGGAGAGACAGGGGGATCCGACTGCCCGACAGCGGGAGGGGGCCCGGCTCGCGCGGGTACGGGTGCTTCGCACCCCGCGCGCGGGCCGGGCGCCCGCCGCCCCGGGGCACCCCTTGCCAAGGGTGCGGCGGCCCGGCACTCTGGGGGCCGGATGCGCGCCGCGGCCCCCGAGGTGTCGGTGGTGCTCCGCGATCCCTGAAACTGCGCGAGAGGCTCATCAATTCTGCTTCTCGTGCCCTAGGGTTGAGCCATGAGTGAGAATCTGCGAGATCCGGAACCGGAATGCGAGCGAGACTCTTCCGAGTCGCTCCGTGAAACCCTGCACACGCTTCTCGATTCGGCGCCGGCTCCGCCGCCCGCGCTGAGCGACGAGGAACTCATCGCCCAGATCCGCGAATCCGCCGGGAACACCCCGCCGGACGACGACTTCTTCCAGGGAATCAACTAGAAGTTCGTTCGGGGGACCGCCGGGGTTCAGCTCCTCATCGTGACGAGGGCGACCGCGGTCATCGCCGACTGCATTTCCCGGATCGCCTTGCGGACGCTCTCACCGGCCCATTGCCCCTCGGATATCTCCCGCATCCGCGGAACGACCTCACGCGACGGCAGACCGGGGAAGGCCAACCGGTGCAGTTTGGCCCCGTGCAGCAGCGCGACGAGACCGGCCGTCCGGTCCTCGGGTTCGGCCCGCCGCAGCACCGTCTCTTCCAGCCGTGTGCGCAGTTCCCTCTCGACAGCGCCGTCGACCCCGGGGAACCGCCGCACCGGGAACATCCCCATCACCTTGCGTTCTTCCTCGCCGACGAGCCCGCGCTCCGCGAGGGAAGCGACGGTGGCGTCCAGGGCCTTGCGGTGGTCCTTGGTCAGCCACGCCGTCACCTTCTGCGGCCGGCTGCGCCCCGCCGCCCGGACGGCGATCATCGCGAGACGGCCGTCGAGCAGCCCCACCCCCGTCGAAGCCGTGTCGACCACGGCCATCCGGCCCCCGTCCACCGAGAGCCGGCCGGCGAGCACCAGGTCGAGGACCAGCCCGCCCGCGACCGCCCATTGGCAGGCCTGGCGCTCGCGCACCGCCCCGGACGCGTCGTCCAGCGACAGCAGCATGATCTCCTCGGCCAGTGTCACGGTCACGCCGGCTCCCCCCTCGCCAAGCTGCGCCTTCCGTCCCCTTGTTGGGACGTACGGGACAGGACATCAGTTCCCGGACGGACGTCCCGTCGCACGCCCGTTTCGAAGGTGAGGTGCGGGGACAGAGCGCGGAGGAAGTCGGGCGCGTCGAAGAGCGCGCCCGCGGAGGCGACGCCGACCGTACGGATGCGGCCGGTCAGCACGCGTGCGAACGCTTCCACGACGAGGGGGCAGCGACGGCGTGGACGTCCTGCCCCGGGCCGTCGCGCGCCGTTCGGTGCCTCCGGAGCGCACGACGGCCTCCACGAGGAACGTCCGGTCGGAACGGCCGCTGTCATCGGTGCCGGCGGGCTCCGGCGTGCCGGAGGCGACGACGTCGCGGTCGGCGTCGGCCGTCATGCAGGTGGTCACGTCCGGAGCGGCCAGGTGGGTGGGCACGGTCACGACGTCGGCCATCGCGAACTCCCCGATCACCTTCCGCGGGCCCAACGGCTCGGGGAAGGACCACTCCAGGATGGGCGGGGCGTCGGTCCGCCGCTCCCACCCGCCGCACAGTCGCCGCGCGCGAACTCACCGCCCACCCCGGCCCTCCGTCTTGTGGAGGTCCTCCAAGCCGCTTCCCACAGCGTTACGGCCGGCGGACCAGGGATCTCCCCCTCAGCACCGCCCGGCCGAAAAGCCTTCCCGGACGTCCGCTTGTCCACCGTGCCGCACGCGTTCTCTCCACCTGTCCACCGGATGCCCACCGGAAGCGATCACGGTGCTCCCAGAAGCACCGTTCGCCCCTGCTGATCGATCTTGAAAACCACAAAGGCCCAGTTCAGAGTGCATCTGAACTGGGCCCTTTCTGAGCCGCCTTCGGGATTCGAACCCGAGACCTACGCATTACGAGGGCCCGCAAGATCATCCCGACTGGTGCTGGACGGTGCCACCGAATCCCGTTTTCCCAGATCAGAGGCGTCCGACCGTGATCACCATGACGCCGGGTCCACCCTAGTGCCACCCAGTCCGCTCACGCAGCGCTCACGCAAGCAGGCCGTCCGACGACCGCAAACCCGCAGGTCTCCGGTGCTGCCAGAGCGACCACCCGTACGAGTCATTGCACCGGGCCCGGCACCGGGGTGAGCTGTTGCCATGCATCGCTGGTCTCCCCTGAACGAACGACAGCTCGCCCTGCTCGGCCGGCTCGCGAACGGCAAGGAGTCCGAGGAGCCCTCCTGGGACCCCGGTGAGTTCCGCACCGCCTACGCGCTGCGCGACCGAGGGCTGGTGACGATCAAGCGCAGCGGGGGTGAGGTGGATGCCCAGGTCACCGAGGCAGGCACCTTCTACATCCAGCACGGCCACCACCCGGACGACCCCGCGCATGACGGGGAAAAGAAGACCGCCGAGGGGAAGGCGGCAGGCGGCACCCGCTCCGCGTCCTACGCCGACAGGCCAGTTGCACTTGCCCGTCGCACTAAGGCGCAGGAGCTCATCGAGCGACTCGTTACGGACAGGCGGGTCACCATCACCGAGCCCGACGATGTGACGGTGACGGAGTGGCGACGCGTGATCGACTACGCGAAGCGCCACAGCCTCGTCCCTGAGGGTAAACGCATCGAAAGTCTCCGCATGTGGAATCGCGACCTGCAGATCTCTCTGGTCGAGGGGCCACACCCCAACTCACTGAGGCAGAGGCCGGATGAGGCGCCGCCCGTCCACGTACCCACTCAGTTGCGCTCTCCGCATCCGATCGTGGCTGCGCTGAGAGACGACGAGGGCCGACTCGTTGTGCCCGCCCCGCTGCGCCGCCGATCGTTGCTGCTTCTCCAGGGCCTCGTCGCCGAGGCAGTGCGTCGCGGGCACAAGGTGAAAGAGCATGAAGTTCCCTCCCGCCGGCGCAGCCGTGCCTACACGTACAACGGGCGGCACTACCCTTCCAGCTACTCCCTCCGTGAGGGCGAACTGGACTTGGTCGTGGACGGCTTCACCTACACCGTTACGATCCAGCAGGAGTCTCCCCAGTCCACCGATCCGGAGCGCTCGAAGAGCCTCGTGATCGAACTCGGCTACAGCCGATCCAGTCGACAGTCCCGATGGGCCGATCGCAAGCGCTGGGTCCTGGAGGACATTCTGGGAGCCGTACTCCAGGAGGTCGAGACCCGCGCCGTGGAGGACGCGCAGCGGAAGGCGGACGAGGAGCGGGCGAAGGCCGAGCGCGAGGTTCGCTGGCGGGCGGCCATGGAGAAGGCGAAGGACCTGGCCGCGCAGGAACAATATGCCGAGGTACTCCGTGCGCAAGCCGGCCAGTGGCAGGAAGCGGCAAACCTGAGCGCGTACTGCGACGCCCTGGAGCGCCGGCTGCATGAGGCGGCCGGAGAAGACGAGGCGGCGGTGGCCTCGGCACATGGGTGGCTGGCCTGGGCACGCCGCTACGTTCAGAGCCTCGACCCACTGACCGATCTCCCCGCCATGCCCACGGCTCGCGAACCGAAGCCCGAGGAGCTGGCGCCCTACCTGAACGGCTGGAGCCCACACGGACCCGAAGCGCACCGTGGCTGGGGAGCCCGCTGAGGAGAAACGGGAACCCCACACGACGCGCTCCGGTGCCGGCCTCGCGCCTTGGGCGAGACCGGCACGGGCGAAAGACCCCCCGGACCTACGCCTCCGCGATGACTTCCTCGGCTGCGACGTCCGGCTTGACCTCGCCGCCCAGTGCCTCGGCGATAGCCTCAAACTCAGCGAGGGCGGCCTGGAGGTCCTCTACGATCTCCTGGGCGATGACCTCGGGAGGGAGCAGGCTGTCGGCGTCGTCGAGCGCCGGGTCCTTCAGCCAGGTGACGTCGAGGTTGACCTTGTCACGGGCGATGAGCTCCTCGTACGTGAACCGCTTGAAGCGGCCGTCCTCGGTCTCCTTGCGCGTCGAGCGGTCGTCCGCCTTGTACGCCTCGATGAAGTCGGCCAGGTCGGCCAGGCGGAGGGGTCGCTGCTTGAGCGTGAAGTGCATCCCGGTCCGGAAGTCGTACACCCAGACCTCAGACGTGTTGGGTACGTCGTCGGCCCGCGGGGGCTTCTTCTCGAAGAACAGGACGTTCGCCTTGACGCCGCCAGCGTAGAAGATGCCCGTGGGCAGACGCAGGATCGTGTGGAGGTTGAACTCCTGGAGGAGGCGCCGCCGGATCTTCTCGCCGGCCCCACCCTCGAACAACACATTGTCGGGCAGGACAACCGCAGCGCGGCCGTCCATCTCCATCAGCGACATGATGTGCTGCAGGAAGTTCAATTGCTTGTTTGTGGTCGTCGCACGGAAGTCAGACCGGTCGTAACTAATGTCCTCCCGGTCCGTCTTGCCATCCGTACCCCTGACGGTGATCGCCGACTTCTTACCAAACGGCGGATTGGCAAGGACGAGCGAGGCACGCCGAGAAGGTGCGTCGGCAAGGGCGTCACCCGTGGTGATGAGAGATTCTCCACCAGCCTCACCAATGCCGTGCAGCAACATGTTCATCGCGGCAAGGCGGGCTGTACCGGGGACGAGCTCGTTCCCCCAGATTGTCCCCTGCCCCAGCGCGAGGCGCTGCTCACGCGAGAGGCCCTTGAGGTGATGCTCGCGGATGTGGCTGTGGGCCGCGATCAGGAAGCCAGCGGTACCGCAGGCTGGGTCAGTGATCGTATCCGTGGGGCCAGGCCGCATCACCTGGACCATGGCGTCGATCAGCGGCCGGGGAGTGAAGTACTGGCCTGCGCCGGTCTTAGTGTCTTCAGCACCCTTGGCAAGCAGCCCCTCATAAGCGTCGCCCTTCAGGTCCGTGCCTTCGAGGACCCAGTCGGTCTTCCCGATCAGTTCGACGACGAGCTTTTCGAGGAGGGCGGGCTCCGTGATCCGGTTCTGGGCCTTTGCGAAGACGGTACCCAACGTGGTGCCAGGATGCTTGCCAAGCTCAGTAAGCACCCTGCGGTAGTGCGCTTCCAACTCCTCACCACGCTTGGAGACAAGTGACTGCCAATCCAAGTTCGCGGGCACGATCGGATCTGCCGTTTCCTCAGCGAATGGATCGGCGGCGAGCTCGTCAGCCATCTTGAGGAAGAGCAAGTACGAAAGTTGCTCAACGTACTCGATGGTCGACAAGCCGTTATCGCGCAAAACGTTGCAGTAGCTCCACAGCTTGGCGACGAGCGAGTTAGTCTGGACGACCGCCTTGGCGGGGGTGATCGAGTTGGTCTCGGTGGTGCTCATCAGAGCTCAAACTCCTGCTGAACGGCGGTACGGGAGACGGAGGACGAGACGGCCGAGGGAGCCGGAGCCAGTTTGGATGCGGTCGTGCCCGCCGCCTTTCGTGGCTGGCGACCTCGGACGGTCGCCGCGCTCCGGCCCGACGATGCTCGCCCGACCCTAATCTGCTCGAGTAGCGCGCTGGCGGGCTCGTCCTCAGAATTCTGTGGGACGAGGGCGCCATCGAAGGCACGGGCAAGCAGGGCCTTGCGAAGACTCTTAGCGCGCTGGAGGCCCTGACTCAGCCCGCGTTCCAAGGCATCTGCGTCTGTCAGTAGTTCTTCGCAACGCTGAACAAGGCGCTTCTGCTCTTCCATCGGCGGAATCGGGAACTCCACGGCTTTCAAGCGCTTAGAAGAGAGATGCGCGATGTTCGTCGTAATTCGAACCTCCCGCATAAACCGGCGAGCGTGCAGGTGCCGACGAAACACCATCAGCGCCCATTCGGGCAAGACATCAGGACGTGCACGGAAGCGCAGGAGGCTATTTGTGAATGCCACGCCGGCAGGCTCACCCCGGTAAAGCGCGGGACGGCCAACCAGGTGGGGACTCTGACCCTCATTGAGCAGGATGTCTCCGGGCTCAAGCTTGTACCGATCGAACACCCCAGAGAAGTCCATCTCCATGACGTCGGCCGTGTCGATTCGGTCCTCGAATACGTTAGCTACGCGCAAATAGGGATGCATCTCCGGGCCATGGTGCCAGTCCGGGTGTCGCTGTCGGCCGAGGTCGATAGCGCCTGCCTCGCCAACCGTCGTGACCTCCCACGACTCAGGACAATCCCCCGGCACGAGTGACAACAGGATTGCCTTACGGAAAGAGGAGACCTTGCGGTGGGCAGCCTCTAGGTCTCGAACGGCAGCATCAAGGCGGGAGAGGTGGTCTTCGAGAATCTCGACCACACGGCGCTGTTCCGCAAGCGGCGGCACCGCGACCTGAACCGTCTCGAGGTTCTTCCTAGAGATTCGCTTCCTCGTCGTGCCGGTCTGAAGGCTGCTAATCTGACCTCGCACTTGCGGAGAGTTAATAGCCCACATGAGCCATCGGTTGTCGACACCGTAACGGCCCGGCCTGATGACACAGACATCGACCACAGTGACTGCAGGTCGATTCCCTCCCGGATAAATACACGCGCGACCCAGCGGGTCCGGCATTCTGGCTACGAGAACGTCACCTTCCCGAATAAAGGTGCAACGGAGCTCGTCAGCCTTTGCGAGTGTTAGCGATCGATTGCTCCGATCGCGAAAAAAGCCGTCCCCAACATCCGCCAGCTGCACAAGGCGAACCTCGCCGTCGGGATCCTGGTCCTTACTTTCGACCCAGTCACCATCACTGAGGACGCCATCAATTGAAACGAGATCCGCCAACGGAGCCAGGTCCCACCCCGGCGGCAGTTCGGTGTTTCTCAAGCCAGTTCTCGATTCAGCTCATTCAGGAGATCGTGAGGGTCGCGCCCCGGAAAGGCCAAGGCCAGGCCCTTGCCGCCGCCACGCTTGTTAAATGGTTCGGCTCGGAAGTCTGCCGGAGCGATGCCGACGTCACTAGCAACAACGTCGCGGATGGCCTCCAACCACCACATCTGGTCCTCCGTGAACTCCACGCCAGCCTGCCTCTGCCGGAGCAGCCAGCCTTCGAAGCGTTCCTCTACCGTCTCACGGTACGGCTTGAGCTCCGAATCGATGCCGAGCTCGTACCGGATGAGCGAGATGAGATCAGGTACGCCGGCCTCGCTGCCAGACTGCTCGGTGGCGCGGCCGAGGTCCTCGTAGTAGTTCCACAGGACCTGAGGGGTCCAGGCGAAGTTGGGACGGCGGATCTTGTCTGCCAACTCCTTGAGTGCGTCGTACGCCTCGGTGGGCCCTACCGAGCGGGGGCTGGAGAGAGCGATCGAGATCGCCGCAATCTTGTCTCGCTCATCCCTGAGCAGGCGGCTCCAGCGGTCGACCTGCTCTCGCGCCCGTTCCTCTCGGGGAATCGCGTGGACATCGGTGACCGAGACCGCGGTGGTCTCGTCCATTACGTAGTCCTTGTCCCGACGGATCTCGATGATCAGCTTTCGCAGGTCCGGGCTGCCCGTGAGCGGAGCCACTGCCGATACGACCAATGCGTGGGCCGCTTTCTCGCCGCCCTCGGCCTTGGCCTGGTCCTGCCTGTCGGGGTCGATGGCCTTGACGATGGTGCTCGCGATCTCCGAGAGGGAGCGGCCACCTGCAGCCTTCGCGATCTGGTCGCGCTCGCCGTCGTTGAGCTGCTGATTAAGACGCGCCAGACGGCCAGCGAGGATCTCCGCCTCGGAGGCGCTGATCGACTTGGTACCAGCCTTGTCGAGAAGCTTGGCCAGGGAGACCTGGCGTTCCCCGGCCGGGACGAGCGGGCGGGCGTCTACGAGCGGTGAGTCGGTGACGCCCACGGCGTCCACAAGAACGAAGCGCTCCTTACGTACCCGCTCATCCCCGCCAGGAGTCACCTCGCGCAGCTCAGTCGGGTCGATTGTGCGGGCACCGCGCCCCTTCATCTGCTCGAAGAGGACCGCGCTGCGCACCTCCCGCAAGAAGATCACGCACTCCAGCGCCTTGACGTCCGTGCCGGTCGCGATCATGTCGACGGTCACGGCGATCCGGAGGCGCGGGGACGTCCGCAGTGCACGAATCAGCTCGTCAGGGTCCTCGCCGGCCTTGCGGCTCTTGTACGTGATCTTCTTGGCGAACTCGTCGCCCCGCCCGAAGACCTCCTTGGCCTGAGCAAGAACGTCCTCGGCGTGGTCCTCACCGACCGCGAAAATCAGCGTCTTGGGGACTTCCTTGCGGCCGGGAAACCACCGCTGCCAGTTGTCCCGATAGGCGGTGAGAACGGCTCGGATCTCATCGACGGCCACCACCGAGCGTCCGATCTGACGGGTGGTGTAGGTGAAGTCGTCCGCCAGCTGCTCGTAGCGCTGGTAGCGGGTCTTCCGGTCACGGATCTTGACCGTTGTGCCCTCTTCTATGGTTGCGCCGCCGTTCTCCCGCAAATCTGTGTGGATGCGGATGACGTCGAAGTCGACGTTGACTCCGTCGGCTACTGCCTGGGGATAGGTGTACTCGGAGACGAGGTTCCGGCCGAAGAAGCCGAGGGTCTGAAGGGTTGGAGTGGCTGTCAACCCGACGAGGTGGGCGTCGAAGTACTCCAGCACCGCGCGCCAGAGGCCGTAGATCGAGCGGTGGCACTCGTCCACGATGATCAGGTCGAACGACTCGATCGGCACCGCCGGGTTGTAGCCCACCTCGATGGGCCGCGCGGCGGCGTAGGACTCTTCGTACGCCGTGTCGTCGTTCGCCTCGTCTACCGAGTCGTCGTCTACGAGCTGCTCGCCGGTTAGCAGGCGATACATCTTCTGGATCGTGCAGATCACCACCGAGCTGCTGTCCTGCAGTCCCGCCGCGCCCAGGCGCTCGACGTTGTAGATGTCGGAGAACTTGCGGCCGTCGTCCGGGGTCGTGAACTTTCGGAACTCGTCCAGCGCCTGCTTACCGAGGTTGTTTCGGTCCACCAGGAACAGCACACGACGGGCTCGGGAGTGCTTGAGCAGCCGATACGTCTGGGAGACGGCGGTGTAAGTCTTGCCCGCGCCGGTCGCCATCTGAATTAGGGCCCGCGGCTTGTCCAGGGCGAGCGAGCTCTCCAGGCCCTTGATCGCCTCGATCTGCGCCGGCCGAAGACCGTTGCGGTGGAGCTCCGGAACACTGCGCAGGGCGGCGCGGAAGGTCGGGGCCGCCGGGTGCTCCTCGGCTCGGCGCATCCAGTCGGCGATGGTTTCCGGCTTGTGGAAGGCGAACACCTCACGGGAGCGCGCCTCGGGGTCCAACCGGTTGATGAAGTACGTCTCGGTGCCAGTGGTCGCGTATCGGAAGGCGAACGGCTCATCCTCACGCCATACCGCGAGACGGTGCTCCTTGAGCACTCCGCCCGCGTAGCGGTCGTTCTGCGCGACCGCGCTGGCCAAGTGCGTGCCCTCACGCTTGGCTTCGATGACTCCGGCGATCTGTCCGTCCACGTACAGGACGTAGTCGGCCCTTCCCGTGGCGAGCGTAAACTCACGCACGGCCACACCCTGGCCAGCCATGGGGTTGACCTCGCTGCGGTCCTGCACCACCCAGCCAGCGGCGCGCAGCAGCTTGTCGATCTCCTTACGGGCTTCGATCTCGTTGAGCGGAGCACGCCGCTGCGCACGATGGATGATCAGGTCACGGGCCGCCGGATCGACCTTGCGCGGAGCCTGACGGGCCTCTTCGTAGGCGGCCGTCTGAGCAACGCGCATCTCGGCAACCTGCGCTGCCAACTGCTCGATCTGGGCCAGGAGCTCCGCGTTGTTCGTGCTGGCACTGGCGATGAGGCGCTCCGCCTCGGCCCGTGCCTTCCGCTCGGCCTCCAGCTCGCTCGTGGACTCCGTGAGACGCGTGCGCGCATCGGTCAGTGCCTGGCGGTGGCCGTCCAGGGCCTCATTCAGTTCCGCGACCTCGTCCGGATCCGAGAGGCGCTCGACCGCCTGCGGATCCGTAGGCGGCACGAACTCCACGACCGTGCGGCGCCCGGAGATCGCGTCGTGGAACCACAGGCCAAGCTTGTGGCAGACGCGAACGGCATCAAGCGCCCGTGCCGTATCGAACAGGTGGGCATGGGCAGCTTTGTTGCGATCCACCCGCAGCTGGTCAAAATCCCGCCGTGTCTCGGGAATCAGGACGCCGGCTCGCGTCAGGGCGGTCAACCGGTCGATCTGCCGATCGCCGTCCACCCGCATGCCGATCCGAGTGATGAGCTCCTCTGCGAGGACTTCGCCGAACTGGCCCGCCTGGACGAGCGAGGAGTTCGGGTTTGTGAAGACCGTGGCCTCGGCCTGGGCGCCGTAGAGCGACAGCAGGGGCTTCAGTGGGTAGAGGATGCCGAAGTTCGGAGAGGACTTCGCCAGTTTCCGCAGCCGCTCGTCCATATCCCCCACCAGCTACTCCATCCTCGTGGTGCCTGACCGCGTCGCCACCCTGCTGTGTCGAAGGCACACAGTCTAGGAGGACGTGATCAGTAGGGAGAAGGGAATTGGACAGGTAGGGCAGACCTCAATCGTCGTGCCGACGGGGTTTCGTGCCACGGGCCGTGCTTCCCATTCCCCGTGGCCGTGATGGGGAGCAGTCAGGCCCCTGGTTCCGGCGACTGGCCGTGTTCGAGGTAAGCGGTCAGGCCGTTTGTTCGGGCCTGGATGGCCGCTGCGATTCGGCGTGCGAGGCGGGGGATGGTGAGCCCGGGCACTTGGTCAGGGTTGTGGAAGTCGTAGCCGCGGAGCTCGTCCGCTTGCAATGCAATCTGCTCCCGGTGCTCAACGCTCAGGCGACCGCCATCGAAGAGGTAAAGGACCTTGTCGCCCTCTCCCTGGTTCGGCGCCCAGTCGACGGCGAGGAGGCGACCGATGTGCGGTGCGATGCCGAGTTCCTCCTGCACCTCACGCACGCAGGCTTGTCGGGGTGACTCCCCCTCCTCGACGTAGCCCCCGGGGATGTCGCGGTAGTCCTTGTAGGACGGCTCGACGAGGAGGACTCGATCGGATTCGTCGAAGAAGAGAGCGCCGGCTGCCATGCGGGGGCGGGCCATCTTTGCTTCGTGCTCGTTCTCGCTCACGGTTCGGACTTTAGCTGCCGGCGACAACGCCCAGTCTGCGGGCCAGGTCTGCCACGGGATGGGCAGGCCGGCCTCTGGTGCCACGTATCCAGCCGATAACCAGTTCCCGGCTCAGGTAGTGGTGGCGCACCTGCTCGGGCGCGGCCTGTTCGGCTTCCAGCAGGACGGCCAGGGCTTCGTCGGTGCGGTTCCAGGAGCTCAGCGCCCTGGCGACTTCGAGGCTGTGTCGTACGCGCCGCTCCACCGGCAGGGCGGTCGTGTCGATTCGTGCGCCCAGGTCTGCGGCGATCTGGATGTCGCCGAGTTCGCCGGCGGTGGCCACGCAGTGGATGGCCACGTTGGTCGGGCCGAAGGCCGTCCACATGTGATTGGCGTCGGTGCCGAGTCGTTGCGCGGCCTCGTCGGCTTCGCGGAGGAAGTTCTGCGTGGTCGCCCGGTCCTCTGCCCGCGCGGCGGCCATCGCGCCGGCGAGGAACAGCGTGCCGTACACCGAGAGGTACTCGTGATTGGCGGCGCCCAACTCCGGCTGCATGACGGCTGCCGCATCGTTCACCAGCTGGACCGCGGCTGTGAAGCGTCCGGTGGCCAGGAGGCAGTGCGTGACTGCTCGGAAGAGCGATCCCGTAACCTCGCTGCGGCCGCTGGACTGCGCTGCTGCCAGGCCACGGTCCGCGGCGATCCATGCCAGCTCGGGCTCTCCCAGCTTGCCCAGCACCATGGCCGCCCCGTGGTAGGCGAGAGCGAGCAGCGCGTGGGCTTCCTCTGCCTCGTGCCCCGAGTAGGCGCGGGACGCGGCGAGGGCATCGGCCAGGACAAGGGGGAGACGTCGGGTGGCAAAGCCGTACCGGGATGCCTGGTAGGCATCGAGCACATCGCGCACGTTGCCTCGAAGGTCCTGCAGGGCAGGGGGCTCATCCTCGGCTGCGAGGCTCAGTAAAGGAGTGAGCTGCTTGTAGTCCATGAGTGTTTCGCGCAGCGCAGGGACGGTCCGGCGCCCGCTGTCGGCCGACCACTCCATGAGGGTCGGCTCGGCAAGCAGGTCTCCGAGGGAGATGTCGAGCGCATCGGCGAGTGAGGTGATCACCGAAAGGCGATCAAGCTCGATCCTGTTGTTCTCCGCCTTGCTCAGCCAGTCCGTCGTCCGGCCGACAAGGCCGGCCAGGACCTCTTGGGAGAGGCCGCGCCGACGCCGGTACCAGGCGACGCGCTCCCCGATGGTCAGGTTCTGTGTCATCCCGCGCATGTCCTGATCATCACCTCGTGGCCGAAGTGGACCCCGGAAGGATTTTCCGGGGTGCCTTGGGGTGCCCTGGCTACTGTCGCAGCAGACCGAGAACGCCGCAGGGCGATGCGAGCAACTCAACCCGTGGCAAACGGCTTTGACCCAGGACGTTCATCCGTCCCACCCGTCTTCCTCAGGCCGAGAGATCGGAGTTTGTCATGCGCGAAACCATCACGACCGAGGGTGGCTGCCTGTCCATTGAGACGGGCGCCGCCAGGCCCGGTGCGACCACGATCGTCGAGCGGAAGGGGCTCGGTCACCCGGACACCCTGGCCGACCACCTCGCCGAGCGGCTGTCCCGCGCGTACAGCCGCTACACCGTCGAGCGCTTCGGCGCGGTGCTGCACCACAACTTCGACAAGCTCGCCCTCCTCGGCGGCGCCAGCGAGGTCCGCTACGGCGCCGGCCGCATGACAGCCCCTGTGCGCGTCCTGGTCAACGGGCGGGCCGCGCCCATGTGCGGGGGCGAGAAGATTCCCGTCGAGGAGATCATCGAGGCCGAGGTCAGGGCGTTCTTCGCCGAGCGGCTCCCGGAGGTGTCGGAGCACCTCAACATCATCTTCAACATCACCAGCAACTCCAGCCCCGGAGCGGTCGTCACCGGTGACGCGGTGCCGGACCGCACCCGCTGGTTCAACCCCCGTTCCCTCGACGACCTGCGTGAGCGCCGGGTCCGGTTGTCGAACGACACCTCCCTCGGAACCGGCTGGGCGCCGGAGAACCCCTTCGAGTCGTTCGTCCGCGAACTGGTGGACCACTTCTCCGGGGAGAGCGACTTCACCCTCTCCCATGCCTGGTGCGGATCAGACGTGAAGCTCATGGGCTACTGGGACGGTGACCAGGCGGACGTCGTCCTCTGCGTCCCGCAGAAGTCGCGGCTCATCGCCAGCCGCGCGGAGTACGTACGGAACACCGAGAGCGTCCTCGCCGAGTGCCACCGGCTGGCCGGCCTCCGCCTGCCCGGAGCCGAGACGCGCTTCCGGCTCAACACGCGCGACGTGCCGGAGAAGGACGAGCTGTACCTCACCTTCACCGGCAGCTCGATCGAGTCCGGCGACGAGGGCGTCGTCGGCCGCGGCAACCGGGTCAACGGACTGATCACGCCACTGCGGCCGATGAACTTGGAGGGTGCCAACGGCAAGAACCCCGTCTACCACGTCGGCAAGCTCTACAACATCGCCGCCCAGCGCCTGGCCCAGCGGCTGCACGAGGCCACCGACGGGCACGCGGAGGTGCACCTCGTCAGCACCACCGGCCAGCGCCTCGACCAGCCGTGGCGGATCCTGGTCCGGCTGTCCTCCCCGGAGGTCGAGACTGACAAGGTCCAGGCGCTCGTCGCCGAATCCTTGGAGGGCTTCCCCGCCCTCACGGACGAGCTGGTCTCCGACGGGATCGTGCTGAGCTGATGGAGAAGCGGACGCTCGGCGAGGTCTCCGAGGAATGCCGGCGGCGGCTGGTCACGCACTACGGCCCGGGAGTCTCCGGCTGGCTCGACGCCGTGCCCACCTTGATGGAGCGCGCGGCGGAGCGCTGGAAGCTCACGCTAGGGGCTTACCACGACGCCGGACACGCCTCGGTGGTCGTCACGGCCGGAACCTTCGACGGGCGTCCGCTGCTTCTCAAGGTGTGGGCCGATCCCGCCCGGTTCCGCAACGAGGTCAATGCCCTACGCCTGTGGGCGGGCGGGCCAACGGCGGGCGTCGTCGAGGCGGCGGACGACCTGGCCGTGGCGGCCCTGGAAATGATCGGAGGGAGCCCCGGTGGTGGTGAACGACCGCCTCGCGAGCTTCCGACCGTGGCCGCCGCCCTCCAGGACCTCCACACCTTCGGCCGCCGTCGGCGCCGGCCGCGTGACCTTCCTTCCCTGACCACGTACCTGCACCAGGAGGTACGCCCCCGGGTGCGGCACCGACTGGAATCGGTCGACGTCGGCCCGTGGCATGAGCACGTCGAGGCGGCCCTCCTGACCCTCGTGGCCCTGGAGGAGGACCCCGCTCGATCCACCGTCCTGCACGCGGATCTCTACCGAGAGAACGTCCTCTTCGACTGGCTGGGCCACCCCCGCCTGATCGATCCCCTCCCGATGGTGGGCGACGCGGCCTTCGACTGGGCCTTCTGGACCGTGTACTACGACCTCGGGCACGGCACGGACGCTCGCTTGGCCACAGCCGCCCGGATCTCCCGCATCCCCGTGCCCGTCCTGGCGCCATGGTGCAGGGCCCTGGCCCTGGACGGCCTGCTCTTCTACCTCGACACCGGTGATCCGCGCGCGCCGAGGATGGCCGACGTCCTCGCGTGGCTGTCGGCGCCGACCCCAAGGAACCGATCATGACGACCTACGTCCTCCGTCACGGACAGACGAACTACAGCCGGCGCTATCTCGTCAACGGTGATCCGACCAAGCCCATCCGCCTGAGCGAGGAAGGCCGCCGGTCGCTGAACAGGGGATGGAGCAGCGTCCCCCTCCACAGCGTGAAAACGTGGCTGGCCAGCGAATTCCCCCGCGCTCAGCAGACCGCCAACCTCCTGATGGGAGCCCCCGGGCCGGAACTGATCACCGATCCTCGGCTGAACGAACTCGACTACGGGGAATTCGAGGGAAGCCCGTTCCTGGAATACGCCGTCTGGCTCGACGGGCACGGCGCCCACGAGCGGCCGCCCGGCGGCAGCGAGTCGCAGCGCGAGGGCATCCGCAGGATGCTCACCGGGGTGCTCGCGGCTCTGGAGCACCCCGGCCCCCGCGTCCTGGTGGCCCATGGCCTGCTGGTCTCCGTGCTTCTGTGGCACCGCGAACGGACTCCTGACCGGGCCATGCCCCTCTTCTTCCCGGAAGCCCCGTACATCGAGCCCCTCGCCATCCCCGATGACGAGTTGCCGGCGTTCGTCGGGGCCCTGGTGAGCGATCTTGAAACTGGCGTTCTCGATCACGCGGTTGGCTCCGGCGGCAGGGAGGTAATGCGGATCGGCAAAGGGGCCGCGGTTGCTACCGTCGATCCCGTATCCCACCACTCGCCGGATCAGAAGGATCTTCCTCATGCATGATGCCCGCGCCCTGATTGAAATGGGTGCCGAAGCGGTTCGTCGGCTCGCTCGTCGCGGTTACTCCCTGGACCTGTCCGAGCTGGAGTCCCTCCAGTCTCGTCGCAACCAGAACATCCGCTCGGCCGATGAGCTGCGGGCCGAGTCCAAGCGGGTGGCGAGTGAGGTTCAGCAGACGGCCAAGCAGGGCGGCGACATCAGCAAGCTGAAGGAGCGCGCCCGCGAGATCAAGGAGCAGGTCCGCGACATCGAAGCAGGGCAGGAAGAGATCGAGGCCCAGCTCCGTGATCTGCTTCTGAGCATCCCGAACCTGCCGGACGACTCCGCACCTGACGGCGACTCCGAGGAGTTCGCCATCGAGATCCGGCGCGTCGGCACGCCTCCCGCGTTTCCGTTCGAGCCGAAGGACCACGTCGATCTCGGAGAGGCCACGGGCATCCTCGACTTCGGCCGCGCGACGAAGCTGTCCGGTCCGCGCTTCGCGGTCTCCCGCGGCGCCGGCGCCGCTCTGGAGCGGGCCCTGGCCACGCTCTTCCTCGACATCCACACCCGCCGACACGGGTACATCGAGTACGCGGTCCCCTACCTGGTCACCCGCAAGACCATGACCGGCACCGGCCAGCTGCCGAAGTTCGAGGAGGACCTGTTCAAGACCGGTGTCGCCGACCGGGAGCTCTTCCTCATCCCGACGGCCGAGGTTCCGCTGACCAACCTCTACGCGGACGAAATCATCCCGCCCGCCGAGCTCCCGCTCGCGTTCACGGCGCACACTCCGTGCTTCCGTTCCGAGGCCGGCTCGTACGGCCGCGACACCCGCGGTCTCATCCGCCAGCACCAGTTCGCCAAGGTCGAGATGGTCAAGATCGTCGATCCGGAGACGGCGGACGCCGAGCTGGAGGGGATGGTCGGCCACGCCGAGGCGTGCCTCAAGGAGCTCGGCCTCGCCTACCGGGTCATCAAGCTGCCCGCCGGCGACACGGGCTTCTCCGCCCAGCTCACGTACGACCTCGAGGTCTGGATCCCGAGTCAGAACACGTACCGCGAGATCTCCTCGGTCTCCAACTTCGGAACCTTCCAGGCCCGCCGGGCGAACATCCGGACCCGCGGCGAGGACGGCAAGCCCAAGCTCGTCGCCACCCTCAACGGCTCCGGTCTGCCTGTCGGCCGCACCCTGGCCGCGCTCCTTGAGCAGTGCCAGCAGCAGGACGGCTCGATCGTCCTGCCCGAATCACTCTTCCCGTATCTCGGCTTCCGCCGTATCTCGGCGGACGGAACACCGGAGGCATAACGTGCTCGTCGGCGTCTGCGACTTCCCTGGTAGCTACGCCTTTCCCCCCGCCGGATACGGCGGGATCGAACGATGGCTGTGGGCGGTCGCCGTAGGCGCCCGTACGGCAGGCGCCGACGTGCACCTCCTCGGGCCGGGCTGGCTCACGGACCTGGAGCACGACTGGGTCCGCAAGCCGGTCCGCCTGGAGGACATCTCCACCGGATCGCTCGCCGAGCGCGAGCTGCGCGACACGGGGTACGACCTCCTGGTCGTCGGCCACGAGTACCCGTCGCTTCCCGCGTGGACGCGCACGTGGGGCGAGCTGGACTGCGACGTCGCCACCTTCCAGCACTCGCCGGTCTTCCAGCACAGCTCCACCGCCTTCGACGGCCAGCGTTCGCGGCTGTACTGCTACTCGCCCGAGATGATGGAGAGGTACGCGGATCACCGGCCGATCCCCGAGCTCGCTGTCCATCTCGGCCTCGACGAGGAGGAACCGCCGGCCACCGCGGGCACCGATCTCGTCTGGCTCGGCCGGATCGACGAGGAGAAGGCACCGCACATCGCCGTGCGGGCGGCCCAGATCCTTGGGCGTCGCATTCGGATCGTCGGCCCCGTCTTCGACGAGGCGTACGTGCGACGCCACGAACGGCTCTTCAGCGCCGACCACGTGAAGTGGATCGGCGAACTCGGCGGTCCTGCCAAGACCGCAGCCATCGCCGACGCCTCGGTCTTCGTCTACACGTACGCCCGCACGTACGTGGAAGCCGGTGCTGCGATCTTCGGAGAATCCCTCCGCGCCGGCACCCCCATGGCCGCCCTGACCTGGCGCGAAGGAACCTGCGCCGACGCCGCCCTGTGCGACGAAACGGGTGCGGTCGCGGTCGTCGACCCCAGGGAGGAGGACGAGACCGCAGCGCGAAGGCTCGCCGATGTGATCGAACAGGCGGAAAGCCTCGACCACCAGCGTGTCCAGGCGATCGGAATGCAGCGCTTCGACCCGGCGCGCCATTTCCAGGCGATGTCGGCCCGATCGTGCTGACCCGCACCGCCGGCACCGTCGGAGACGACCTGGCCCAGCGGATACCCGGTGTACTGAGCGCCGCGTTAGGCCCCCACTGGGAGTTCACCGCCGACGGCCCCCACATCGAGATTCTTCACCCGCACCGGGGAAGCCCCTACCAGCCGCCGCGCAGATCACCCACGTGGAGGGAGATCCTCGACTCCCTGGAAGCCGGCTTCGCGCGGGTCGGCGCCCCACGTGACGCCTGCCTCCCACTCCGGTGGGGCAGGGAGACTGAACTGACGATCTCCGCCGTCCAGGCCCTGGACCCGGTCCTCAAGGACGGCCAACTGCGTACGTATCGAAGCGGATTCATTCCGCAGCCGGTCGTCCGTTTCACCGGCCGAAGGGACGCGGACGGCCAGCTGATGGACGGCTTCCTAACCTCCTTCGTCAACGTCTCCCGAGTCCAACCCATAGTCGGGCTGGACGAGTACGGCGCCATCCTCGACGGCTGGCTGACCGTCCTCTCCCAACTCGGCTTTCATGCAAGGCACCTGAGCATCTACGGAGCGCTCACCCCGTGGCGCCGACGGCAGGTCGAAGGCATCACACTGCGCTTCCGCCACCTGGACCTCACCCTTGGCGACATCGTCCTCCTGTGGAACACGGATCACCCGGACCGGATGGCCGTTGACCTCGGTACTGGGCTGGAACGCCTGGCCTGGGCGCGTACCGGGGCGAGCTGGCGCCCCCTGATCTTTGGGCGCTTCGCACAGATGGCGACACCACCGACGCTGGACGCCCTCCGTACCGCCACGCTCCTGCTCGGCAACGGGATCGCCCCAGCAGCTCGGGGTGCCGGCGGAATCACACGGCGCGTCATAGGCGCCATCGATCCCGAAGCCACCCACCTCGGCGTCAGCGCCATGGTTCGAGCCGCCTATGACTACTGGTCGCTTTTCGGTGCCTTGCACGCTCCGTGGCCGGAGATCGCTCGTGTCATCGAGGGCGAGGGGGAGGCGACGCGCGCGGACCACGCTCGGGGTGACGTCCCGGTGTGGGCGCAGACACGGTGACATGCGGTGTCAGCCGCAGCAGGCGGTGCCACACACGGCGCGCCTGCCCGCTTCCACCACCTCGACGCGGCTGGGCGAGACTTCATGAGCCGCCGGCCGGCGCGGCCTACTGCCCGGCGCCGGCGGGTCCGCCGTTCCAGAGACAGAACGAACAGATCTTTCTGTCTCTCAGTGCCATGGCGATGGCCGGCTTGATCGCCACCATCGCGCAGTGCCTGTTTGCGCACGGGCGGGTTCTCGTCCTCGCGGCCGTGGTCATCGGTGACTTCTGTTGCCAGAGGACGGAATGGGCACGCGTCCGTGCGGCAGCGCTGCGGCTGAGGATCGCCGAGCCCGAAGGACGTGCGGAAACGACTCACGGCCACCGATCCGGCGGCCGTGCTGTCCGGGCATGAAAAAACCCCAGGTCACGGCGAGTGAGTCCTGGGGTAATTCCGAGCCGCCTTCGGGATTCGAACCCGAGACCTACGCATTACGAGTGCGTTGCTCTGGCCAACTGAGCTAAGGCGGCATGCCGTGCGCTCCCATGGTGGGTGCGGCGGCCTCGCCAAGTCTACACAGTTTCCGGGGGTGGTCCGACCACCCCCGGAGAGGACCTACGAGCAGCGCTTTCCGTCCTTGGGAGGGGTGCCTTCCAGGAGGTAGGCGTTGATCGCCGTGTCGACGCAGTCGCTGCCCCGGCCGTACGCGGTGTGGCCGTCGCCCTCGTAGGTCAGGAGGGTGCCGGAGGAGAGCTGGGAGGCGAGGGAACGGGCCCACTTGTACGGAGTGGCCGGGTCCCGGGTGGTGCCGACGACGAGGATCGGGGCGGCGCCCCCGGCGGTGACGCGGTGCGGGCGGCCGGTGGCGGGGGTGGGCCAGTACGTGCAGTTGAGGGCGGCCCAGGCGAGGCCCGCGCCGAAGACCGGGGACGCCTTCTCGAAGGACGGGACGGCCTTCGCCGCGTCGGCGGGGCCCGTGTAGGCGGGCGGCAGGTCGAGGCAGTTCACGGCGGCGTTGGCGTACATCAGGTTGGCGTACGTGCCGTCCGCGCCGCGCTCGTAGTAGCTGTCCGCGAGGGCCAGCAGGCCCGAGCCGTCGCCGCCGACCGCCCGGGTGAGGGCCTCGCGCAGCTGGGGCCAGGCGCCCTCGTCGTACATCGCCGCGATCACGCCGGTGGTGGCGAGCGACTCGCCGAGCTTCCGGCTCTCCCCGGTGGGCAGCGGCTCGGCGTCCACGGCGCGGAAGAACTTCTTCAGCGCCGTCCCGGCCGCCGCGACGGACCCCGTGCCCAGGGGGCAGTCCTTCTCGCGGACGCAGTCGGCGGCGAAGGCCCGGAAGGCGGTCTCGAAGCCGGCGGTCTGGTCGCGGTTGAGGTCGCGCGCGGAGAGCGAGGGGTCCATCGCGCCGTCGAGGACCAGGCGGCCGACCCGGCCCGGGAAGAGTTCGGCGTAGGTGGCGCCGAGGAAGGTGCCGTACGAGGCCCCCACGTAGGTGAGCTCCTCGTCGCCGAGGACCGCCCGGAGGACGTCCATGTCGCGGGCCGCGTCGACCGTGGAGACGTGGGGGAGGATCGTGCCCGAGCGCCGTGCGCAGCCGTCCGCGAAGTTCTTGAAGGCCGCGCCGAGCGCCTTGGTCTCGGCGGGGTCGTCGGGCGTCTGGTCGATCTGGGTGAACGTGTCCATCTGCGGGCCCGTCAGGCACTCGACCGGCTCGCTGCGGGCGACTCCGCGCGGATCGACGGCCACCATGTCGTAGCGGGCGCGGACGGGCGCCGGGTAGCCGACGCCCGCGTACCCCTGGAGGTAGCCGACGGCGGAGCCGCCCGGACCGCCGGGGTTGACCAGGAGCGAACCGATCCGCTTGCCGGGGCCCGTGGCCCGTACCCGGGAGACGGCCAGCTTCACCTCCCCCGCGTCCGGCTTCGCGTAGTCCAGCGGGGCGCGCAGGGTGGCGCACTGGAAGCCCGCCACTCCGCAGTCGCGCCACTTCAGCCTCTGCGCGTAGTACTTCCCGAGGGCGGCGGGGACGGGGGCGGGCGCCACCTGCCCGCGGGTCGTCGTGCGGGGCGCGGCGGCGTCGCTCCCGCCCGAGCAGCCGGAAAGGATCAGTCCGACGGCGGCCAGGGCCGTGGCGGACGTGCGGAGCAAACGCCTGGAGTCCATCCCCGGAGCGTATCGGGACCGGTACGTAACGTGTCCAATCGTGACGGGTCGCTCAGAGGACCGACCGGTCGCCCGCCGGGGCCGTCGCGCGCGGGATCCGTCGCGCCGAGCCCCGTCGCTCCCCCGTCCTTCCTACCGCAGCGCCATCGTCATCGCCTCCACCGCGAGGAGCGGCGCCACGTTCCGGTCGAGGGCCTTGCGGCAGGCGAGGACGGCCTCGATGCGGCGGAGGGTGCGCTCGGGGGTGGTGTCGCGGGCGATCCGCTCCAGGGCGTCCCGCACGTCCTCGTTGGCCAGGGCCGTGCGGGCGCGGAGCTGGAGGGCCAGGACGTCGCGGTAGAAGCCGGTCAGGTCGGTGAGGGCGAGGTCCAGGCTGTCGCGCTGGGTACGCGTCCTGCGCCGCTTCTGCCGCTCCTCCAGCTCCTTCATCGCCCCCGCCGTGCCGCGCGGCATCCGCCCGCCCTGGGCCGCGCCGAGGGCCGTCTTCAGCTCGTCGGTCTCCTTGACGTCGATCTCCTCCGCGGCCTGCTTCGCGTCCTCGGCCGCCGCGTCGACCAGCTCCTGGGCGGCCCGGAGGCAGCCGCCGACGTCCCCGACCCGCGACGGCAGCTTGAGGACGACGGACCGGCGCGCGCGGGCCCGCTCGTCGGTGGCGAGCCGCCGGGCCCGGTCGATGTGTCCCTGGGTGGCGCGGGCGGCGGCCCGCGCCGTCTCCGGTTCGATGCCGTCGCGCCGTACGAGCGCGTCGGCGACCGCCTCGACCGGCGGGGTCCGCAGGGTCAGGTGCCGACAGCGGGAGCGGATCGTGGGCAGCACGTCCTCCAGGGAGGGCGCGCAGAGCAGCCACACCGTGCGCGGCGCGGGCTCCTCGATGGCCTTCAGGAGGACGTTGCCCGCGCCCTCGGTGAGCCGGTCGGCGTCCTCCAGGACGATGACCTGCCAGCGTCCGCCCGCCGGGGAGAGCTGGGCCCGCCGGACGAGTTCGCGGGTCTCCTTCACACCGATGGACAGCAGGTCCGTACGGATGATCTCGACGTCCGCGTGCGTGCCGACGAGGGTCGTGTGGCAGCCGTCGCAGAAGCCGCAGCCCGGTGCGCCGCCGAGGGCCCGGTCGGGGCTCACGCACTGGAGGGCGGCGGCGAACGCCCGCGCCGCCGTCGCCCGCCCGGCCCCGGGAGGACCGGTGAAGAGCCAGGCGTGGGTCATCTTCGAGGTCTCGGGATCGGGCGCGCCGGCCGAGTGGGCGGTCACGAGCGCGTCGGCGTCGCGCGCGGCGGCGGCGAGCTGCTCCTCGACCCGGGTCTGTCCGACCAGGTCGTCCCATACGGCCATGTCTGCCCCTCCTCAGGTACGCCCTCCATTGTGGGGCAGGGGTCCGACAGTCCCCGCCGGGCGCTCCGGCCGTCCCGCCCGGCCGATCCGGGGCGCGGGCGACGGCGGCTCCTGCCCGTCACCACCGTGCCGACGGCACCGGGAAAGCCCGGACCGCAAGCGCGCGGGGGCGGCTTCCGGCCCTGTCCGGACCGCAAGCCGCCCCCGCGCCGGAAACCGGCGGCCCGGTGTCGCGGCGCGGGATGCTCCGCTCCGGCCCCGGGGCCCGCGCGTCAGCCGTGGCGCCGGAAGCCCTCGTCCTCGTCCCCGTGCGGGCCGAACAGTTCGTCGGCCAGCGTCGGCAGGTCGTCGAGCGGGGTCTCCTCCGCCCAGTCGGAGCGCCGGCGCGGGCGGCCGTTCTCGTCGAGCTGGGGCAGTTCCCGGGTCCGGTCGTTCGCGCCGTCCGGCTCCTCCCGCCGCGTACCGCCGGGCCCTCCGGCCCGTTCGTCGCGGAAGAACCCCTTCGGCACCCGGGTGCCCGGCCCGGACTCCCGGGCGTCCCGCGCGGCCGGGCCGGACGTCCGGGGGCCCCGTACGGCCGCCGGACCGGACGACGTCCTGGGGTCCTCCACGACGGGCAGGACGGCGGTCTCGTCGGCGTCCCTCTCCTCGCGGACCTGCGCGTTCCGCTCCTCGCGGACCTTCGGCAGGGCGGCGGTCTCCGCCTCGGGCCGCACGATCGGCGTGACCACGGTGACCTCGTCGGGCGAGACGGTCGGGGCGTCCGGTTCCGGACGGTTCCGCTTCCCGGTCCCGGCGGCTCCGGCTTCTCGTGCTCCGCCGGGCTCTCCGCCCGGCTTCACGACCGGGGTGGGAACGGTGACCTCGTTCGCCGAGACCTCGGTGGCGCGGGCCTTCCGCGCGGCCTCGGCCTTCCGCCGCTCCAGCCCCTCGGTCTCGGCGGCAGCCCTCGCCCGGGACTCCCGTCCGGCGGCCGCGCGCGCCTCCGCCGCCGCCCGCTCGGCCTCGGCACGCTCCCGGGCCTCCCGCTCCCGGTTCTCCCGTCCCCGGGCCTCCTTCGCCTCGGCCGCGCGCTGGGCGGCCGCCTGCTCCGCCGCCGCGCGTTCGGCGGCGGCGCGCTCGGCGGCGGCCTTCGCCGCGGCCTCGGCCGCGAGCCTCTCCGCCGCCTCCTTCGCCGCGGCCTCCTCGGCCGCCTTCGCCGCCGCGGCGGCCTCGGCCGCCCTGCGGGCCTCCTCCGCGCGGAGCAGGGCCTCCTCGGCCTTGCGCTGCTTCTCCAGGCGGCGGGACTCGGCCTCGGCGCGCAGCCGGGCCTCTTCCTCGGCCTGCCGGCGGAGCCGCTCCTGCTCCTCCTGGCGGGCCTTCTCCTCCGCCTCGCGGCGCCTGCGCTCCTCCTCGGCGGCGATCCGGGCCTCCTCGGCCCTGCGACGGGCCTCCTCCGCCTGCCGCTCGGCCTCCAGGCGGCGCGCCTCCTCCTCCTCGCGGCGCTTGCGCTCCTCCTCCTCGGCCCGCAGCCGGGCGAGCTGCTCCTGGCGCTCGCGCTCCAAGCGCTCCTCCTCGGCCTTGCGGGCGGCCTCCTCCTCGGCCTTGCGCCGTGCTTCCTCCTCCGCCCTGCGGCGGGCCTCCTCGGCGGCCTTCACCTCGGCCTCGGAGAGCGGCAGCATCCGGTCGAGCCGGTGGCGCACGACGGTGGTGACGGCCTCCGGTTCCTGACCGGCGTCGACGACGAGGTAACGGCCGGGATCGGCGGCGGCGAGGGCGAGGAAACCGGCCCGTACGCGCGCGTGGAACTCCGGCGGCTCGGACTCGAGCCGGTCGGGCGCCTCGGTGAACCGTTCCCTCGCGGTCTCCGGGGAGACGTCGAGCACGACGGTCAGGTGCGGGACGAGGCCGCCGGTCGCCCAGCGGGAGATGCGGGCGATCTCGGTCGGGGACAGGTCCCGGCCCGCGCCCTGGTAGGCCACGGACGAGTCGATGTACCGGTCGGAGAGGACGATCGCGCCCCGCTCCAGGGCGGGCCGGACCAGGGAGTCGACGTGTTCGGCGCGGTCGGCCGCGTAGAGCAGGGCCTCGGCCCGGTTCGAGAGCCCCGCCGACGACACGTCGAGGAGGATCGAGCGGAGCCGCTTGCCGATCGGGGTGGCACCGGGTTCGCGGGTGACGACGACCTCGTGGCCCTTGGCGCGGATCCACTCGGCGAGCGCCTGGACCTGGGTCGACTTCCCGGCGCCGTCGCCGCCCTCCAGGGCGATGAAGAAGCCGGTCGGGGACGGCCGCTGGGCCGGGTCGGAGCCGCGCAGCGCGTCGCGCAGGTCGCGCCGGAGCGGAACGCCCGCCCGGTCGTCGGTCTTCGCGAGGACGAGCGCGGCGACGGGGAGCAGCAGGGCGCCGGCCAGGGCGAGCGTGAAGGCGGCGCCGCCGTGCGCGAGGACGGAGTCGCCGGGGGCGATCCGGTGCGGCCCGATCGCGGCGGCGAACAGCGGCGCGGCGAGCGCCCCCGCGCCCATCGCGACCCGGGCGGCGGCCTGCAGGTGCTCGGTGGTCCGGGCCCGGCGGGGCTCCTCGGTCTCCTGGTCGATCAGGGCGTGGCCGGTGTGGGCGGCCACGCCGGCCGCGTATCCGGTGAGGACGGCGAGGAACAGCACGGTCGCCGTGTCCGGGACCAGGCCGACCGCGATCAGGGCGACACCGGTCACGGCGATCGCGAGGGCGAGCAGCCGGCGCCGGGACAGGGCGGGCAGGACCGAGCCCGCCGTGCGGATGCCGACGGCGGTGGCACCGCCGAGGGCCAGGATCAGGAGGGCGTACGTGACGGGGCCGCCGCCCAGGTCGTACGCGTGGAGCACGGCGACGGACGCGGCGGCCGCGACGGCCCCGGCGACGACGGCGCAGGCCAGGACGAGCAGGGGGAGGATGCCGGTACGGCCCCGGTCCGCGTCCCTGCCGGGCTTCCCGTTCCTGCCGGGCTTCCCGGGCTTCCCGGTGGAGGGCCGGCGCAGGCCCTCCAGGGGCGAGCGGGGCCGGGGCGTCTCCCCGCCGGGGAGCGCCATCGCGTACAGGACGGTGACGGAGGCGGCGAACAGCCCGGCGGCGACGTACGAGCCGAGGGCGGCCTGGTGCAGCGTGAACCAGTCGAGTCCGACGCCGAGCAGGTCACCGATCAGGGTGGCGACGAGCAGGACCGCGGCCGCCGCCGGGACGGCGAGGAAGCCGGTGCGCAGGGACAGCTTGCGCAGCGCGCCGAGGTGGTCCGGGAGCGGCCGCACGGCGGCGCCCTCCAGCGGCGGGGCGGGCAGCAGCGCGGGCGCGGCGCCCTCGCGGCTGATCGTCCAGAGCCGTTCGGCGGCGCCGGTGACGAAGACGGTGCCGAGCAGGTACCAGAGGGCGTTGCCGGGGGTCCAGTCGATCCACAGGGGCGCGACGACGAGGAGCGCGATCCGTACGCCGTCGGCGCCGATCATGGTCCAGCGCCGGTCGAGTTTCCCGCCGGGCCCGGTGAGCGCGGTCAGCGGACCCAGGAGGACGGCCCCGAACAGGACCGAGGCCAGCAGGCGCGTACCGACGACGGCGGCCACGGCGAACGCCGCCCCCCGTTCGCCGCCCCCGAGCGCGCCCTCCACGACGGCCGCCTGGAAACCCAGGAGGACCAGGACGAGGAGGGCGAGGGCGTCGCCGGTACTGCCGAGCAGGTGGGCGCTCCACAGCCGGCGCAACGGCTGGTGGCGCAAGAGGGCGCGTACGGCCCGCTCCTGTGAATCCGCGACGAGTGCGGCGTCGGAATCGCCGAGACGGTCTGGCTGCTCTGCTCGCGTCATCCGTCCACCCTATCCGGACGGCCTTCCTCCCCGCGGCCTGCGCCCGAACATCCGGACGAGGCCGTGATGGGAGGAGGAGCGGCGACACGGCGGACCCGGCGAGGGGGCGGGGCGCGGAGGGGAGGAGCGGACGCGACGAGGGGGCGGGTACGGCAGGAAGGGCCGACACGGCGAAGGGGCGGATACGGCAGGAAGGGCCGACACGGCGAAGGGGCGGATACGGCAGGGAAGAACGGACACGGCGAAGGGGCGGAGGCCGTCCGCCCCCGCCCCTTCACCGCACCCTCCGGCCTTCGCGGATCTCCCCGGTCCGCCCGGCCTTTCCGGGTCTTCCCGCCTACTCGGCCTTCGTCGCCGCCGACGCCGACGTCTTCTTCGCCGCGGTCTTCTTCGCCGTCGCCGTCTTGGCCGTCGCCGTCTTCTTCGCGGCGGTCTTCTTCGCCGCCGTCTTCTTGGCGGTGGTGGCCTTCTTCGCGGGCGCCTTCTTCGCCGGGGCCTTCTTGGCGGTCTTCTTCGCCGGCCCCTTGGCCCGCTTCTCGGCGAGCAGCTCGTAGCCGCGCTCGGGCGTGATCGTCTCCACGCTGTCGTCGGTCCGCAGCGTCGCGTTCGTCTCGCCGTCCGTCACGTATGGGCCGAACCGTCCGTCCTTGACGACCACGGGCTTCTCGCTGACCGGGTCGGTGCCCAGCTCCTTCAGCGGCGGCTTGGCCGCGGCCCGGCCCCGCTGCTTCGGCTGGGCGTAGATCGCCAGGGCCTCTTCCAACGTGATCGTGAAGAGCTGCTCCTCGTCGGTGAGCGACCGCGAGTCCGTGCCCTTCTTCAGGTACGGGCCGTAGCGGCCGTTCTGCGCGGTGATCTCGACGCCCTCGGCGTCCGTACCGACGACCCGGGGCAGGGACATCAGCCGGAGCGCGTCCTCGAGGGTCACCGTGTCGAGGGACATCGACTTGAAGAGGGAGGCCGTGCGCGGCTTCACCGCGTTCTTGCCGGTCTTCGGGGTGCCCTCGGGCAGGATCTCGGTGACGTACGGGCCGTAGCGGCCGTCCTTGGCGACGATCTGGTGGCCGCTGGCCGGGTCGGTGCCCAGCTCGAAGTCGCCGCTCGGCCTGGCGAGCAGCTCCTCCGCCAGCTCGACGGTCAGCTCGTCGGGCGCGAGGTCCTCGGGGACGTCGGCGCGCTGGTGGCCCTCGGCGTCCTTCTCGCCGCGCTCGATGTACGGCCCGTAGCGGCCGACGCGGAGCACGATGCCGTTGCCGACGGGGAAGGAGGAGATCTCCCGCGCGTCGATGGCGCCGAGGTCGGTGACGAGTTCCTTGAGGCCGCCCAGGTGGTCGCCGTCGCCGTTCCCGGCGTCCGCCGCGCCGCCCGCGTGGGTGGCCTCGCCCTCGCCGAAGTAGAAGCGCCGCAGCCACGGCACGGACCGGGCCTCGCCGCGCGCGATGCGGTCGAGGTCGTCCTCCATGCGGGCGGTGAAGTCGTAGTCGACGAGCCGCCCGAAGTGCTTCTCCAGGAGGTTGACGACGGCGAAGCTCAGGAAGGACGGGACGAGTGCCGTGCCCTTCTTGAAGACGTAGCCGCGGTCGAGGATGGTGCCGATGATCGAGGCGTACGTCGACGGGCGGCCGATCTCGCGCTCTTCCAGCTCCTTGACCAGCGAGGCTTCGGTGTAGCGGGCCGGCGGCTTGGTCGCGTGGCCGTCCGCCGTGATCTCCTCGGCGGTCAGCGCGTCGCCCTCGGCGACCTGCGGCAGGCGCCGCTCGCGGTCGTCCAGCTCGGCGTTCGGGTCGTCGGCCCCCTCCACGTACGCCTTCATGAAGCCGTGGAAGGTGATCGTCTTGCCGGACGCGCTGAACTCGGCGTCACGGCCGTCGGACGTCCGGCCGCCGATCTTCACGGTGACCGAGTTCCCGGTCGCGTCCTTCATCTGGGAGGCGACGGTCCGCTTCCAGATCAGCTCGTACAGCTTGAACTGGTCGCCGGTCAGGCCGGTCTCCGCCGGGGTGCGGAAGCGGTCGCCCGAAGGCCGGATCGCCTCGTGCGCCTCCTGCGCGTTCTTGACCTTGCCCGCGTAGACGCGCGGCTTGTCCGGCAGGTAGTCGGCGCCGTACAACTGCGTGACCTGCGCCCGGGCCGCCGAGACGGCGGTGTCGGAGAGGATCGTGGAGTCCGTACGCATGTAGGTGATGAAGCCGTTCTCGTACAGCTTCTGCGCCACCTGCATGGTCGCCTTCGCACCGAAGCCCAGCTTGCGGCTCGCCTCCTGCTGGAGGGTGGTGGTGCGGAAGGGCGCGTACGGGGAGCGGCGGTACGGCTTCGACTCGACCGAGCGCACGGAGAAGGCGGTGTCGGCGAGCGCGGCGGCGAGCGCCCGCGCGTTCCGCTCGTCCAGGTGGAGCACGTTCGCGCTCTTGAGCTGCCCGTCGGAGCCGAAGTCACGGCCCTGCGCGACGCGCCTGCCGTCGACCGTCGCGAGGCGCGCGACCAGCGAGGACGGGTCGGAGGCGTCACCGGCGCGGCCCGTGCCGAAGGTGCCGGTGAGGTCCCAGTACTCGGCGGAGCGGAAGGCGATGCGCTCGCGCTCGCGCTCGACGACGAGCCGGGTGGCGACGGACTGCACGCGGCCGGCGGAGAGCCGGGGCATGACCTTCTTCCACAGCACCGGCGAGACCTCGTAGCCGTACAGGCGGTCGAGGATGCGGCGGGTCTCCTGGGCGTCGACCATGCGCTGGTTGAGCTCGCGCGGGTTGGCGACGGCCTCGCGGATGGCGTCCTTGGTGATCTCGTGGAAGACCATCCGGTGGACCGGGACCTTGGGCTTCAGGACTTCCCGGAGATGCCACGCGATGGCCTCGCCCTCGCGGTCCTCATCGGTGGCGAGGTAGAGCTCGTCGGAGTCGGCGAGCAGCTCCTTGAGCTTCCTGACCTGCGCCTTCTTGTCGGCATTGACGACGTAGATGGGCTGGAAGTCGTGCTCGACGTCGACTCCGAGGCGGCGCACCTCGCCGGTGTACTTCTCGGGCACCTCGGCAGCGCCGCTGGGGAGGTCGCGGATGTGCCCGACGCTCGCCTCGACGACGTAGCCGGGGCCGAGGTAGCCCTTGATCGTCTTCGCCTTGGCAGGCGACTCGACGATGACGAGTCGGCGGCCGCCGTGTGCGGTCTCGCTGGTCGGGGACAACTTCGCTCTTCTCTCCGGTTCGGCACTCTCTGGACACGTACGGGGCGCACGTACGGGACGCGCATCGGGCACGTACGGCGCCGACACGCACGGCAACGGCACGGACGGTGTCGCTCCCGTCGCTGCGGAGTGTGACGGTACAACCCGCCCCCGTGTCAAACGGCGAAAGCCCGCAACGGCCACTCGAACGGTAACCCGAGTCCTGGCATTCCTGCCGCCCGGACTCCCGGTCCGGCGGGGCGGGGGCCGCGCGCCTCCCGGCCGGAGGGGGCCCGGACACGTGCGGGACGGGCCCGGGGGCGGGGTCCGGAGAAGGCGTGGAAACGAAACCCGGGAGGGCGCGGCAGGGGAACCGAAGGGTTCCGGAGGCGTGGCCGTCGGGACCGGGCGGAAAGGTCAGAGGCGGCCGAAGCACCAGACGCCGAGGACGAGGGAGAGGGCGCCGAAAAGGCTCGTCAGCACGACCGCGGCGCGCGGGGCGACCCCGTGCGCGACGGGTTCGCGGTGGAGGGACCGCACGGTGGTCCACAGCAGCAGCGCGCCTCCGAACAGCGTGAACGCCGTCCCCGCGAAGATCGCCGGCCCGCTCTCCATCCCCGTACCCCGTTCCGTTCGCGTGCGGTGTTCCGCCTCCCCGGGGGCGAGGCTGACACCCCCGGAAGTCGTGGGCGCGAATTCCGGATGAACGGCGCGGACCCTTCCCCGGGAGCTTCCCGAAGATGGCCGGTAGTGGCCTTCTCCCCGACCTGCGCCCCGCGCGGCGCCTCCTTCGCCCGGGCCGTCCGCCCCCGCCTCCTTCGCTCGGCCCGACCGCCTCCGCTCCCGCCGCCCTCTGTCGCTCATGTCACGCCTCTGCCGTGACCGTCGCGCCCGTGGCGCCTTCTCGCCCTTCGCGGCTCCCGTCGCGAACCCGGCGGGCGCCTCCTGTGCCGCACGGCGGGGCCCGGGGACAGGTGAGGCGGTGGTGGCGGCGAGCACGAAGACACCGTGGAGCGTTCCGTCGAGGGCGGGAACGGCCCGTGGAGCGGGAACGGAGACGGGGGCCGGGGCGTACGGGAGGACCCGTCCGTTCCGGGGCGGCGTTCGGTGGCGGAACGGCGGCGGTACGAGCCGGGGTGCCGCGTCGGCGTCCGGCGGCGCCGGGTGCCGTGGCGTGCAGTACCCGCAGGAGGCGGAAGCTGCGGGAAGCGCCGTTCCGGGCGGGATCACGGTGCTTGTCGGCGGCTCCCTCCTTCCTGCCCGGACGGACGAGGAGGGAAACCAGGGGGGGCGGTCCGACCAGCGGCATTCCTGCCCCTGTCGGCGGGCCGGGCCCGTCGGGCGGCGCACGGCGGGAAGCCGCCCCGGCGACGGCCACGAGCCGGACGCCACCGGGGAACCGCAGGGGAAACGGAACGCGCCTGCCCGGACCCCCGATCCGGGGCGGCGAACAGCGCCCGGATCCGTCCGTGTCGGACGCGGGCCTCCTCCGTCGAACGTCGATCTCCTCGTCGGGTCCGGCCGGGGTCAGACCTCCTCGTCCCCCTCCCCGTCCCCGTCCCCTCCGCCGACGGGCAGCAGGAAGCCCTCCTCCACGAGGAGCCGGATCGCCTGCGGGGTGCGGTCCCGCAGCAGGACCGGATCCTCACCCGTCAACTGCCCGATGGCGTCGAGGATGCGGCCCGCGCTGAGGGTCCCGTCGCAGACCCCGGCGAATCCGGCGCCCACGTGGTCCACCCGGGTCGCCCGGCGCATGCCCCGGTTCTGCCGGAGCACGACGTGCTCCGGGTCCTCCGCGCCCGGCAGCCCGACCTGCTCCTGGACCACCTCGGGCGCGAGCGTGAACCGGCCCGCGAGGAGGGCGGCGTCGTCGTGGGTCCGCAGGTAGTCCTGGCGCTCGAAGTGGGCGCGGACGGTGGGGCCGAGGGGCTGCTCGACCGGGTGCGGCCACTCCTCGATGACGATCGAGGGCTCGATCTCGCCGGAGGCCACGGCTCCGTTCCGCCGGATCGTGATCCAGCCGAACCCGACCGCGCGCGTCCCCCGGGCCTCGAACTCGTCGAGCCAGCGGTCGTACGCGGCCCGGTACGCCGCCGGGTCGCCCCGGTGGTCGCCGCTGTCCCGCAGCCACAGCTCGGCGTACTGGGTGACGTCCTGGACCTCGCGCTGCACGATCCAGGCGTCGCAGCCGCGCGGCACCCAGGAACGCAGCCGGTCCTGCCACTCCTCGCCGTCCACGTGCTGCCAGTTGGCGAGGAACTGGGCGTACCCGCCGTCGTTGAGCCGCTCCCCCGTCTCCTGGACGAGCGTCCGGCACAGGTCGTCGCCGCCCATCCCGCCGTCCCGGTAGGTGAGCCGGGCGCCGGGGGAGATCACGAACGGCGGGTTGGAGACGATCAGGTCGTACGTCTCGCCCTCGACCGGATCGAAGAGGGAGCCCGCGACCAGCTCGGCCTCCTGGGCCCCGGAGAGCGCGAGGGTGAGCCGGGTGAAGTCCAGGGCGCGCGGGTTGAGGTCGGTGGCGGTGACCCGGGTGGCGTGCTGGGCGGCGTGCAGCGCCTGGATGCCCGAGCCGGTGCCGAGGTCGAGCGCGGAGGAGACCGGCGTACGGACGGTGATGCCGGCGAGGGTGGTGGAGGCGCCGCCGACGCCGAGGACGACGCCCTCGTCCTTCTTCCCGATGCCCCCGGCACCGCCCACGGCGCAGCCCAGGTCGGAGACGATGAACCAGTCCTCGCCGCCGGGTCCGCCGTACGGCCGGATGTCGACGGTGGCGTGCACGGTGTCGTCCTCACGGACCACCCAGCCGTCGGCGACGGCCTCGTCCAGCGGGAGCGCGGCGGCCGCCCGGACCCGCTCGACGGGTTCTTGGAGCAGGAAGAGCCGGACGAGGGTCTCCAGCGGGGAGTCGCCGCGGGTGGCGCGCAGGGCCGGCACGGTCTCGCTGCGGGCGAGTGCCGCGTAGGCGGGGGCGCCGAGCAGGTCGAGCAGGCCGTCCGCCGTGAAGGCGGAGGCGAGCAGGGCCTCGCGCAGACGGGCGGCGTGCGTGGGCACCGGGAGGCGGGAAGACAGGCTGGTCGTACTCACCGCTCCATTGTGACGGCCGCCACCGACATCCGGGCGGGCGACCCGGCGGCGGGAGCGGATCGTCACCGGGCCCGGCGACCGGGCCCGACGGCGGAGACCGGCCGGCCTTCGTACCGCCGTCGGGTCCACGGAACCGGGATCGGGGCCGGGGCCGGGAGGGTCGGTGCCGGGGGGGCGAGGGCAGTCGCCCGACGGTCCCCTACTCGGTCTTGGCGGCCGTGCTCTCCCCGTCCGGCTTCGCGGACTCCCCCTCGGCGGGCCGGGAAGCCCCGGCGTCCGCGGTGGCGTCGGCTCCCGGGGCGGCGGAACCGGAGGTCTTCGGCGGGGTGGAGGCCGTGGGCTTCTGGCAGCCCGGCTGCTTGGCCATCGCCTTGCCCAGGTCGCCCCCCTCCAGCTTGGACAGGGCGTTCTGGTCCATCTTCTCGATCTTCGTCAGGCCGTTGGCGACGCCCTGGAGGCCGTCCGCGAACTTCTGCTGGTTCGTCGGGTCGAGCGCGTCGACCTGCTTCTTCAGCCCCTCGTACGCCACGGCGGTGTCGTTGAGCTCCTTCATGGCGTCCTGCTTGACCTTCTCGCCGTTCTCGACGGGCGGGGCGCCGGAGCTCTCGACGGCCTTGGCGAGGGCCCGGTCGGCGTCGGCGATGTCCTGGAACGCCTTCGAGTCGGCGGCCTGGATGTCGGCCGGCTTGCTGTCGGCCGCCGTCGAGATGATGATCTGGTGGGCGTCGGCCCGCTTCTGGATCTGGGGCTTCGCCTGGTCGCAGAACGACTTCGCCCAGTCGTCCACCTTGTTGCCCTCGTCGTCGCCGCAACCCGACAGCGCGAGCATCAGTACCGCGCCGCCGGACAGTGCGGCCGCAAGCTTCTTGTTCACCGGATCGGTCCCTTCCAAGGCTCTCGGCCCCGGAACATACACGCCGAACGGGCTACTTCCACCTTTCGTACGACTGGTTACCGCCGTATTGAAGCCTTTTGAACCAAGGGAGAGACCCCTCACAGGCTCCTCGTGGTCCTGGGGAGTGAGACGGACGCCACGTCAGGGGACCTTCACGGGAAGCGGCTTGGGGAGGGGCATGACAGCGGTCTCGCCGCCCCCGGAAGGAAACGTGCGCCGGGACCCGGGACGAACGGAAGGGGCCCCGCTCGGCGGGGCCCCTCCGTCTCTGCTGCCGTCACTCCCGGAACCGCGTGGCGATCCCGGTCAGGACAGGACGCTCACCGGGCTCACCGGCCAGGTCATCCGAATGGTGCCGCCGTCCGCGCCGGCGCTCACCTCGACGTCGTCGACGAGCCCGCGGATCACCGCGAGGCCCATCTCGTCCTCACCGTCGGCGTCGTCGAATTCCTCGACCGGCGCCGCGGACCGCGCGCCGGGAACCCCGACGGCGTCGGCCGCCGCCACCCCCGCGCCCGGCACCTCGTCGCCGACCTCGATGGAGAACGTCTTCTCCTCCTCGGTCAGAACGACCCGGATGGGGGTCGTGACGTCGTTGCTGCGATGCAGTCCGACGGCACGGGAACACGCCTCGCCCACGGCGAGGCGCACCTCGTCGAGGGCCGCCTCGTCCACCCCCGCCCGGCGCGCCACCGCGGCCGCCACCAGGCGGGCCGTCCGGACGTGCTCGGGCTGAGCGCTGAAACGGAGTTCAACGGTGGCCATGCGAACCCCCTGGGCTCAGTCGACGGCGTTGACGGCCTCGTCGACCGAGGTGTGGATCGGGAACACCTTGGTGAGACCCGTGATCCGGAAAATCTTCAGAATGCGCTCCTGGTTGCAGACCAGACGCAGCGAGCCCTCATGGGCGCGAACGCGCTTCAGGCCGCCGACGAGCACGCCGAGGCCGGTGGAGTCGAGGAAGTCCACGCCCTCCATGTCGACGACCAGGTGGTAACTGCCGTCGTTCACCAACTCGACCAACTGCTCGCGCAGCTTGGGCGCGGTATACACATCAATCTCGCCACCGACCTCGACGACCGTACGGTCACCGCCAGCACCGGTCACATTGCGAGTCGACAGGGACAGGTCCACGGATCCTCCAGCACCTTGCTATCGGGCGATCATTCTCTCGGGTCTCCCGGACGGAGCCGAGGAACGGATCGCCAGCCGCGATGGCATTCAATCACTTACCAGCAGCCATGCACGACGCCTTGGAAGCATTGTCCGTCATGGCAGTGACACACTCGATGCCAATGCCCAGGAATCACCGACCCACTCGTCCCGCCGAGGACAAAGGCGGCCGCCCTTCTCCCGGCCTGGTCCTCGACCGGCTCTCCTCGGGTGAGAGCCGGGCCGCGCGCATCACTCATACGGAGCACATGCCCGCCCGGGCGGGCCGTCATGCGGTCTGGCCGGACCGTATCCGTCCGGAGGTGATCGCCGCGATCCAGGCGGCCGGGATCGAGCACCCCTGGGCCCATCAGGCGGAGGCCGCCGAGCACGCCCTCGACGGCGAATCCGTGGTGATCGCCACCGGCACCGCCTCGGGCAAGTCGCTCGCCTACCTCGCCCCGGTCCTCACGACCCTCCTGGACGGCTCCGAGGCCCCCAACGGCCGAGGGGCGACCGCCCTGTACCTCGCGCCCACCAAGGCCCTCGCCGCCGACCAGCGACGCGCCGTGCGGGAGCTGTCCGCCCCCCTCGGCAACCGGATCCGCCCCGCCGTCCACGACGGCGACACGCCGGTGGAGGAACGCGAGTGGATCCGGCAGTACGCGAACTACGCGCTGACCAACCCCGACATGCTGCACCGGAGCGTCCTCCCCTCCCACCCCCGGTGGTCCTCCTTCCTGCGCGCCCTCCGCTACGTCGTGATCGACGAGTGCCACACCTACCGGGGCGTCTTCGGCTCCCACGTCGCCCAGGTACTGCGGCGCCTGCGCCGGATCTGCGCCCGGTACGGCTCCGAGCCGGTCTTCCTCCTCGCCTCGGCCACCTCCGCCGACCCCGCCCGGGCCGCCGGCCGCCTCACCGGCCTCCCGGTCACCGAGGTCTCCGACGACGCCTCGCCCCGCGGCGAACTGGTCTTCGCCCTGTGGGAGCCGCCGCTGACCGAGCTGCGCGGCGAACGCGGCGCGCCCGTGCGCCGCACCGCCACCGCCGAGACCGCGGACCTGCTGACCGACCTGACCCGGCAGGGCGTCCGCTCGGTCGCCTTCGTCCGGTCCCGGCGCGGCGCCGAACTGATCTCGGTGATCGCCCAGGAACGGCTGGCCGAGACCGACCGTGCCCTCTCCCGCCGCGTCGCCGCCTACCGCGGCGGTTACCTGCCCGAGGAGCGCCGCGCCCTGGAGCGGGCCCTGCACTCCGGGGAACTCCTCGGTCTGGCCGCCACGACCGCCCTGGAGCTGGGCGTGGACGTCTCCGGCCTGGACGCCGTCCTGATCTCCGGCTACCCGGGCACCCGGGCCTCCCTGTGGCAGCAGGCGGGCCGCGCCGGCCGTTCCGGCGAGGGTGCCCTCGCGATCATGGTCGCCCGGGACGACCCGCTGGACACCTTCCTGGTCCACCACCCGGAGGCGATCTTCGATCAGCCGGTCGAGTCGACCGTCCTGGATCCCGACAATCCCTACGTCCTCGCCCCCCATCTGTGCGCCGCGGCCGCCGAGCTGCCGCTGACCGAGCCGGACCTGGCCCTCTTCGGCCCGGCCGTCCCCGACCTGCTGCCCCAGCTGGAGACGGCGGGCCTGCTGCGCCGCCGCTCCACCGGCTGGTACTGGACCCGCCGCGAACGGGCCGCCGACCTCACCGACATCCGGGGCGGCGGAGGCAGCCCCGTCCGGATCGTGGAGGCCGGGACCGGCCGCCTCCTCGGCACGGTCGACGAGGCGGCCTCCCACGCCGCCGTCCACGAGGGCGCCGTGCACCTCCACCAGGGCCGCACCTACCTGGTGCGGGAACTCGACCTCAAGGACTCCGTCGCCCTCGTGGAAGAGGCCGTCCCGCCGTACTCCACCACCGCCCGCGACACCACCTCCCTCACCGTGCTCGACACCGAGACCGAGGTCCCCTGGGGGGCCGGCCGCCTCTGCTACGGCTCCGTCGAGGTCACCAACCAGGTCGTCTCCTTCCTCCGCCGCCGGCTGATCACGGGCGAGGTGCTGGGCGAGACCAAGCTCGACCTGCCGCCCCGCACCCTGCGCACCCGGGCCGTGTGGTGGACGGTCACCGAGGACCAGCTCGACGCCGCCCGGATCACGCCGGAGATCCTCGGCGGCGCCCTGCACGCCGCCGAGCACGCCTCCATCGGCATGCTGCCGCTCTTCGCCACCTGCGACCGCTGGGACATCGGAGGCGTCTCCGTACCGCTCCACCCCGACACCCTGCTGCCCACCGTCTTCGTGTACGACGGGCATCCGGGCGGCGCGGGCTTCGCCGAGCGGGCCTTCCACACGGCCCGCGCCTGGCTGACCGCCACCCGGGAGGCCATCGCCTCCTGCGAGTGCGAGGCGGGCTGTCCCTCCTGCATCCAGTCCCCGAAGTGCGGCAACGGCAACGACCCCCTCCACAAGCGCGGCGCGGTCCGCCTCCTCACGGAGTTCCTCCGGGAGGCCCCGGACCCCACGGAGGAACCGGGGGGCCCGGAAGTTCCGGGGAGCCCGGAGCTTCCGGGAGTCCCGTAGAACCCGGGGGCTCCAGGAGTGCCGCCGGATCGAGAGGCGCCGCCGGATCAGGGAGTTCCACCGGAGCGGGAAGCGTCGCCGGACGAGGTTCGGACGGGCCCGCCCGGGATCTGACCTCCGGCCGGTACGGGCCGCGTACGACCCGCGCGGTCACCTCGGCCAGCTCACCCCGCACCGCGCACCGCACCAGCTCGACACCCTGGGCGCCGGCCACCCGGGAAGCGGCGGCGCACGCCTCTTCCTCGCCCCGGAGGGCCCGGTCGGCGGCGGCGAGAGCGGCCATGTCGGCTGCCCCACCCGCCCGGTGCCTGGCCGCCGTCGCCTGGCCCAGCGCGAGCACCGCCCCGAACACCACGCACAGCGCACAGGCCGCGAACGCCGCCCACACGGTCGCCGCGCCCCGGTCGCCCGCGCCGGTACGGACCTGGCCACGGCCGGGGGCCCGGGCCCGAGCCCGGACACGTCCGCCGTCCCGTTCGCCGGGCGTCACGAGCGGTCCCCGCCGTCGGGGTCACCGGGCCGCGAAGCCCGGAAATCCACGCCTTCGCCCTCCTCGGGCATCACCGGTTCCGTGTCCTCCGCGAGCGCCGCCGCGTCCGCCCGCAGGGTGAGTCCCAGGCCCCGGGGACCCGGGGCCGCCACCTCCACGGTCACCCGCCACAGCTCCCCCGTCCGGATCACCGACACCCGGGCGCCCTCGGGCGCGGCGGCCCGCGCGGCTCCCTCGGCGGAGGCCACCGGTTCCGAGCGGGCCGCCATCCGCGCTCCCGCCCGCGCCGCGTCCACGCACCGGATCTGCGCGGCGGCCGCGGCCAGTCCCCAGAGCAGGGTCACCGTGAACAGCGCCAGGACGGGGAGGACCAGCGCCGCCTCCACGGTCACGAAGCCCCGGTCGGACGGGCTCCGGTCAGAACGGCGCATCGAGGGCCCTTCCGATCACCGATTCCAGGGCCCCCGAGACCGCCCCGCTGGTCACGATCTTGTAGAGCACTGCGGCGAACGCGGCCGCGGCGATCGTCCCCACCGCGTATTCGGACGTGGTCATTCCCGTGTCACGACGCGACGCTTCCCGCCGCGCCCGCCACCACTCGCCGACCCGTGCCCTGACCGCCGTCACTGCCGTTCCCGCAGTTCCCGCCGCCGTCACCGTTGCCATGTCGTTCTCCTAGTTCCGTTTCGCCTTGTCGCGTTCATCGTGTTTGTCGTGCTCATCGTGTTTGTCGCGTTTGTCGTGTCCGGACGTCGTTTCCGGACACGGTGTCCGTCGCCGCGCACGCCCCCCTGCTCATCGGCCCAGCAGCCCCGTCGCGAGGCCGATCACCACCGGGGCCACCCCCACCGCCAGGAAGGCCGGCAGGAAGCAGAGCCCCACAGGTGCGCTGATCAGGACCTGTGCCCTGCGCGCTCTCGCGGCCGCCGTACGGGAGCGAGCAGCCCGCAGCGCGGCGGCGTACCGGGCCACGGCCTCCACCGAAGGAGCTCCCGAGGAACCGGCCCGCTCCATGCAGCGGGCGAGTCCCGCGGCGCCCTGTATCGCGCCGAACCTTCTCCACACCTCGGCCGGATCGCCCCCCAGGCGCAGTTCGGCGGCCGTGCGGGCGAGGCGCCCTCCGAGCGGGCCGCCCAGCGACCGGCCCACTGCCTCCGCCGCCTCGCCGGGGCCGGCCCCCGAAGCGGCGCACGCCGCCAACAGGTCCGCCGCCAGTGGAAGGTGGCGTACCGCCTCTTCGCCGTCCGGCGCCTCCGGTGCCCGCCGTCGAGGAATCCGCCCGCGTACCCCGCAGGCCAGCAGAGCCCCGGCGCCCAGGCCGGCGATCCCGCCGAAGAGAGCCCAGCCGAGTCCGGCCACCGCGAACGGCACCGCCCAGAGGTTCACCCACGGTGGTGATCCTCTCCGGATCCGCCGCCGACGCGGGGGCGACGTCCCCGTGAGGCTTCTCGCCCGTCGGCGCGTCCGACGTGCCCGCACCTCGCGCAGGGCCTCCCGGACGATCCGCCCGCACAGGTACACCGCGACCGTCACGAGCACCGCCGTTCCGAAGCCGTTCGCCGTCATGCCCGTTCCCCTCCTCGCACGATCCGCGCGGCCCACCACAGCCCGGCCGCCTCCAGGGACCCGCCCAGGGCCAGGCAGCCCAGTCCCGCCGGGGTGTGGAGCAGTACGCGCAGCGGTTCGGCACCGAGCGCCGCGCCGAGGGCGAGTCCCGCCGCCGGGAGCAACGCGAGGACGGTCACCGTGGCCCAGGCGCCGGCCAGCTCGGCCCGCAGCCGCTCCCGCTGCTCGTGGTGGCCCCGCAGGGCCCCCTCCAGACGGTCGAGTCCGGCAGCCAGGCCCGCGCCGCCGTCCACGGCCACCTGCCAGCAGGCCGCCATGCCCGCGAGACCGTCGGCCCCGTCCTGCCGGGCCGCTCTCCGCAGCGCCTCCGGTACGTCCCCGCCGAATCGCGCCGCCGCGAGCACCCCCGCCTCGTCACCGTCCAGGGCGCCCGTCTCCCGGGCCGCGAAGGACAACGCCTGTGCGGGCTGCCACCCGGCCCCCAGCTCTCCGACGACCGCCCCGCACAGGGCGACCACCCGTTCGGCCCGTGCCTCGCGCTCCCTCCGCCGTCCGGCGGCCCGCAGGCGCCGTGCGACCAGGGGCACCGCGAGCGCTCCCGCCACCAGTGGCAGCGGCGACTCGCCGAGCAGGGCGAGGAGCCCGGCCGCCGGCAGGCACAGCCACGCGCGCCGCTCCCGCGACAGGACCCACCGTCGTGCGACCGTCGCCCGCCACGCCGCGGCCCGGCCGCGCCCTTCGGACGCTCCGCCCCTCAGCACCGTCCGCGCGCGGGCGGCCCCGCGCCGCCGCTCGACCGTCCGCCACAGGGCGAGTCCCGCGCAGAGCACCGCCGCACAGCGCGCCGGCTCCAGTACCCCCGTCACCGCGACCCCCTTCCGATCAGCGCGTCCAGCCGCGCCCAGCCCCGCTCCCGCTCGAATCCGGACGTGCCCCAGCGCAGCGCGGGAACCGTCCGGACCAGCCCGTCCCGGTCGCGCTCCAGAACGTGGATCTCGGCGATCCGCCGCCGGCCGTCCCGGTTCCGGGCGAGGTGGAGCACGGCCGAGAGCCCGGCGCCCAACTGGCTGTGCAGGGCGGCCCTGTCGAGTCCGGCTGCCGTTCCCAGTGCTTCGAGCCGCGCCGGAACGTCCGCCGCCGTGTTGGCGTGAAGCGTTCCGCACCCTCCCTCGTGACCCGTGTTGAGGGCCGCGAGGAGGTCCACGGCCTCCCCTCCTCGCACCTCGCCGACCACCAGCCGGTCGGGCCTCATCCGCAGCGCCTGCCGGACCAGGTCCCGCAGGGTGACGAGCCTGGACTTAGGAACAGTTCGCCTGTCTCATGACGTCTCCTGTCTCACCAATACAGGCCCCAGGAAGCGATCCGACTCGGGAGTTGAGACCCAGCATCTGTCTCACCACCACCCCCGAACGTTACGAATTCGTTATGCACACGAGTCGAGCGGTCGCCGTGCAAGCACCTCGCGCCCGCCACATCGAACAGGCTTGGAGCCGGCCGGGTCAGGGCGCTCGTTGCGCTGTGCATCGCCACACGAAGACCTCCAGCTTCTGGAGATCGCCGCGTCGACTCTGCGATGGAGGCAGACCTGGATCCCTAGGATGAGCGATGACCGGTACGCATGTGTGCCACGGCTACGCCTGGCTGCATCAAGAGGGAAGAGAGCGCCGTAGTGCCGCTGGAGGTTGTATACGGCGAGAGCCGAGACCGGAGCACCGCATCGCAGCTGGCGGAAAAGCTGCGTGACGTGGTCTCCGATGGCACGGTGTATCTCGGATACCCGGTGCTGGCCACGGCTGACGACCGTGTTGAGGTGGATGCTCTACTGGTCAGTAGGAGCCACGGACTCGTAGCTTTCCTCCTCGAAGACACCATTCCACGCGATGCGGACGGATGGGAGGCCGTCTCCTCGGCCCAGGATCGTCTGTACAACGTCCTGGAGAGCACGCTCGGCAAGCACAGCGGGCTGCGTCGGCGTCGGCAGCTGGCCCTGGAGATCTCCACGGCCACCGTCTTCCCGGGCCCGGTAGGCGATCAGCCCTCCGACGTCGAGGGCATCTATTGCGACCTACTAGACGTCGCCACGGAAGTGGCGGGTCTTGACGGTATCGACGAGGACACCGAGCGGGCACTGCAAGCGGCACTGCAGCGAGTAACAACGATCAAGCCGGTCAAAAAGCGCTCATCGGTCCAAGATGCATCCTCCCGCGGCGCCGCCTTGAAGGTGATCGAACGGGGCATTGCGAACCTAGACCAGTGGCAGAAGGCTGCCGCAATCGAGACGCCTGAGGGGCCGCAGCGGATCCGCGGTCTGGCCGGGTCGGGCAAGACGGTGGTTCTGGCTCTTAAGGCTGCCTACTTGCATACCCAGCACCCCGAGTGGCGCATCGCAGTCACCTTCCACTCCCGAGCCCTGTATCAGCAGATCCAGGACCTGGTGGAACGCTTCACGTTTGAATACAGCAATGACCGTTACGACGAGCAGTTTCTGCAGATCATGCACTCCTGGGGGTCAAGCTCCAAGGCGGGCATGTATAGCGAGATGGCCCGTGCTGTTGGGGTGACGCCGCGGGACTGGAGCTACGCGCGCGCCACCTATGGCATGGACAACGCCTTCCAGGGGGTGTGCCAGGAACTCCTCGCGGTGGTACGTGCCGGCTCGCCCGAGCCGGTCTTCGATGCGGTCCTCATCGACGAAGCCCAGGATCTTCCACCGGAGTTCTTCCAGCTCGTCTATCTACTGACGAAGGATCCCAAGCGCATCGTCTGGGGATACGACGAGCTTCAGAAGCTGTCGGAGTCGGCTATGCCCGGGACAGATGAGCTATTCGGAACAGGCCCTTCAGGGGAAAGCCTCGTCAGTCTCGCTCAGCAGGACAAGCAGCCGCGGCGCGACATTGTGCTGCCGGTCTGCTACCGCAACACTCCCTGGGCACTGGCCACGGCTCATGCCTTGGGAATCGGTGTTTACCGCGAAGATGGTCTGCTGCAGCACTTCGACGCCCCCGAGCTGTGGGGGGACATCGGCTACAACACGGTCCACGGCAGTCTTACTCTCGGCTCAGCGGTAACGTTGGAGCGGGCAGAGTCGAGCTCCCCGCCCTACTTCCGTGAACTGCTCAACTCGGACGACGCGGTCATAATGAAGCGTTTCGACGATCAGGCTGCCCAGGACATCTGGGTAGCTCAGCAGATCAAGAAGAACTTGACCGAGGACGAACTTGAGCACGACGACATCCTGATCGTCTTGCCCGACGTCTACCGTGCCAAGTCCCGAGCCCCGCGGCTAATGCAGACACTCCTGCAACACGGGATCCCCTCGCATCTGGTGGGCGTCGGCACAAGTGTCGACGAGGTTTTCAAACGGGACTCCGTCGCCTTGGCCCACATTTACCGGGCCAAGGGCAACGAGGCTCCTATGGTCTACGTCGTCGATGCTCAATATGCGAACAGTGATCATCAGGTTGTCACCCGTCGAAACACCCTCTTCACCGCCATCACCCGCAGCAGAGCGTGGGTCCGCGTTGTGGGTTGGGGCGACCGAATGGACGCGATCTCCCGCGAGATCGACACGGTGCGGGAGAAGAACTTCCGACTCGGCTTCACTATCCCCTCACGCGAGGAGCTGGCCCAGCTTCGCCACCTTCACCGCGACCGCTCTGAGGATGACCATGCTGTGGTGCAGAAGGCCACGGACGGACTTCAGGCCTTCCTTGAAGCCTACGAGACCGATCAGATCGATCTCTATGACCTTCCGCCCGCAATGCGGACACGGCTGGTGATGAAGCTCAAGGAAGACATGCCGCGTGACGACAACTAGAACGGTCGCCGAGGAGGTCCGAAACCTCCTCGACTACCTTCTCAACGCGGAAATAGCCGCTTACGTCAACACGGTCTCTGTCAGCGGAACGCGCGTCTCCTGGCATGCGACAGACCCTGGAATCCCTTTCCTGGTCAATCGAGGGGACCCAACCCTTCAGGACTACCGGCGATGGGCTCAAGCCGGCGCCTATTCGGCTCTCCTGCTCGATGGCGCGTTGCTGCAGATCACCTACGAGGTCGAAGGGGGAGAAATCGCCGGACACCGACTCGCCTACATTCCCTGCCCCTATCGGCTGGACAGCGAACTCGTGCGCCAAGATCCGATCGTCGATGTAATTGATCTCCACATCGAGACCGAGCCAACGAACATGGTCCTGCACTCCGCGATCCGATTCGACTTTGACCCGGTTGCTGCGGCTCCAGGGCATCCAGCAGCACACTTGACTATCAATTCTGCGAACTGCCGAATCGCCTGCGCTGCACCGATGCACATCGGACGGTTCACCGACTTCATCTTCCGGAATTTCTATCCCGACCTATGGAAAGCTCATCTCCCTTTCTTCGAGACTTCAGCGGCAAGGGAAGCCGGCCCCCGCACCCTCACTCAAGATGAGCGTAATGTCCCGCACCTGTACTGGAGCTAAGTAACCTGACATGGTAAGGAACCAGGCTGCTTTAGAGGCCAAGTAGCTGTAGTCGTGGAATACGTGCCGGGTCCCGCATGATGCACGCGGGACCCGCAGCCTCCGCGGTCTAGCTAGTGCCGGGATCTTTCACGGGCGCGAGATTCGATCAGCCAGCTCGTTGATCCGCTTCTGGGCGGCGGCAACGATAGCCCGGAGATCGTCGTCAGCGACCGCGATGAGGTCGTCGGGATCAATGGATTCGATGGACTTCATCGTGGAGCTGATCGTCTTGGTGAAGCGCGTCCGCTGTTCCCGGATCGAGATCTCTGGGTCAGAGGTGACCGTCTCGACGATGAGTGCCTGAACCGCTTCGTAGGCTTCGGCCACCGCTTCTGGCGTGGCCTTCTCGTCTTGGACGACCGCTACGTAGGATGCGGCCTTCTCCTTGGCTTGGGCAGGTAGGTCAACTGGCAGGCCGGCCGGTGTCTTGGCCTTGCCTTGGTCAGCAACCCGCCGAATGTACTCGACGCGCTCGGCCTTACGAACTTCGGCTGCTCGAACTTCGAGTGCCTGCTTGGCCGCCTCAGCGGTTCGCTGGTCTGCGATGATCGCAACCTTCAGCGCAGTGGGGTTCTCCTTGACCTCCAGCGCTTTGGTGGGGCGGATACCGGCGACCTCGGCTGCCGCTGCGACCAAGGCGCTTCGCTCCGAGGTGGAGTTTCTCCGGGAGCTGTAAAACTGGCCCCAGATTTCCTCGTCAGGAAGAGCGACGGGTTCGTGTCCGGGGAACAGATCGGCACCTCCGAACTGGACTACGCCAGCCTCCTTTGCCGATTCCCAGGCATGCAGATAGCGAAGGACACGCTCGGACGAGGTGCCTGACCGGCGCGCAAACTCGGCAGCGGAAATCTTCGCAGGACGGCTGGAAGCCGCCTGCTTGCCGTCGGCGCCCTTGGACACCTGGCAGGCCACGAAGAACGCAAGCCACCAGCCTCCTGAACGGTCCAGCGCTGCCCATGCCTTGATGTCCCGGTCTCGCTGGTCCTCGCTGTACCCGGTGACCCCGTCCGCAGCGAGCATCGTGCGGACCGCGCCCCGCATCTTGTCCATGCGCCGGCGAATCTCAGGGACGCCCTCATTAGGGTGAGGAACCTGGAGAACCTTCAGCACGTACTCGGGCTTGTGCCCGAGGCCGAAGGGGGGCTTGGCCTCGATGAACTCCTTGAATGAGGCGAAGGGCTGGTCGACATTGACGTCGGAGGGAACCTGCTGCCAGGTCCCCTCCTCGACGACCGCCGCAAGCAAGTCGAGGAACCCTCCGGGGGTGCCGCCGTTTCGCTCAAGGCTGGTGCGGAGCTGGTAGACCCGCTGCTGGTCCTCTGTGAGATAACTGTTGGACTCGACTCGCACGGTCATCTAGGTCTCCTAAGCCAGGTGCTTACTGATGTTGAGAGCCACCTGGAGCCGCTTCTCCGCCCTCTGAAGCGTATTCGCCTCGTCCGCACTGAATCCGCAAGCCTGCTTCAACGCGAAGTTCGCCCTGGTCATGGCATCGGCGTATCCGGGCTTGTCCGGTGTCACGCCGCGCCGTGCAAGTTCGCTCTTGACCGCGTCAGCAGCCTTCGACTTGAGGATCTCGATCTGGGCTCGATCCGTCCTCGGAGCTGCAGCAGCTGTGGCTGCTGAAGCCTCCGACCGCGGGGGCGGAATCGTCTCACTCTGGACGCTGACACCAGCGAACTCGAGGATCTTCTTCAGCTTGGTGGCGTCCTCGCCGGAGTCCGCCATCACCTTGTAACCCTCGATCAGGAGGAACTCGTCCGCTTCGACATCGGTGTCGTTGCTGGCTGCCCGAGTCGTGGTTGCCACGGAGGCCTCCACGTAGGAGAAGGCTTCCTGAACAAACTCTCCCGGTTCGCGCGTGTCGTCGTCGCGCTCCTGGATGATTCGAAGACCCTGCATCTCCTCGTCGCGCAGAACATTGAGGAAGTTCTGCATCTTGGGATCGTCGGGCGCGACGATGATGCAGGACTGTTGGCGGGGACGCGGGCCCTCCTTCCAAACTCGCAGTCCGCGGCCGACCAGCTGCTGCAGGTGCCCCTCGTCGCGGTAGTTCGTCAGCACGCCAACCACCGTGATCTCCGGGCAGTCATAGCCGATGAACGCCATGCGGACCGTCACCAGCAGGTCCATCGGCTTGAACTTGAAGTCGGCTAGTGCCTGGCCCGCAGCTCCGCCGTCGGCCGAGACCGCCAGCCCGACCCTCAGGTCGGGGTAGGTCTCATGGAGGTACTTGACGACCTTCTTCGCCTCAGCTTGCTGCATACAGGAGATCAAGCCGCGGTAGGCCCGGTTGAACTTCTGCTTGTCCCGGATGGACTTGACCACCAGGTCCACCAGCGGCTTCCAGGTCCGCTCGTCCTTCAGCGCCGCCCTCAGCTCACTGCCGTCGTCGGAGAGGTTGAACTCCAAGAGAGTGTCGCCGCGACCGGTCTCCGGGTCACTCATGGTGCGCTTGGAGATACGGGCGTCGGTGAGCTTCATCTCGAAGGTACGAAGGTAGCCCTCAGCGATGCCGTCGACGTAGGTGGCTTCGGCGTGGCGGACTAGCCGCTCCTTCCCAGAGTCCCGATGGGGCTCGTAGTCGGCAAGAATCAGCTTCTGGTTGTCCGCGCGGTACGGCGTGCCGGTCAGCAGCAACGTGTGCAGGGCGTACTCGTGCAGCTTCTTGATCAACTCGCCTGCTCGGGTACCGCCGCCATCGGTGTCGTCACCGCAGAACTGGGCCTCGTCGGCGATCAGGAGGAACCGTCCGCGATTGCGGGTGGCCCACCGGGTGAACGTCTCTTCGTTCGTGACTAGCGCACTGTAGGTAGCGACGAAGCCGCTGTTGCGCTCGCCGCCGGGGATGAGCGGCACCTCGTTGACGCGATGCCGGATCTTTCCGAGCCTCTTGGTGGCGTCAAAGAGATCGCACAGGCCTCCAGTGACGTTGCCACTGGCATCTGTTGTCATCCAGCCGATCTCGCACTGCTCTGCAAGCGCCGTTCGAGGGGCGAAGACCGCGATGTGGTCGATCATCCCCTCCCTGATCAGCCGGGTGGCCAATGACTGGTACGCGAGGGTTTTACCTGATCCAGGAGACGCAAGCACCACCGTGCGGTCCTCGCCGGCGGAGATCCGCTCCAGAACGCGGTCAATCAGGTTGGCCTGGAACGGGCGGGGGACGAAGGTGTCACGGAAGTGCATATCACGTCCTTTGCTCAAATTGCATGGATTACAGAGGGCTTGCCCGTTCTCCACCTCTGTCCGTCCGCCGTCGGCCCATGGGATGCGGTGATCCGCATGCCATCCCTCGTCCAACAGCTGAAGGCATCGCTGACAGCGGCCCTCGGCGTTCTCGTAGAGTCGCTGCCGTTGCGACGAGCTGAAGAACCGGCGAGGATCAAGATCGACCACGAGAGCTGTACTTCCCCTCTGCAGGCCATAACTGACGGCTCGAAGGCTAGCGCCAGCCACTGACACTCCGGGCCGCTTACGGCAAACGGTGCCAACAGCAGTCGGCGACACCTCAAGGCCAGCCGCCCCCGCAGCTCTGAGAACTAGAGCGCGAGGGCGGCTGGCCGGAAGTGACTAGTGGATTGCCTGAGCAATCCGATCGCGAAGGCTGCTATCGCTGAGAGCGTCAACGTCACGCCACGCGGCATCGGACACTTCGTCGGTCTGGAGTTCGCCGATGTCGGCGTTGGTGCGGAAGAGGAAGCGGAAGTCGAAGTGCTGGTGGGCAGGCTCGTCCTTGGCGGGGTTCGCGCCGATGGGGTGGACGTCGATGTGGAGGGGGGTCTGGCTGTGCGGGTTGATCACGTGCGGCGGGATGCCGGTCTCCTCGGTGAGCTCACGGCCGGCAGCCTGGAGGAGGGTGTCGTCGGAGGCTTCGAGGTGGCCGCCGGGCAGCAGCCACTTCTGGGTGGCGTTGTGGAGGATGTGCAGGATGCGGCCGTCGGGGCCGATGAGGATCGCGCCGGCGGTGACGTGGCCGGGCAGTGTCTTGCGGCTGGTGAGGTCGTCGCCGTCGTCCAGGAGGCCGAGGACGACGCCGAGCTCGGTCTTCGCTTCGGGGTGCTGGTCGAGGTAGTCGGCGAGGGTGTTGCGGATGTGGTCTGCCGTGATGGCCATGGTGATCACCTATTGAAGTAGTTGAGCCAGGTCGCCGCGATCGCGGCGCGGTCGGCCGCGGGGACCTCATGGATGCCGGGGGCGAGGTCTTCGCGGGTGAGCATCCTGATCGCGGCGAGGATCTCGGCCTGGACCAGGAAGATGAACGGCCCAACGCTGGCGCCGTGGATGAAGTTGACGGCGTTGCCGCCGTTCGCCAGATAGAAGTAGTGGCCGGTGGTCTGGTAGCGGGTGACGTGGTCGCCGACCTGCGTGCGGGTGTAGACGTCGGGCAGGCCAGCGAGGTCGAGTTCGTCCTCGCTGCTGGTGACGGTGGCGATGTAGGTGCCGTTGCGGAGGTGGGCGAAGTCCTCTCCCCGCAGGGAAAGCGCTCCGGTCGCGCAGAGGACCAGCCCGGCGACGGCCAGGGCGGCCTCGCGGTCACGGGCGACGACGAAGCCCTGGGAGAGGGCCTGGGTGCGGCGGACGGGGTCGATGTCGAAGACGGTGACCTGGACTCCCTTGGCGTGCAGGAGCCGGGCGATGGAGGAGCCGAGCTTGCCGAAGCCGATCACCAGGGCGGGCCGGCCGTGGAGGATGTCGCCGCGACCGCGCATGACGGCCTCGGTGGAGAAGACGACGGACTGGCCGACGAGGAAGTCCTCGGGGTCCTTCAGCGGGGACCGGGCGACCGAGATGACCGGGCAGGGCAGTTTGTCGAGGTCCTCGTAGCGCCGGTGCCCGTTCTCGGTGTCCTCGATGACCCCGGCGAGCCGGCCGGTGAAGCGGCTGTGGACCGTCTCGAGGGTGGGTGCGAAGTAGCCGCCGACGTCCAGCAGGCAGGTTGCCTCCCCGGCGGCCCGGGACTCGATGTAGTCCAGGGCGGTGTCGGAGTCGGCGAACAGCTCGCGGGTGAGCGTGTCGACGACCGTGGTGTGCTCAACCTCGCGCCGGGCGGCGGCGTTGATGGACTTCGGCTTGGGCAGCACCGCCTTCAGAGCGGTCATCGCCGCGACGGCACGGACGAAGGAGGGCCGCTCAGGCAGCAGGTGCGTGATCAGGAAGGCGGCAGTCTTCTCGTCGGGGGCGAAGGTGGTGGAGATCTTGGTGAAGTAGGCGTCCAGCCGGGCGCGCTCGAAGATTTCCATGGCGATGTCCCTCTCCGGTGATGAGTCGGGCGGTGCATGGGGCTGGGTGGTTCAGGCGGTGCGGGAGGTGCGGCAGGCGAAGCCGAACAGCAGTCGGCCGCGGGCGAGAGCGGCGTCGAGGTAGGCGTCGACGCGGGGTGCGTCGGCGCACTGGGCGAGCGGGTCGAGCCCGAGGACCAGGGCGGCCCGACCGTGGTCACGGACCATGCGGGTCCACTGCGGGTGGGAGGGCAGCTTCAGGCCCCAGCGGGCGCCGGGGAACCTCAGCACGACGTGCGAGCCGACGGTCACCAAACTTCCGAGGGTGTCGGGGGCCGGGTCCTCGGCCCGGGCAAGACCGCCCAAGGTCTCGCCAAGGTGGCGCATGCGGGCCTCGATGGCGGCGGGGGTGTCGTGGCTGGTGCGGCCGAGCCGGTGGGCCAGCAGGAGGTGAGCGACCTGCTGCCCGTCGGCGGCGGTGCCGGGCCAGGTCCAGGCGCCCAGCGAGGCCGGCAGACCGGTTTCCGGGCCGTTCGTGGGGGCGGTGCGGGTCAGCACGTCCGAACCTCTTCAACGGCCCGGAAGGTTGTGGCCGACGGGGCGGTAGGGAAGTGGGACCAGACGATCTTTCCGTACGGCTGGCGGGGAGCGATGCCCCAGCGGGCGGCGAGGGCGGTGACGATCACCAGGCCCCGGCCGGTCTCGTCCGCCGCCGGGTCAGGGCAGGCGAGCTCGGTCAGGGGCTGGTGCGGGTCACGGCTGTCGTGGACCTCCAGGCGGATTCCGCCGTCGTCGGGCTCCAGACGGACGAGGAAGCCGTGGTCGGCGTCGCTGCCGTGGGCAAGCGCATTGGTGGCGAGTTCCGAGACGACCAAGCGGATGTCGCCGGTGCCGTCCACGCCCCAGTCCCTCAGCGTCCGGGTGGTGAAGTCACGTGCCGCTTTGACCGATTCGGGCTGGTGGTCGAAGAACCTCTGTGTCGCTTCAGGCATGGGTGCCTCACATGTCGTGGTCCAAGGCGGGGGCGGGACTGCGGCGGGCTCGTTCGGGCATGGCCCCGGCAGGGCCCGAGGCGGCCTTGTGGGGGCCCCGGACCAGCAGCAGCCGGGCGCCGGCAGCGGTGATCCGGGCTTGGCGGGGGACGGCTATCGCCTTCGGCCCAAGGTGCGAGAGGGCGGGCAGGACGACGCCGTAGGTGACGTGCAGCTCCAAGACGTCCAGCAGGCCGGTGAACGCGGCCGACCGCTCGGTGCCGACCGTCCGTTCGGTGAAGACGCCGTGCAGGGCGAGTTCGTGCCGACGGCAGTACTCGGCCAGAGCGTCGTGCAAAGCGTCCTGACGGGCCCGGGAGACCCGCACCAGCCTCAGAAAGCCGTAGACGACCGGGCCGCTGACGCCGCGATGCTCGGTGAGGGGCTCCATCGTCCGCAACCATCCAAAGGTCCGATAACTGGTGTCACCGGTCAGCCTGGCCCCGCCCCAACCTCCAGGGAATGACCGCCTGTTGCACTTCCGTGGCACTTGCGTCTCCCCACCTGGGCCCGACGTGCTTCGATGACGGCGGGAAGGGAGCGACGTGTGGCGACCGTGCACCACTGGACTGGGCTGGAGGCCAAGGCACTCCGGCTCGCGCTGCGGCTGAGCGTCCGGGCGTTCGCCGAACACCTCGGTGTCGGCGTGCGGACCGTCTCCAAGTGGGAGAAACTCCAGGCGTTAACCGAGCCCCGCCCGGACACCCAGGCGATCCTCGACACGGCCCTGGCCCGCGCGGACGCCGCCGCCCATCTGCGGTTCGAGACGTTCCTGTCCGAGGCCGGACGGCCCGGGACGGAGACCGCTGGCCAACGGGTGACGCCCGCCGGTCCGCTGGCCTGGGAGTACGAGTCGTGGACCGACGACCTCGACCGGGCAGTGGTCGCCCTGTCCCGGCAGGACTTCACCTTCGCCGAGAGCCTCATCAGCCGGTGGACCAGCCGCTTCACTCCGCTGCGGCTCGATGACCGAGGCCTGTATCTCTTCGCCCGCTCGACCGCCCTCCTCGGCGACCTCCAGCGCGACCAGGGCAGTGTGGTCGGACCGCTGTCCGCCCAGCGCTCCTATGTCACCGCCAAGTCGCTGTTCACGCAGCTCGACATCCCTCGCCGGATCGCCCAGCTTGACCTGTCCCTGGCCGTGGTCGCTGAGATGTCCGGGAAGCTGGAGATGGCCGCCCGCCAGTACGAGCACCTAGCCGTCGACGACCGTCTCTCCCGCCGCGACCGGGCCCGATCGCGGCTGTGGGTGGGGACCGCGCTGAGCAAGGACGGTCAGCACGACTATGCGACCCGCGTGATGCTGGCCGCGACCCGCGACTTCGAGGACCTCGCCGAACCGGAGGACTGGTCGGTGGCCCATCAGAAGATCGCCCTGGCCCACCGAGGGGCCGGCGACCTCTCCTCCGCCCTGCACTTCATCACCGTCGCCCGCGGCACCGCCACCACTGACGCCCCCATGCAGCGGGTCCGTCTGGACACCGCCCACGGACACATCCTGCTGAGCGACCCCGCGACCCGCGATGATGGCCTTCAGGTCCTCGACAAGGCCGCGACCATGGCCGCCCGCTTCGGGCTGTCCCATCAGCTGGCCAGCATCGAGAACATCAAGGCCATGAGCACGGGGCCGTCCGGCCCCGCCAGCCGGTGACCAGGGAGAGAACAGGCGTGGGCGACAACCAGCAGACCATCACCGAAGACCAGTGGCGCCGGACCAAGCTGATCTGGGACTACCACCTCATGGGCCAGCCACTGCGGCCCACCGACGTGGCGATCGGCCTGGGCAGCCACGACCTCGGCGTCGCCGCGGCCGCGGCCGACCTCTATCACCGCGGCCTGTTCCCGAAACTGGTGTTCACCGGTGGCAACAGCCCCACAACGAAGGCCCGCTTCCCGCGCGGCGAGGCTGTCCACTTCCGTGAGCACGCTCTCGAACTCGGTGTCCCTGACTCCGCGATCCTCGTCGAGCCGAACGCCGCGAACACCGGCCAGAACATCACCCTCACCCGCGACCTGCTGACATCCGTCGGCATCGTCCCGGCGAGGGTGATGCTGGTCTCCAAGCCCTATATGGAGAGGCGGTCCTTCGCCACCGCCCGGAAGCTGTGGCCCGACGTCGAGATCGTGTGCGCGTCGGAACCCCTGGAACTGGACGACTACTTCAAGAGCATCGGCGACGAGAAACTCGTGGTGGACATGCTCGTCGGCGACCTCCAGCGAGTGATCGAGTATCCGAAGCAGGGCTTCGCCATCGCCCAGGACGTCCCGGAGGACGTGCATGCCGCATACGAGTCCCTCATCCGTGACGGCTTCACCAGCCGCCTCATCTCCTGACCAGCCCGCCTCTGGCGGGCTGTGTGCGATCCACCAGCCCAACCTGTTCCCGAGGCTGACCACCCTGGCCAAGCTGTTCGCGGCGGACGCCTGGATCGTCCTCGACGACGTCCAGTTCACCCGCCGCGACTACCAGCACCGCACCCGCCTCGCGGCCCTGGAGGACCCGGACCGAACCAAGTGGCTGTCCATCCCCACCCACCTGCCCCAGGGCCGTCAGACCGCCATCCGGGACGCTCTGATCGCCGACCCCGCCGCAGCTCGGCGGCGGACCGAGGCGATGATCCGGCAGGAATACCGGACCAGCCCCCACTGGTCCGCTCTCCAGACGGCTCTGGAACCCGTTTGGGCCGCGTTCGACACCGGCCGGACCGCCACCGTCGCCGAGACCTCCACCCGCATCCTGCTGGACCTCCTCGGCTGGTCAGGCCGCGTCCTGACCTCCGGCAGGCTGTCCGCCCGGACCGAGCGATCCGAGCGGCTCGCCGACCTCACCGCCGCAACTGGTGCCGGCGCGTATCTGTGCGGGACCGGTGGGATGACGTATCTCAACCCGGCCCCGTTCACCGCCCACGGCATCGCCGTCGCCCCGTTCCTACCCCCGGCCGACGGGATCTGGACCTCCGCCCGGCGCGTCACCGCCCTGTGGGCCCTGGCCCACCTCGGCCCCACCGGCCTCTCCGCCCGACTCCGGGCCCTCACCGGAGCCCCGGACTCGCTCGAAGCCGCGGCCTGAGCACGTATCGCTGTACTTCCCCCCTTCTCGAGGGGGTACAGACGAACGTCGTGCACCATCGCGTACGGACCTATGTGCTCAGCCGTCCGTTCGAACAGGACCGTGTTCCGTGGCGGGAGCAGGGATCGAGGCCAGGCGTCGGCTGGTGCCGAGTTTCTTCTTCAGCGCGATGTTCTCGTGGTAGAGGTTCGCGGTCACCGCGGCCAGCGCGTCGAGCTTGCCCTGGGCCTCGGTGACTTGGGCCTTAGCCTCCCGCAGCTGCTTACGCAGGTCGGTGATCGTCTCGTCGCGCTGCACTTCGCCGGGGGTGCGAAGCACCGGCCGGGCGACTTTGGCGTCCCACTCGGCCAGGATCTCCTCGGCCCGGTGGACGGTTGCGTGGCTGACCTGGGCCTCGCGGGCGAGGTTCTCCTTGGTCAGGGCGCCGTTGGTGTGCAAGGGCTCACCGGCCAACAGCCGGGCCATGGCTTCACGGAGTTTCGTTGCGGTCGCGGCGGATACCGGCATCAGTGGGCACCTTCCAGGTTGGCGAATTGTGCGGTGACCGACTGCACCTCGGTGAGACGGATCTCTATGGATTCGCGCCGCGGTGGGGAGAGTCGTTCGCGTCGCAGGGTGTCTTGCAGGTCGCCCTCTTCGGCGATCCAGTAGGGGGCGTTCTTCAAGGTCAACACCGAGTTGCGGCATTTGCCGGGCTGGCACGCGCCGAGCAACGGCTGCTTGCCCCGTTGCTCGGGCGGGAGCTGGTTTTGGCACTCGGCGGTCGATGCCTGCCACAGACAGTGGTTGATCGTGCCGAAATGGAGCTGGGCGAACTCGTCCCGCAGCAAGCTCACCTGCATCCGCTCGTCCGCGATCTGTGCTTGGAGGTGCGGATCGCTGTCCATGGCCTTGATGACCTTGTCCAGGCCGGCGTGGAGCCTGGCGGCGCCGGGGCCGACGGCGACCGGATCACCCTGCCGACGGGCCTTGAGGAGTTCGACGAGCTTGCGGGCGGCGGCCAGTTCGAGCTGGTTGTCGAACTCCTTGCTCCAGTTCGCATCCATTCTTCCGTAGCCAGCGGTGACCCGGTTGGCCAGGGCTCGTCGGGCGGCGTGCTTGAGCTGGATTCCGAGCGCGATCTCCCCGTCGGGCTGCTGGGCGGTGATGATCGCCATGGTCTTGCGGAACATGTGCGGTCGCACCAGCCCATCGGGGATGGGCTCCAGTCCGGTCCTCTCCAGCGTCTTGTTGATGTTCTCAATGAAGAAATCGATGTCGCGGAAGGCATCGAAGCCCGCGCGGCCGCGGGTTCCCTCCGGCAGGAACCCGCTGGGCGGGGCCAGGGTGGCGAAGATGTGGCTGTCGTGCCAGGACAGGCGTTCGGCGACTGCCACGGCCTGTGCGACCGGTTCGGTGATCCACCACTTGAGGCGGGGCCGGGATTCGTCGTGCTTGACCTTCCTCGAGGCGATCGCGGGGGATCCGTAGTGCTCGACGATGGAGTTCCGTTCGATCTCCTGCAGTTCACTGTCGCGCATCAGCGTGAGGGCGGCGATGAAGACGTAGCAGGCGGCTCTGACCATTCGCAGGGCGTGCTCGAGGTCGCCGTCCTCGATGTAGTCGGTGCGGTCCTCGGTGATCGCCTCACGCACCCACCGCTGTCGCTGCCGGGTGCGGGCGGTGCCGCTGGTGAAGACGTTCGCCCGGGTCACCGTGCCGAATACGCGGCTTTCCAGGGTCAGCCAGACCGGCTCTCCGGCCGGCCCGTGGACGCTGGACTCCCGGCGGACAGGTATGCGGTTGGCTGGGTCGGCCAGCCATTTCTTGACCTGGGCATCAAGGTCATCGGGCCGCCGGTTGCGGCCGCGGACGGGCTGGTCAACGACGCCCAGAGCGGCCCGGCCTTCCTTAGCCGTGAGGGGCCGGACCCGGCCTGCATCGGCCAGCTGCTGCACCATCCTCCGCCTCATCTGGTGCCGGTCCGAGTCCCGGCCGGTTTTGAACACGCCCTGGCTGACGCCGCCCGTCAGCCACAGGCTCAGCGTTGACCACATCACCGTGCCCGCCGGGTATCCGCGGAAGTCCCTGGCGTGGACGGGCACCAGGGAAGCAGGGTCCTGCACCCAGGCGGCGAGCTTCACGTCGATGTCCCGAGCCCGATGGGTCTGGCGCCGTGTCCCGGCAGAGGCCGCCACGGCGGCGGCCTGCTGGTCGCGGCGTTCAAGGATCTGCGGGGCCATGTCATCGATGTAGAACCAGGCGGCCCGCAGGAGCGGCCACCAGATGGCCGGCGGAATCGAGGGGGTGGACAGCTCACCGGTGTATGTCCGCTCGGCCACCTCCGCAGCCGACTTCCCCGGCCACGGGTCCTCACTCAGGCCGCCTCCGGTCAGCAGCGGGGCGAAGTCCAGCAGTCGGCGAATGGTGAGAACGTCGTTGGCCAGGGTCGACGTTCCGGACGTCAGCGCGTGATGGTCGAGGTAGTCCTGCCAGTCCTCCGCCGCCCACGCGGCCAGATCGTGGGGCATCTGCTGTTCGACCGCCCATGCGGCGATGAGCCGCATCTTGTCGCACATCTGCCTGACCGAAGGCAGGCTCCAGTTCTCGGCCCGGAAGAACAGGCCGGCATCCCGGAGGATCTTGTGGCTGGAGTTGAGCATCCCGAAGGCGATCTCGCGGGTCCGCAGATTCCAGAGCGGGTCCGTGGGAAACGACGCCCGCCAGGCGCTCTTCACCCGGTTCGCCGGCCGTCGAAGGCAGTCGCCGGGCCAGTACCCGCTCTGCCCGAAGAGCGGGACCTCCGCTCCGGGGATGAGGTTGCGGCGACCGCCGAGGACAGGCGTGTCGTCGGGGATGGTCTGCGAGGGCAGAACCTGGAAGGCGGCGGCGGTTGTCATCGGTCGTACTCCGTTCGCATTCCGAGCGGCAGGTCGAGGCGGAACTTGCCCTCCTCGATCTGCCGGCGGGCCTCTGGAAGCTGTTCCGCGCACTCGGCGAACACTTCCTTCAGTGCGGCTGCCTGAACGGCCCAGGTGGCCTGCCAGACCGGTGGGGTCAGCACCTTGCGCATGTGGGTGATGTGGTCGTCGAGCATCAGCAGCCGGGGCAGCTGCGAGGTGAACACGATCGCGTTCGGGCAGATCATGCACATCGCCGGCGCGACGTGGCAGAGCCTGCCCTTGGGGGTGTGCGGGGAGTCGTGGGGATCACGGCAGTTGACGACACCCATGTCGAGCTCTCCGTGCTGCAAGGCTTTTCCCTGCTCAGGCGAGATGCCCAGCTCAGCGGCCGTCTCCGGCTCCGCAAGCATGGCCTCGGCCCCCTCGGTGACCAGCACGGGCTTGCCAGGCTTGATCTTGTTGAAAACTCCGCGCTGGGCCCGGTTGACCGCCCGGCCTGCCAGGACGTGCGCGGTCGTGCCGTGCGCGTAGTGGCCCCGGAACACTTCGATGTGGTGGTCGTCCCCGGCCAGGTCGCTCAGGCTGCCGCCCAGAGCGGCGACGCGCGTGGTCTTCGACGTCTTCCGCAGCCGCCGCACGTCGTGCGGCTCGGAGATCTTCGCCGGGTCGCCTTCCATATCCGGATGGGTGGCGATCCAGTCGGTGAACCGGCGCCCCGGGCGCTTGAAGATCGCCCGCCCCGCGGCCATGCGACGCCGGTAGTCGGTGGACTCGACGGCAGTGAACAGCCACGGATCGGTCTCGAATACCTCCCGGGTCAGGGTGTTCACCGCGATCAGGCGGCGCAGGAGTCCGGGGACGTCCCAGTTGCCGGTGCCGGGGTAGATGGACTCTCCAGGTGCCTCGTCCTCGTCCAGAGGCCGCTCGCTCTCCCGCGGCCCATCGTTGCCGTGCAGATGCGGACGGACCCGCTGGGCCCGCAGTTTGGTCTGCAGCACCCGGACCCCTTCATCGCTGAACTCAAGGTCGTCCAGACAAAGATCGTGCACTTCCTCGGAGGTGGCATCGCCCATGGCCAGCAGGAGCAGGACCCGGAACGGCTGCAGGTCGAGTTCGTTGGGGAACAGCAGGCCACTGACGGTGGTCATCACGCCGTACTTCCCGCCGAAGCGGGCCATGTAGAGGGGGTCGGCCACTATGTCCCTTACCGGCTTCGGCCACCACTTGAAGTGCGCCGGGAGATGCGTCAGCAGGGCGGGCATGTCGAGCACGCCGTGCCGGGCCGCCCAGACCAGATTGGGCAGCGACCGCCAGCCTCCACTGCGCGGGTCCTGGCCCTCAGCCAGCAGAGCCCGGCCCACGGCGAGCCGCTTCTCCAGGGCCCGGACATCAGCCTTGGCGCCGTCCAGCAGAAGCAGACGCTCGTGATTGGCGAACTCGTCCAACGGCTCGCTCGAGCCACCCCGGAACGTCGGCGGCCCTTCCGCCCGCCGCCGCAGGCGCTCGGGCACCTTCGCGTCCCGGACCGCCCTGTGCTCCACCAGAGTCAGCAGCAAACCGGCCAACACGTTCGGCTGGTTCGAAGTCGGCTCGTAGCGGGTGACGAGATCTTCCTCCCACTGGTAGATCACCTCGGCCAAGTCGATGGGACCGCCATCCAGCCGGGCTTCATCCGGATCGAGGCCGGTGGCCGCCAGATGCGTGCCGGCGAACGTCAGGAAGCTGCGGATCGCGGTGACGTAGTTGCCGCTGAAGGCCAGACCCGCCTTGCGGTGATAGTCCAGCCAGGCATCAGCCAGCTGGCCCGCCAGCAGTGAGCACTGGTACTCCGCCGGATCGATCCGGTGGGTCATCCGCTGGTGCCGGTAGACGTAGACGAGTTCCCGGACCCCGATCCGTCCAGGCGGCGCCGGCGGCGCGACGGTAGCGGCCGGACGCTGCCGGCTCCTGCGTTCTCCCCGGCGGGGCATCAGGCAGCCCTCCCCTGCGTCAGCCGGGCCGCGTAGTCGGCGTAGGTGGTGTCCCGGGCATTCCAATCCGCGATCGCCCGGGCGACCAGCAGGTTCGTCTTGCGGATGTAGCGCAGGTAACGCATGGTCGACGTCGCCTGGCGATGGCCGAGCAAACGCTGAACCGTCAGCTGCGGCGACCTGCTGATGTGATCGGCCAGGTACGCGGTGTGCCCGCCCAGCTGCCGCAGCTCCGCCTCCTGCTCCGCCACCAGCTCGGTCAGCAACTGGAGCATGAAGATCGCGAACGTGTGACGCAGGTCGTGGATCTTGAATGCCCGCGGCACCACCGTCTCGAGCTTGTGCTCCTTGCTGATCCGCAGGGCCCGCACGTGGGCGTCCTCGAAGATCTGATGCCAGCGCTGCGCGGAGAGCATGCGCCCGCCGCGTCCGACGAACAGCGCCATCGGTTCCAGACCCTGGTCGCCCTCGATGACCGCGATCCGGCGCGTGGCCACGTCCATGTCCTTGATCGTGAAGGTCCGCCGGCGGCCGTACAGGACTCCGCTGAGCTTGCCCTGCCGGGAGTTGATGTCGTCGACGACGAAGAGCTCCGACCGGTGACGGTGCAGTGTGCGGGCGGCCGCATGCACGATCTTCGCCCGCTCTGTGCGCCGGTAGAAGTCGATCTCCCGCAAGGTGTCGTGCTGGATCTCCACCGTGCGAGGCAGCTTGTACTTGGCCATCTCCCCCAGGTCCACCAGCGCCGCCGAGCCGTCCCGGCGCGGCCTCCCGACCTCGATATCGAGCAGGGTGCTGAACTCCCGCAGGCGCATCCCGGTCGTCACCGCCAGCTCCGCCGCCGCGCTGTTGCGCAACGGCGCCGCCCCACGGAACGACCGGTCCGCCCGCTCGTCCGGCAATAGGCCACGAAGCCCCACCTGCTTCAGGAACCGCCACTGCGAGTAGGTCAGATGACGAACATCGAGGTCGTTGACGACGGACACGGACAGAACGTCCTTACCGTTCTTGCGTCGGAGATATGGGCGCCCTTCCAGCAGCTTCGCGTCCTCGACAGCCCAGTCGTAGAAGTTGTTGATCGCAGCCCGCCGCCGCATCCACGTGGCCGCCGACACCGGCTCGTCCTGGTACTCCATGAGCTCGTCCCGGTAGGCAACGAGGTCATCCTCCGTAGCCGACAACAGATCAGTCGGTGGGTCCAACTGCCCAAGGAAGTCAGCCAGATCCATGAGGTCGTACGTGTAGTCCTGGAGCGACCCTGCATCCAGACGCTTGGCCAGCTCAAAGAAGAACGAGGTAAGCGGCTCCAGCGGACGCATGTCCGCCCCCAGGAAGAACGGCGCGCCCTCCTTCAGAGCACCCTTGCGGGTCACGTACTCGATCCAGTCCAGATCCACACCGTCCACGGCACCCGCATACCGGCGCACCTTGGCGTGCGACACGAAGAAGTACTCCACGAAGCCCCCACACCTGAGACATCAACAGTCACTTGAACCTAACAGCCACCCGTGGTGTACCGCTGAGACACCGAGACATCTACAAACCCTTGAGCTAACCGGCGCCCTCCTGGTTGGCGGGCCGCGCCTCAAGACGGACCACGTGCGGATGGTCCGGTCGCAACTCGGCCGAGTCCTCGGCGAGCACGATCCGCTCCCGCTCCCCGACCAGGCCAAGGAGGGAGGCGAGGAGCGTGGTCTTCCCCGTTCCCGTACCGCCGCTGACCAGGTACGACACACGGGAGTCGATCAGGCCTCGCAGGACCGGAGCTCCTCCGGGCGGCACCGTGCCCGCCTCGGCCAGCTCCTCCAGGGTGAAGGCGCGCGGGCGCACCACCCGGAGCGACAGGCAGGTGGAGCCGACCGCCACCGGCGGCAGCACCGCGTGCATGCGGGTGCCGTCGGGGAGCCGGGCGTCCACCCAGGGCCGGGCATCGTCGAGCCTCCGTCCGGCGACGGCCGCGAGCCGTTGCGCGAGTCTGCGCACGGCGGCGGCGTCGGGGAAGGACACCGGGGCCCGTTCGAGGCCGGTCCCCCGGTCCACCCACACCAGGTCGGGCGCGGAGACCAGGACGTCGGTGACCGCCGGGTCGGCTAGCAGGGGTTCCAGCGGTCCGGTACCGATCAGCTCGCACCTCAGCTCCTCGGCGGCTCCGAGGACCTCCGCGTCACCGAGCAACCGGCCCTGGGCCCGCAGCGCCGCCGCGACCCGGGCCGGGGTGGGCTCGGCCCCACTCGCCGCGAGCCGCTGCCGCACGGCGTCAAGGAGCCCCGCGCCACCGCCCTCGCCCCAGACCCCGGTCACGCCGCACCGCCGGGCGTGAGCACGCGCTCCCAGAAGGCGGCGCAGAACCGACCGAGCGGTCCCCGGGGCTCGGCGCCCGGGGGCACCCCCGCGTCCTGGTCCGCCACGGCCCCCGGGTCGTAGGGAAGCTCGCCGGCGAGGGGCAGCCGCAGCGCGTCGGCGATCCACCGCTCGTCGAGTCCCGCCGCGTACGGACCGCGCGCCACGACCCGCAGGTCGCGCACGGTCACGCCGAGGGCGGAGGCCGTCCGGTGGGCCGCCGCGACGGCCCTCAGCTCCCCGGGGACCACGAGCAGTCCGAGGTCGAGCTGGGCGAGGGCCTCGGCGGTCGGCTCGCCGCCCCCGCGCGGCAGGTCGACCACGACGACCCCGCCACGGCGTCGTGCGGCGGCGAGCACGGACCGTACGGCCGCGGGCGGCACCGGTGCCGTGGGCTCCCTTCCCCAGCTGAGCATCCGGACCCCCCGCACCGACGGCAGGGACTCCTCCAGGGCGCCTCCCGCCAGCCGGCCCTTCGACGCCGCGAAGTCGGGCCAGCGCCTGCCCTCCTCGCGTTCGCCGCCGAGCAGCACGTCGAGACCGCCGCCCAGCGGGTCGCCGTCGACGAGCAGGGTGCGCTGCCCGGCCCGAGCGGCGGCGAGAGCGAGGGCGCAGGCCAGGGTGGAGGCGCCCGCTCCTCCCCGGCCGCCGGCGACGCCGACCGTCAGCGCCTGTCGGCCCGCACCCTCGGCGGCGTCGGCGATGCGGTCGACGAGAAGGCTCTCGGCGTCCGGAAGCCGCAGCACGCACTCCGCGCCGATCTCGACGGCCAGCCGCCACATCTCCGGATCGTCCCGTTCACGGCCGACGAGGACGATCCCGGGCCGCCGCACGGCTCCCCGGCACCGGGCCGCGGAGTCGTCGCCGATCAGGACGAGGGGCGGGTCCGTCCAGTTCGCCCGTCGTTCGGGCACCCGGTGGTGCACCTCGGGATCGACCCCGGCCGCCGCGCACAGCCGGAGAAGGTCGTCGAGCAGTTCGAGATCCTCGGTGACGATCAGCGGCCCGGCCCGGTGCGTCTCGTCGGCCCGGGGCTCCCCGCGCGCTCCCGTGTGCCGGGCTCCCGGGCTTCCCTCCGCCGTGCCGTGCCTCCTCGCCGAGGACGCCCCGCCGGGCGCCGGGCCCGGTGGAGAGCCCCACCTCGCGCCCTCGGTCCCCGTGGTCCCGACGCCGGAAGTCCTGGATGCCCCCATGGCACATGCTCCTCTCGTGATTCCTGCCGTCCGCGAACGCGCGACAGGAATCACCGTGGGGTCACCGCGGAAATCATGGGGGCCCCACCGAAAAACTGTGGATAAGGGCGGCCCTGTGAATAACTTCGCCACCCTGCCGGAGCCTGTCCGGAACGCAGCACAACAGTTACTCTGAGTGAGAAATCAGAGCCATGTCGCCCTACAGGCCGATCCACGGCCAGGAGGTGGAAAGAAGGGAGAAGGCGATGCCGTACCGGCCGGAAACGGCTCCGGACATGCGACGACCCCCGCCGGGGGGGAGAGCGGGGGTCGTCTTCTCCGGCCGACTCGGGGGGGGGGAGGAGTCGGACCGGGGTAGCACGGTCGCGAACGATCCGTGACTTCCATGGTGTACCCGAGAGGCTTCTCAGGCAAACCCACGCGCTCCAGCGTACGCCGAATGGCGGGCACCTATGCTCGGGGTCGTGGAAAACCACTCCTTGCCACGCACGGCCGCCTTCTTCGACCTGGACAAGACGGTCATTGCGAAGTCCTCGACGCTGACCTTCAGCAAGTCCTTCTACCGGGGCGGGCTGATCAGCCGCCGCGCCGCCCTGCGGACGGCCTACATCCAGTTCGTCTTCCTGGTGGGCGGGGCCGATCACGACCAGATGGAGCGGATGCGCGAATATCTTTCCGCGCTCTGCAAAGGCTGGAACGTCGCCCAGGTGAAGGAACTCGTCGCCGAGACCCTTCACGCACTGATCGACCCGATCATCTACGACGAGGCGGCCTCCCTCATCGAGGCCCATCACGCCGCCGGCCGGGACGTGGTCATCGTCTCGACCTCCGGCGCCGAGGTGGTCGAGCCCATCGGCGAGATGCTCGGCGCCGACCGGGTCGTCGCCACCCGGATGGTGGTCGGCGAGGACGGGTGCTTCACGGGTGAGGTGGAGTACTACGCCTACGGGCCGACGAAGGCCGAGGCGGTCCGGGGACTGGCGGAGTCGGAGGGCTACGACCTGTCGCACTGCTACGCCTACAGCGACTCGGCGACCGACATCCCCATGCTGGAGGCCGTGGGCCACCCGCACGCGGTCAATCCCGACCGGACCCTGCGCCGCGAGGCCGTCGCCCGGGAGTGGCCGATCCTTGTCTTCGACAAGCCGGTCCGGCTCAAGCAGCGGCTTCCCACGTTCCGGATGCCGCCCCGGCCCACCCTGGTCGCCGCGGCGGCCGTGGGGGCGGCGGCGGTCGGGGCCGGGATCGTCTGGTACGCCGCCCGGCGCCGGCGGGCCGTCCCCGCCGCCCACCGAGCCGCCGCTTCCGCCCGGATCCGACCCTGAGGAAGAGAAGCGGAACCAGCACTTTCGCTTCTACCTCGGGAGGAGTAAAAAGGAATCAGGCCCGCGAGACCTGAGGCATCCGAGAGGATCTCCTGTTGAGCAAGAAGGCCCCACGGACCTAGCACGGAAATCCGGCACCCACGCGACGTCGACCCGTCGATTACGGGCCAGCCGCACCAGGCCACGGGCAAAGCACCCGGCCTGATGGGCATCCATCGAGGACGCTTGGTAACCGGACGGACGTGCCGGCGGCGGTACCTGAAGGGGTACCGCCGCACCCCTTTCCGGGGACGGACCCGGAGCGGACCCGGGGCCCCTGACCGGAAGGTCCGTGAGGGTTCCTCAGGCCGCGCCGCGCTGGAGCGCCTCGCAGACGGCAGTCGACTCCCGGACCCCCAGCCCGACCGAGCGCCCGCAGTGCGCGATCCAGCCGCCCACGCCATCCGGGGTCCCCGACAGGTACCCCTCGAACGCGGCGAGGTACGCCGCCCGCCCCTGCTCCGCGTGACCGACCTCGGCCGGGCAGATCGCCTTGGGGTCGAGACCGCTGCCGACCAGCACGATCCGCTCCGCGGCCCGGGCGACCAGGCCGTTGTACGAGGTGAAGGGACGCAGCGCGAGCAGCTCGCCGTGCACCACGGCGGCCGTCACGAGCGCCGGGGCCTCGCCGCCCGCGACGATCAGCTCCGCGAGGCCGTCGAGTCGCCCGGCCACCTCCGCGGGCGTCGGAACGGGGCCTTCGAGCAGCGGTTCGTCGACCGTCTCGCCGTCCAGCCGGGGCCGGCCCACCGAGTCGCCCGGATCACCGGCGGCGACCAGGTGGAGCCGGGCGAGCACCCGCAGGGGCGACTGGCGCCAGATGGAGAGGAGCTGCCCGGCCTCGGCCCCCAGGCGCAGGGCGGCGCCGACCGCGCGGGCCTCGGGATCACCACTGAAGTCCGTGCGCCGCCGGACCTCCTCCAGCGCCCAGTCGGCACCGGACAGGGCCGCCGAACCGCGCGCCCCGCGCAGCGCCGCCTCGGAGGAGATCTCGTTGCTGCGGCGGCGCATCACGCGGTGGCCGTAGACCCGGTCGACGGCCTTGCGTACCGAGTCCACCGCTTCGGCGACGCCCGGCAGGGAACCGAGGGCGGCCAAGGGGTCAGAGGCGTGCGTACTCATAAGGAGGGAGGCTACGCGCCCCGGGGCCCCGCCCCACGATGGAGTGGTCTTCTTCACGCATACCGACCACGAGGCGCGACCATGCCGCTACCCTAGGTGAACATGAAGATCGCTTTCGTGGGGAAGGGCGGCAGCGGCAAGACCACGCTGTCCTCGCTCTTCATCCGCCACCTCGCCGCCAACGAAGCCCCCGTCGTCGCCGTGGACGCCGACATCAACCAGCACCTGGGGGCCGCCCTCGGCCTCTCCGAGGCGGAAGCCGCCGCACTGCCCGCGATGGGCGCGCACCTGCCCCTCATCAAGGAGTACCTCCGGGGCACGAACCCGCGGATCGTCTCCGCCGACACGATGATCAAGACGACGCCGCCCGGGGAGGGATCGCGGCTGCTGCGGGTCCGCGAGGACAACCCGGTCTACGAGGCGTGCGCACGTCCGGTCCCCCTCGACGACGGCGAGGTCCGGCTGATGGCGACCGGCCCCTTCACGGAGTCGGACCTCGGGGTCGCCTGCTACCACTCGAAGGTGGGAGCGGTGGAACTCTGCCTCAACCACCTGGTCGACGGCGTCGACGAGTACGTGGTCGTCGACATGACGGCGGGCTCGGACTCCTTCGCGTCCGGTCTCTTCACCCGCTTCGACATGACCTTCCTGGTCGCCGAACCGACCCGCAAGGGGGTCTCGGTCTACCGCCAGTACAAGGAGTACGCGCGGGACTTCGGCGTCGCGCTCAGGGTCGTCGGCAACAAGGTGCAGGGCCAGGACGACCTCGACTTCCTGCGCGAGGAGGTCGGCGAGGACCTGCTCGTGACCGTGGGCCACTCGGACTGGGTCCGCGCGATGGAGAAGGGCCGCCCGCCCCGCTTCGAACTCCTGGAGGCGGAGAACCGCATGGCCCTCCAGGCCCTCCAGGACGCGGCGGACGACTCGTACGCCCACCGCGACTGGGAGCGCTACACGCGCCAGATGGTCCATTTCCACCTGCGCAACGCGGAGAGCTGGGGCAACGCCAGGACCGGGGCCGACCTGGCGGCGCAGGTCGACCCCGGTTTCGTGCTCGGCGAGCCGGTGGCCGTCCCGCAGTCCGGCTGACGGCTTCCGCCCGGGGGTGCGGCGCCGGTCAGCCCTCCGACCGGGGGGCCGTGCCCGCCGGAGCACCCGCCGGGACCGCGGGCGACGCGGGTGAGACGGGCTTCGCCGGCTGGGGGGCGAGGAAGTTCTTCCAGCCGGCCGCCGGGGCCTCGCCGACCTTGAGGGTCCGCATCTTGGCGATGACGTCGGGGTCCTGGGCGTCGAGCCAGTCGGCGAGCTGGCGGAAGGAGACGCACTTGACGTCCTTCTGCCCGCAGACCTTGGCGATCGTCTCCTCGACGGCCCGCATGTACGTGCCGCCGTTCCAGGACTCGAAGTGGTTGCCGATGATCAGCGGCGCGCGGTTGCCCCGGTAGGAGCGCTCGAACGCCTGGACCAGGCCGTCCCGCATCTGGTCCCCCCAGTACCGGTGCTGGGAGGGGTCGCCCTGGGTGGTGCCGGGCGACTGGTTGACCAGGAAGTTGTAGTCCATGGACAGCGTCTGGAAGGCGCGGCCCGGGACGGGCACGAGCTGCAGCGACAGGTCCCAGAGACCCATGTCCTTCTTGGGCCAGATCTGGTCGTTGACGCCGCTGGTGTCGTAGCGGAAGCCCATCTGTGCCGCCGCCCGGACGAAGTTCTTCCGCCCCTCCAGACAGGGGGTGCGGGCGCCGACGAGTTCCTTGTCGTAGTCGAAGGGCAGCGGCGGCTCGGTACGCAGGCCCGCGTTCGTCTTCCAGGTCTTGACGAAGGACTTGGCCTGGTTGATCTCGCTCTTCCACTCCTCGACGGACCACGTGCCCACACCGCCGTCGGCGCCGCAGAAGTGTCCGTTGAAGTGGGTGCCGATCTCGTTGCCGTCCTGCCACGCCCCGCGGAGTTCGTGGACGGTGGCGCGGATGCCCTCGACATCGTTGAATCCGATGTCCGAGCGGCCCGCGCCGTGCTGGGGCGGGTCGTAGAGGTTCCGCTTCTCCTCGGGCAGCAGGTACACGCCGCTGAGGAAGTAGGTCATGGTGGCGTTGTACTTCTTGCCCACCTCGCGGAAGTGGGAGAACAGTTTCTGGCTGTCCTCGCCCGCGCCGTCCCACGAGAAGACCACGAACTGCGGTGGCGTCTCCCCCGGCTTGAGGCGTTGCCACACCGGCTGGCGGGGCTGGGCGCCGGTGAAGGCGGTCGATCCGTCGCCGATCAGACGGGGCGCCGTTCGCGGGGCCGCGGCCTGGCCCTTCTTGGCGCCCGCGCCACCGGCGGGTGTGCCCCGCGCGGCGTCGTCGGAGCCCGAGCACCCGGCGAGACCGGTGATCAGGGCGACGGTGAGGGCACCGGCGGCGAGCGTCCTCTTCTGAGCAGTGGTCCTTCTCCCGGCGGCTGTCATCCGCCCACCTCTCCTCGATTCCGTGCGAGCGGCGTCAACGTCGCACCGCGACAGCCGGAGAGATGAAACGACAAGCTGAAGAACGGCCACCTACCACCGGATCGGGTGAACCGTTGCCCTATTTGCCCGTAAAGTCGCACCCGGATCTTTACTCTCCATTACGATTCATTTACCGAGCGTTGATCTTCCATTCGAGAGATCCCGCCGGGAATCCCGCCGCTGTACGCCGTGATCCCACGGCCGCGAGCCCCCCGCGCTCGTCCCGCACGAGCCGCGACCGCGCTGCCCCGGAGGAGACGGGAACATGACTCTCTGCCCCCCTGACCGCACGACCACCAGGCCCCGCGTCCAGCGGCCCCACAGCCCCCCGGGCGGGCCGCGCCGCTTCCGTGTCGCCGGCGCCGACCTGTCCGCGTCCGTCGCCGTCTTCCTGATCGCGCTGCCGCTCTCGCTCGGCATCGCACTCGCCACCGGAGCCCCGCTCCAGGCCGGTCTGGTCGCCGCCGCCGTCGGCGGCCTCGTCGCCGGCCGCTTCGGCGGCTCCCCGCTCCAGGTGAGCGGCCCCGCCGCCGGACTCACCGTCGTGACCGCCGAACTCATCCAGCTCTACGGCTGGCGCACCACCTGCGTCATCACCGTTCTCGCCGGCCTCGCCCAACTCGGCCTCTCCGCACTGCGCGTGGCCCGTTCGGCGCTCGCCGTCTCACCCGCGATCGTGCACGGCATGCTGGGCGGCATCGGCGTCACCATCGCCCTGGCCCAGCTGCACATCGTGCTCGGCGGCACCCCCCAGAGTTCCGCCGTGGACAACGTCCTCGGACTGCCCGCCCAGTTGGCGCGCGTCCAGCCCGCCGCCCTCACCGTCAGCGCGTTCACCGTGGCCGTACTCCTGTGCTGGCCCCGACTGCCGGGCCGGACGGGGAGATACGCACGGAAGGCCCCGGCAGCACTCGTCGCGGTGGCGGGTGCGACCGCCGTGGCGACGCTCGCCGGACTCGCCGTGCCCCGCGTCGACCTGCCGTCCTGGAGCAGCCACGCCCTGCCCGGAACGCCCGAGGGGCCGGTCCTCGGCATCGCCGCCGGCGTCCTCACGATCACCCTGGTCACCAGCGTGCAGTCGTTGCTCTCCGCCGTCGCGGTCGACAAGCTCGTCGCCGCCCGCCCCGACCACGGCCTGGGCATCCCCCGCACCGCTCTCGACCGGGAACTCGCGGGCCAGGGCGCGGCCAACGTGGTCTCCGGCGCGCTCGGCGGACTGCCGGTGGCCGGAGTCGCGGTCCGCAGCGTCGCCAACGTCTCGGCAGGCGCGGTGAGCCGCGCCTCCACCATGCTGCACGGCCTGTGGATCGTGCTCGCGGCCCTGTTGCTCGTGCCCGTGCTCGACCTGATCCCGCTGCCCGCGCTCGCCGCGCTCGTCATGGTCGTCGGCATCCAGATGGTCAGCATCACCCACATTCGCACCGTCACCCGCCATCGCGAGGCCGTCGTCTACGCCGTGACGCTCTCCGGAGTCGTCCTCGTCGGCATCCTGGAAGGCGTCGCCCTCGGCATCGCCGTGGCGGTCGCGGTCGCCCTCCACCGGCTCTCCCGCACCCGGATCACCCGTGAGGAACGGGACGGACGCCAACTGCTGCGCGTCCGGGGCCAGCTGACCTTCCTCGCCGTACCCCGGCTGAGCCGGGCGCTGCACCAACTGCCGCAGGGTTCCGACGTGGTGGTCGAACTGGACGGTTCCTTCATGGACCACGCGGCCTACGAGGCGCTGAGCGACTGGACGGCCGGGCACCTCGCCCACGGGGGCACGGTCGAGACGACCGGCCCCTCCGGCACCCGGATCGCCGCTCCCTCCCCCGGCACCGCCCCGCACCCCTGCTGCCGTCCCTGGAACCCGTGGCACAACCACCAGTGCGGGCAGCGACCGGGGGAGGAGGGCGAGGGGGCCGGCTCCGGTGGCGAGCGGTCCGCGTCCCGGGCCGCGCCGGGTCTGAAGCTGGCGAGCGGCATCGGCAACTTCCAGCGGAACACCGCCCCGCTCGTACGGGACGAGCTCGCCCGGCTCGCCCGGGAGGGCCAGCGCCCCTCGCAGCTCTTCCTGACCTGCGCCGACTCCCGCCTGGTCACCAGCATGATCACGGCGAGCGGACCCGGCGACCTCTTCACGGTGCGCAACGTCGGCAACCTCGTCCCGCTCCCCGGCGAGGAGAGCGGGGACGACTCCGTGGCGGCGGCCATCGAGTACGCGGTGGACGTGCTGCGGGTCGAGTCGATCACCGTCTGCGGCCACTCGGGGTGCGGCGCGATGCAGGCCCTCCTGAACGGCGGTCCGGACGACCCTCCGTCCCCGCTCCGCCGCTGGCTCCGGCACGGCAGACCCAGCCTGGAACGGATGGCGAGCAGACGTCACGTCTGGGCCCGGATCGCGGGACGCCTCCCGGCCGACGCGGTCGAGCAGCTCTGCCTGACCAACGTGGTGCAGCAGCTGGAGCACCTGCGGGCGTACGAGTCGGTGGCGCGCCGGCTCGCCGACGGCAGTCTCACGCTGCACGGGATGTACTTCCATGTGGGCGAGGCGCAGGCGTATCTGCTCGACGGCGCGGACGGGCCGCACGGCCACGACGCCTACGACGACGTCTTCACGCGCGTCATGCCGACCGCGCTCCCGGCCGCACCGGAGGCCGGACCGACTGCCCGCCCCCCGGCCGGCCCCCTGGTCGCCCCCCCGGCCGACCCGGCGGTCCGGCTGGAGACGACGCGCGCCTCCTGAGCGGGCGCCCCCTCCGGGGCGCGCGCCCCGGGGCACGCGCCCTGAACCATCGGCTCCGTCCGTCCGTGGAACCGTGTGGCCCCTTCTCCCCCCGCTCGGGCAGAAGGGGCCACCCACGCCAGGCACTCATAGGTCTAAACCAATTTCCTGGTTGCTCTTGTCACCCGGGCATCTGACTGATGAGCTATGACGCGGGACACATACGCACATGAGGACGCCCTGGGAAAGGGAGATGTCGTGAGCAACGAAAGCCTGGCCAATCTGCTTCGCGAGGAGCGCCGCTTCGCGCCGCCCGCCGAGCTGGCGGCGAACGCCAATGTGACGGCGGAGGCGTACGAGCAGGCCAAGGCGGACAGGCTGGGCTTCTGGGCCGAGCAGGCCAAGCGCCTGACCTGGGCCACCGCGCCGACCGAGACCCTCGACTGGTCGAACCCGCCGTTCGCCAAGTGGTTCGCGGACGGCGAGCTGAACGTGGCGTACAACTGCGTCGACCGGCACGTCGAGGCCGGTCACGGCGACCGGGTCGCCATCCACTTCGAGGGCGAGCCGGGCGACAGCCGCGCGATCACCTACGCCGAACTCAAGGACGAGGTCTCCAGGGCCGCCAACGCCCTGATCGAGCTGGGCGTCCGCAAGGGCGACCGGGTCGCCGTCTACCTGCCGATGATCCCCGAGGCGGCCATCACGATGCTGGCCTGCGCCCGTGTCGGCGCCGCCCACTCGGTGGTCTTCGGCGGCTTCTCGGCCGACGCGGTGGCCTCCCGCATCCAGGACGCCGACGCCAAGCTGGTCGTCACCGCCGACGGCGGCTACCGGCGCGGCAAGCCGAGCGCCCTCAAGCCGGCCATCGACGAGGCCGTTGCCAAGTGCCCGCAGGTCGAGCACGTCCTCGTGGTCCGTCGAACGGGCCAGGACACCGCCTTCACCGAGGGCCGCGACGTCTGGTGGGACGACATCGTCGCCCGCCAGTCCGCCGAGCACGCCCCGGAGGCGTTCCCGGCGGAGCACCCGCTCTTCATCCTCTACACCTCGGGCACCACGGGGAAGCCGAAGGGCATCCTGCACACCTCCGGCGGCTACCTCACCCAGGCCGCCTACACCCACCACGCCGTCTTCGACCTCAAGCCGGAGACCGACGTCTACTGGTGCACCGCCGACATCGGCTGGGTCACCGGCCACTCGTACATCGTCTACGGCCCGCTGGCCAACGGCGCGACGCAGGTCATGTACGAGGGCACCCCGGACACCCCGCACCAGGGCCGGTTCTGGGAGATCGTGCAGAAGTACGGCGTCACCATCCTCTACACGGCGCCCACCGCGATCCGCACGTTCATGAAGTGGGGCGACGACATCCCCGCGAAGTTCGACCTGTCCAGCCTCCGCGTGCTCGGCTCGGTCGGCGAGCCGATCAACCCCGAGGCGTGGGTCTGGTACCGCGAGCACATCGGCGCGGGCAGGACCCCGGTCGTGGACACCTGGTGGCAGACCGAGACCGGCGCGATGATGATCTCGCCGCTGCCGGGCGTCACCGAGGCCAAGCCGGGTTCCGCCCAGCGCCCGCTGCCGGGCATCTCCGCCACCGTCGTGGACGACGAGGCCAACGAGGTGCCGAACGGCGGTGGCGGTTACCTGGTCCTCACCGAGCCGTGGCCGTCGATGCTCCGCACCATCTGGGGCGACGACCAGCGCTACGTGGACACGTACTGGTCCCGTTTCGAGGGCAAGTACTTCGCGGGCGACGGCGCCAAGAAGGACGAGGACGGCGACATCTGGCTGCTCGGCCGGGTCGACGACGTCATGCTCGTCTCGGGCCACAACATCTCGACCACCGAGGTCGAGTCGGCGCTCGTCTCCCACCCGGCGGTGGCCGAGGCGGCCGTCGTCGGCGCCGCCGACGAGACGACCGGCCAGGCGATCGTCGCCTTCGTGATCCTGCGCGGTACGGCGAACCAGGCCGACGGCCTCGTGGGCGAACTGCGCGACCACGTCGGCGCGACCCTCGGCCCGATCGCCAAGCCGAAGCGCATCCTGCCGGTGGCGGAACTCCCGAAGACCCGCTCGGGCAAGATCATGCGCCGTCTGCTGCGCGACGTGGCGGAGAACCGGGAGCTGGGCGACGTCACCACGCTGACCGATTCCTCGGTCATGTCCCTCATCCAGACCCAGCTGCCGGCCGCCTCCAGCGAGGACTGAGGCCCGGCGGCACGCCGTGCGGGAACGCCCGCCCCGGTCCGGGGCGGGCGTTCCCGTGCGTCCGCCCCCTCCTCCGGTGGCAGAAAAGCGGATGAAGCAGGATGAATTGCATAGGCTGCTTCTACGCCGGATACCCGCCGCCTCCTTGGGTAGGGTGTGCGTCGCGTCCAAGACGCGACGGAAAGACCCAGGTGCGCCGGGAAGTCTGGTCGGCATGTGCTTCGCCCTGCCCGCCCGACGGAGGTCCCCACATGTCCGCGCCCACCGACCGCAAGCTCCTCGGGGTCCTCCCCCTGCCGGAGCGCCGCCACCTCACCGACGCCCTGCGCACCGAGACCGTCGGCGGCGTGCTGCTCCTCCTCGCCGCCGTCGCCGCCCTGATCTTGGCGAACACACCGCTGAGCGACAGCTACGCGTCCGTACGCGAATTCCATTTCGGCCCCGCCGCCCTCGGCCTCGACCTGTCGGTCCAGCACTGGGCCGCCGACGGCCTTCTCGCCGTCTTCTTCTTCGTCGCCGGCGTCGAACTCAAGCGCGAACTCGTCGCGGGCGAGCTGCGCGACCCCCGGGCCGCCGCGCTCCCCGTCATCGCCGCCCTCTGCGGCATGGCCGCGCCCGCCCTCGTCTACACCCTGGTCAACGTCCTCGGCGACGGCTCGCTCGACGGCTGGGCCGTCCCCACCGCGACCGACATCGCCTTCGCCCTCGCCGTCCTCGCCGTCATCGGCACCTCGCTGCCGTCCGCGCTCCGCGCCTTCCTCCTCACCCTCGCCGTCGTCGACGACCTCTTCGCGATCCTGATCATCGCGGTCTTCTTCACCGGCGACCTGAACTTCGCCGCGCTCGGCGGTGCCCTCGCCGGCCTCGTCGTCTTCTGGCTGCTGCTCCGCAAGGACGTCCGCGGCTGGTACGTGTACGTGCCGCTCGCCCTGGTCATCTGGGGCCTGATGTACAACAGCGGCGTCCACGCCACCATCGCGGGCGTGGCCATGGGCCTGATGCTGCGCTGCACCACCCGGGAGGGCGAGGAGCACTCCCCCGGCGAGCGCATCGAGCACCTGGTCCGCCCGCTCTCGGCCGGCCTCGCCGTACCGCTGTTCGCGCTCTTCTCCGCCGGGGTCGAGATCTCCGGCAAGGCGCTCGGGGACGTCTTCACCCAGCCGGTCACCCTCGGCGTCGTCCTCGGTCTCGTCGTCGGCAAGGCGGTCGGCATCTTCGGCGGGACCTGGCTCGCCGCCCGCTTCACCCGCGCCGAACTCAACCCCGAACTGAACTGGCCCGACGTCTTCGCCCTCGCCACCCTCGCCGGGATCGGCTTCACCGTCTCGCTCCTCATCGGCGAACTCGCCTTCACCGGGAACCCGGCCCTCACCGACGAGGTGAAGGCGTCCGTCCTGATCGGCTCGCTCGTCGCGGCGCTCCTCGCCACCGTCCTGCTGAAACTGAGGGTGCGGAAGTACGCCGCGCTCTGCGCCGAGGAGGACCGCGACGACGACCAGGACGGCATCCCGGACATCTACGAGGAGAACAGCCCGGAGTACCACCTGCGGATGGCCGAGATCCACGAGAGGAAGGCCGCCGAACACCGTCAGCGCGCCCAACTGGCGGGGGCACCGAGCGACGGGGCCGACCGTCCGGCATGATCTGAGTCGGACCGTAGACGAGCAGAGGGAGCAGCGATGAGCGACCTGTACGACAAGGCCGAGCCCAGCCTCGGTCAGCTGGTCGCCTCGGCGACCGCCGAGATGTCCGCACTGGTGCACGATGAAATCGCCCTGGCCAAGGCCGAGCTGAGGCAGGACGTCAAGCGGGGAGCGATCGGCAGCGCGGCGGGCATCTCGGCCGCCGTGGTCCTGCTGTTCTCGCTGCCGATGCTGAGCTTCGCCCTCGCCTACGCCATCAACACCTGGACCGGCGGCCACAACGGCAACGGGGGCTGGAACCTCGTCTGGTGCTTCCTGCTCTCCTTCGCCGCGAACGTACTGCTCGCGGGTCTGCTCGGTGCCCTCGCGTACTCCAAGTTCAAGAAGGTCAAGCCGCCGGAGAAGTCCATCGCGTCGGCCAAGCGGACGGCCGCGATCGTCCAGAACGTCAAGCCCCACCCGCGCCCCGAGCGGCCCAAGGCCCTGGACAAGGCCGCCGTTGTGGGACGCTCCTCGGTATGACCCTTCCCGAGAGCAGCACCGCCGGCGGGCCCGTACGGCTCGACGGGCCGTGGACCCACCGGGACGTGGCCGCCAACGGCGCCCGCTTCCACATCGCCGAGATGGGCGACGGCCCGCTGGTGCTGCTCCTGCACGGTTTCCCGCAGTTCTGGTGGACCTGGCGCCACCAGCTGCCCGCTCTCGCCGAGGCGGGGTTCCGGGCCGTGGCGATGGACCTGCGCGGAGTGGGCGGCAGCGACCGCACGCCGCGCGGTTACGACCCCGCCAACCTGGCACTCGACATCACCGGGGTCGTCCGCTCCCTGGGCGAGCCGGACGCCGCCCTCGTCGGACACGACCTGGGCGGCTACCTCGCCTGGACGGCGGCCGTGATGCGGCCCAAGCTGGTGCGCCGGCTCGTGGTCTCCTCGATGCCGCACCCGCGCCGCTGGCGCTCCGCGATGCTCTCCGACTTCGCCCAGTCCCGCGCCGGTTCGCACGTCTGGGGCTTCCAGCAGCCGTGGCTGCCGGAACGCCGGCTCGTCGCGGACGACGCCGCGCTCGTGGGACAGCTGATCCGGGACTGGTCGGGGCCGCGGCCGGACGTGGACGAGGAGGACATCGAGGCGTACCGGCGGGCGATGCTCGTCCCGTCGACGGCGCACTGCTCGATCGAGCCGTACCGCTGGATGGTGCGCTCGCTCGCCCGTCCGGACGGCGTCCAGTTCAACCGGCGCATGAAGCGGCCGGTGCGGGTGCCGACGCTCCACCTCCACGGCTCCCTGGACCCGGTGATGCGGACCCGCAGCGCGGCCGGTTCGGGCGAGTACGTGGAGGCGCCGTACCGCTGGCGGCTCTTCGACGGCCTCGGGCACTTCCCCCACGAGGAGGACCCGATGGCCTTCACCACGGAGCTCGTCAACTGGCTGAAGGACCCCGAGCCCGACCGCTGACGCCCCGTCGCGCCCCTTCGCCCCGGAGGGAGTTGGACCGGACGGCCATGTGCCCCGCGCATACTCCAATTGGCGGGCCCCGGAGGGGTTACCGACCTTGGGCCACGGGCACACGTCGGGTATGGGCTGGACGCACGACTACGGTGACACGACAGCACGCGACCACGGCTCGGCCGCCGGGTCGAACCCCCTCGGAAGGGGCGGTTCGCCGGAGGAGATCCGGGCGCACGCCGTGCAGGGGGTGGGGATCTCGCGCATTCTGCGCCGCCGGGCCCGCTGGGTCTCGGCCCGGCTGAGGCACTCCCGCAACTGACCCCGGCCGAATCCGGTACGACGTCTCCGAACCGGAGCCGGGGCGCTTCCGGGCCGCGGACCGGCGGGCCCTTCCGGCGGAGGCCGGTGGACGGAGGGACCGCCAGCGGGCGGGATCAGAGGGCGCAGCCCTGGGTGTCGACCTGCTGGGCGGCGGTCCGTCCTTGTTCGATGTCCTCGCGGATCTCGTCGGCCGTCAGAGCGTAGCCCGTGTTCGCGTCGTCGCGGGAGCGGGCGAAGATCACGCCGTACACCTCTCCGTTCTCGGTGAGGAGGGGTCCGCCGGAGTTGCCCTGGCGAACCGTCGCGTACAGCGAGTACACGTCCCTGTTCACCGTGCCCCGGCTGTAGATGTCCGGGCCGTCCGCGTTGATCCGGCCGCGCACCCGTGCCGAGCGCACGTCGTACGATCCGTTCTCCGGGAATCCGGCGACGATCGCGCCGTCCCCGCTGCGGGCGTCCCCGCCGGCGAAGGCGAGCGGGGCGGCCTTGAGGTCCGGCACGTCCAGGACGGCGATGTCGCGCTGCCAGTCGTAGAGGACGACCTTGGCGTCGTAGAGCTTGCCCTTCCCGCCGATCTGGACGGTCGGTTCGTCGACGCCGCCCACGACGTGCGCGTTGGTCATGACGCGGCGCTCGGCGAAGACGAAGCCGGTTCCTTCGAGGACCTTGCCGCAGCTCGGCGCGGTGCCGACGACCTTCACGATGGAGCGCTGGGCGCGCGCGGCGACCGGGCTGTCCACGAGCGCCGGATCGGGCGGAAGGACCGGGGTGATCGGCTCGCTGACGAAGGGGCTGAAGACCGGCGGGAAGCCGCTGCGGGCCAGCGTGGAGCGGAAGTCGGCGAACCAGCCGGACGACTGGTCGGGCATCACCCGCTCGATGCCGAGCAGAACCCTGGAGCTGCGCACCTCCCTGCCCACGGTGGGCAGGGAGGTGTTGGCGATGAGCGAACCGATCAGCCAGGCCACGAGCAGCATCGCGACGACGTTGACCAGGGCTCCGCCCGTGGCGTCGAGGGCACGGGCGGGCGACCAGGTGATGTGGCGGCGCAGCTTGTTGCCGAGGTGGGTGGTGAACGCCTGGCCGACCGAGGCGCAGACGATGACCACCATCACGAAGACGACCGTCACCGTGGTCGATACCTCGCTGTTGTCGGTCAGCTCGTTCCAGAGGACCGGGAGCAGCAGGACGGCGACGAGACCGCCGCCGAGGAACCCGATCACCGAGAGGACGCCGACCACGAATCCCTGGCGGTAACCGATGATCGCGAACCACACGGCGGCGAGCAGCAACAGGATGTCCAGCACGTTCACCGTCAATAGCCTCGCAGATTCTTTCCGGTCGCCCGGGGGTCCGGCCCCGCCGGGGGTCAGCCTGTCATGAGCGCCGGTCGAGCGGGACCTGCCGGGACCGGTCCCAGGGCCGCTCCCAGCCGGCGAAGTGGAGCAGCCGGTCGATCACCCCGGCCGTGAAGCCCCACACCAGGGTCGATTCGACCAGAAACGCGGGACCTCGGTGGCCGCTCGGGTGGACGGAGGTCGCGCGGTTCCGGGGGTCCGTGAGGTCCGCCACGGGCACGGTGAAGACGCGGGCGGTCTCGGCGGGGTCCACGACCCCGACCGGGCTCGGCTCCCGCCACCAGCCGAGGACGGGGGTGACGACGAAGTGGCTGACCGGGATGTAGAGCGGGGGCAGCACGCCGAAGAGCTGGACGCCGTCGGGGTCGAGCCCCGTCTCCTCGCGGGCCTCGCGCAGGGCGGCGCGCAGCAGGCCGCCGTCCGCCGGCGGGCCGTCCTCGGGGTCGAGCGCGCCCCCGGGGAAGGAGGGCTGTCCCGCGTGCGAACGGAGGGTGCCCGCACGCTCCATGAGGAGCAGTTCGGGTCCTTGGGCGCCCTCGCCGAAGAGGACGAGCACCGCGGACTGGCGGCCGTCCCCGCTCGCGGGCGGCAGGAAACGGCTCAGCTGTTCGGGACGGACCGTGCGCGCGGCCCGGTCGACGGGGGCGAGCCAGGCCGGCAGACCGGCCCGGCTGATCAGGCCGTCGGCCGCGGCCCCCGGGACCGCCGGGCGGCGGGCCCCCTGCCCGTGAGCCTGGGCCCGTTGCTCATGGGCCTCTTCTTCAGTGCGCGTCATAGGCACCCCCATTGGTTCACAACGCGGTGGGTGGACGGGTTCGTTCCCGGGATCCGGGCCGGTACGGGCGGGGGCCTTCTCCGACGGGGGCCGTCCCGGGCCTGACCGGACGTCCCGGACGGGGGCTCAGTCGCTCGCGCCCAGGGGCGGTGCCGGGCGGCCCGGGTAGTCGGGCGGCGGATTGAGCCGCTGCCCCGGGAAACCGCCCTTCTCGTACTTGAGCAGTTTCCTCGCCTTCTCGGGATCGGTCTCGCCCTCCCCGTACGACGGGCAGAGGTGGGTGATCGGGCAGGCACCGCACGCGGGCTTGCGGGCGTGGCAGATGCGGCGGCCGTGGAAGATCACCCGGTGCGAGAGCATGGTCCACTCGCTCTTCGGGAAGATCGTGGCGACCTCGGCCTCGATCTTCACGGGATCGTCGGACTCGGTCCACCGCCAGCGCCGGGCGAGGCGCATGAAGTGGGTGTCGACGGTGATGCCGGGGACCCCGAAGGCGTTGCCGAGGACGACGAAGGCGGTCTTGCGGCCGACGCCAGGGAGGGTGACGAGGTCCTCCAGGCGACCGGGGACCTCACCTCCGAAGCGGTCCCGGAGGGCGGCGGAGAGTCCCATGATCGACTTGGTCTTGGCGCGGAAGAACCCGGTCGGCCGGATCAGCTCCTCGACCTCCTCCGGCACGGCGGCGGCCAGGTCCTCCGGCGTGGGGTACTTCGCGAAGAGGGCGGGAGTCGTCTGGTTGACCCGCAGGTCGGTGGTCTGGGCCGAGAGGACCGTGGCGACGAGCAGCTCGAAGGGGTTGCCGAAGTCGAGTTCGGGGTGGGCGTACGGGTAGACCTCGGCCAGTTCCCGGTTGATGCGGCGCGCCCGGCGGACCATCGCGAGCCGCGACTCGGGCTTGGGCGAGGTTTCGGCCGAGGGCTTGAGCGACGGTTTGGCCGATGACGCACCTGCGGGCTCGGCCGGGGAGGAACCGGTCGCCGACTCGTCCGCCCTCCTGCCCGACGGCGCGACGGATTTCCGTTTCGCGGCTTTCGCCCGCTTCGACACACCCTGTTCGCCCACGGCGGAATTACTTTCGCCCGTCACTCTTCCAGCCCCCTTGGCCTGTGCTCTCACCGGCGAGTTGGACACGCGGCCAGCCTAGGGGCCGCCACCGCCATCTGCCCCGGGCACGGCCGATCAGCCCCCGATCGGGTCCCTGACGTACGGAGGGGTGGCGCGGTGCGTCAAACTTGTTGTGATTGATCGCACTGTTTTGTGCGTCCGGCATTATGGGATGCGGGTCCCATGAGCAGGTCGACAGTATGGAGAGAACTCGTGGACGACGTTCTGCGGCGCGCCCCGCTCTTCGCGGCGCTCGATGACGAGCAGGCTGCCGAGCTGCGCGCCTCGATGAGTGAGGCGACGCTCGCCCGTGGCGACGCCCTCTTCCACGAGGGCGACCCCGGCGACCGCCTGTACGTGGTCACCGAGGGCAAGGTGAAGCTGCACCGCACTTCCCCCGACGGCCGCGAGAACATGCTGGCCGTCCTCGGCCCCGGCGAGCTCATCGGCGAGCTCTCCCTCTTCGACCCGGGTCCGCGCACCGCCACCGCGACCGCGCTGACCGAGGTGAAGCTGCTCGGCCTGGGCCACGGCGACCTCCAGCCCTGGCTGAACGCCCGCCCCGAGGTGGCCACCGCGCTGCTGCGCGCGGTCGCCCGCCGGCTGCGCAAGACCAACGACCAGATGTCCGACCTGGTCTTCTCCGACGTGCCGGGCCGCGTCGCCCGCGCGCTCCTCGACCTGTCGCGCCGCTTCGGCGTGCAGTCGGAGGAGGGCATCCACGTCGTCCACGACCTCACCCAGGAGGAGCTGGCCCAGCTGGTCGGCGCCTCCCGCGAGACGGTCAACAAGGCGCTCGCGGACTTCGCCCAGCGCGGCTGGCTGCGCCTGGAGGCCCGCGCCGTGATCCTCCTCGACGTGGAGCGCCTCGCGAAGCGCTCGCGGTAAGCACGCGCGAGCACCCCGTACGCACGCGGAAGGCCGCCCCCGGATCGATCGGGGGCGGCCTTCCGCGCGTGCGTACGGACGGGTCAGCGCTTCGTACCGTCCACGATCACCGGGGCCGAGCCGCCGTTGGCGCAGGGCACGGTGTAGACCGGGTTCTTCGCCGCGGCCTCCTTGAAGGCGTCGATGCACTGGTTCATCAGGACCTTGTCCGTCAGCGAGTCGTTGAGGATCTTGTTGGCGCGGGCGATGCCCTCCGCCTCGATCCGGCGCCGGTCGGCCTCGGCCTTGGCGGTGCGGGACGCCTCGGTGGCCCGCTCGGTGGCCTGCTGCTGCTGGATCTTGCGGTCGATCTGGCCCTGGAGGGCGTCCGAGGGCTTCACGTTGCGCAGGTTGACCGTGGTCACGTCGATCCCGCGCGGCGCCAGCCGCTCCTTGACCAGGGTGCCTATCTCGGCGTTGATCTTCTCGCGGTCGGAGGCGTACCCCTGCTCGCTCGTGTAGCGGGCGAAGACGTTGCGGACGATCTCGCGGCTGTCCGGGAAGACGAGCCGCTGCTGGATGGCGTCCTCGCTGCCCGCGAGCCGGTAGAGCTCGACGGACTTGGCCGGGACGACCGCCCACTTCACCGTCAGCTCGGCGTACATGACGCCGCCCTGGGAGGAGCGGACCTCGACCACGTCCTTGTCGGAGAGGTTGAGGTCGACGGGGCGGGTGGAGAAGGTGGTGACGCTGGTGAACGGCGACTTCAGGTGCAGGCCCGACGTCATGGGCGAGCCCACCTTGCCGAAGGCGACCGGCACGCCGACCTCGTACGCGCTGATCACGTACGTCATGCTCGCGACCAGCGAGAAGAGGCCGGCGACCACGGCGCCGAGGGCGCCCAGCTTCAGGCCCTTCGACTCGTTGGAGCGGCCGACGAAGTAGAGCACCACTGCGGCGACGAGCAGCAGGACGGCGATGACGAACACGGGCGTTCCCCCCAGGAACCACGGCCATGAGCAAGCGGAACGCCAACGTAGAACACGGGTCGGGCCCGTTGAAGGGCCGGGGACGCCTCGGGACAGGATCGTGACGCCGCCGGTCCGGCCGGCCCGCTCGACCGGCCCACCCGACCGGTCCGGCCCGCCTCTCCTAGATCAGCCCGCGCTCCCGCAAGTACTCCAGCTGTGCCCGTACCGACAGTTCGGCCGCCGGCCACAGGGAGCGGTCCACGTCCGCGTACACGTGGGCGACGACCTCGGGCGCCGTGCGGAGGCCGTTCTCGGCGGCCGTCTCGACCTGGGCGAGCCGGCTCGCCCGGTGCGCCAGGTAGAACTCCACGGCCCCCTGCGCGTCCTCCAGAACCGGTCCGTGGCCCGGCAGGACCGTGTGCACCCCGTCGTCCACGGTCAGCGAACGCAGCCGCCGCAGCGAGTCCAGGTAGTCGCCGAGCCGCCCGTCCGGATGCGCGACCATCGTCGTCCCGCGCCCCAGGATCGTGTCCCCCGTGAGCACCGCCCGGTCGGCGGGGAGGTGGAAGGAGAGGGAGTCCGCGGTGTGACCGGGCGTCGGGACGACCCGCACCTCCAGCCCCCCGACCGTCACCACGTCCCCCTCGCCGAGTCCTTCGTCCCCGAGCCGGAGGGCCGGGTCGAGGGCCCGCACGGGCGTCCGGGTCAGTTCGGCGAAACGGCCGGCACCCTCCGCGTGGTCCGGGTGGCCGTGGGTCAGCAGGGTGAGCGCGACGCGCTTGCCCAGCTCCCCGGCGGCCTCGACCACGCGGCGCAGGTGTCCCTCGTCCAGCGGACCGGGGTCGACGACGACGGCCAGGTCGGAGCCGGGCTCGGAGAGCAGCCAGGTGTTGGTGCCGTCGAGGGTCATCGCGGACGGATTCGGCGCCAGGACGTTCACGGCGCGGTCGGTCGCGGGTCCGGAGACCACGAGTCCGCGCGGCTGTCCGGGCAGGGCGGCGGCGTCGCTCATCACGCGCCCCCGGTGGGGACGGTCCTGGTGAACTCCTCGTGCCCCGGCCAGCTCAGGACCAGTTCCCCGTCCTCCAGACGCGCCCGCGCGAGCACGGGGGCCAGGTCACGCGTCTCCGCCGCCGCGAGCGCCTCGGCGACCGTGGCGTACGGTTCCAGGGCGCGCAGGGTCGAGATCGTCGGCGGCATCATCGTCAGCTCGCCCCGGTCGTACCCGGCCGCGGCCTCCGCCGGGCGGATCCAGACCGTGCGGTCCGCCTCGGTGGAGGCGTTCCGGGTGCGCTGCCCGGCCGGGAGCGCGGCCACGAAGAACCACGTGTCGTACCGGCGCTGCTCGAACTCGGGCGTGATCCAGCGGGCCCACGCGCCGAGCAGGTCCGACCGCAGGACGAGTCCGCGCCGGTCGAGGAAGTCGGCGAAGGACAGGTCCCGGGCGACCAGTGCCTCCCGGTCCCGCTCCCACTCCTCGCCCGTCGTGTCCCCGACGATCCCGTCCTCGGTCCCCCCGGCGAGCAGGACGCCCGCCTCCTCGTACGTCTCGCGCACGGCGGCGCAGACCACGGCCTGGGCACGGGCGGGATCGTCGAGGCCGAGCCGGGCCGCCCAGGACTCCAGGGACGGGCCGGCCCACCGCACCGGCTGTTCGTCGCGCGGGTCGACGCCGCCGCCGGGGTAGGCGTACGCGCCCCCCGCGAAGGCCATCGAAGTGCGGCGGCGCAGCATGTGGACGTCGGGTCCGGCGGGGGCGTCCCGCAGGAGCAGGACGGTGGCGGCGCGCCGGGGCGTCACCGGGGTCAGCTCACCGGCGGCGAGGGCCCGGATGCGGTCGGGCCACTCCGGCGGGTACCACTGACCGTTCGACTGCTTCGACTGACCATTCGACATGGCCGGATGCTATGCGCAAGGGCACGAATGCACGAGGGCCGGTCGTCTCGCGGAGAGGCGGCCGGCCACGCGCGTACGGAGCGGGGTCAGTCCTCGACCAGCTCCACCTGCACCTCGACCTCGACCGGGGCGTCGAGCGGCAGCACCGCCACGCCGACGGCGCTGCGCGCGTGCACGCCCTTCTCGCCCAGGACGGCGCCGAGCAGCTCGCTGGCGCCGTTGATGACGCCGGGCTGGCCGGTGAAGTCGGCGGCGGAGGCGACGAAGCCCACGACCTTCACGACGCGCTTGACGCGGTCGAGGTCACCGGCGACGGACTTCACGGCCGCGAGGGCGTTGAGCGCGCAGGTGGCGGCGAGCTGCTTGGCCTCCTCGGCGGTGACCTCGGCGCCGACCTTGCCGGTCACCGGAAGCTTGCCCTCCACCATCGGGAGCTGGCCCGAGGTGTAGACGTACGCGCCCGACCGCACGGCCGGCTGGTAGGCCGCCAGCGGAGGCACGACCTCCGGCAGGGTCAGGCCCAGCTCGGCGAGCTTCGCCTCGACGGTCCCGCTCACGACTTGGGCCGCTTCAGGTAGGCCACGAGCTGCTCGGGGTTGTTCGGCCCGGGTACGACCTGGACGAGCTCCCAGCCGTCCTCGCCCCAGGTGTCCAGAATCTGCTTGGTCGCGTGCACCAGAAGCGGCACCGTGACGTACTCCCACTTGGTCATGGGCCCGACTGTATCCGCTGCCGGGGGACGGTTTCCCGGTGGCGGTCCCCGAACTCTCCCCTAGGGCTCTTCTCCGGGGCGGCCTCCTGATTGGGCGCCGCCGCCAATGGTTAGGCTCGACAGCGTGAGCAGGCTCCAGGTCGTCAGTGGCAAGGGTGGTACCGGTAAGACGACGGTCGCCGCCGCCCTCGCCCTCGCCCTCGCGACGGAGGGGAAGCGGACCCTCCTCGTCGAGGTCGAAGGCAGACAGGGCATCGCGCAGCTCTTCGGGACGGAGGCCCTTCCGTACGAGGAGCGGAAGATCGCCGTCGCACCGGGCGGCGGGGAGGTGTACGCGCTGGCGATCGACGCCGAGCGCGCGCTCCTCGACTACCTCCAGATGTTCTACAAGCTGGGCGGCGCGGGGCGGGCCCTGAAGAAGCTCGGCGCGATCGACTTCGCGACGACGATAGCGCCGGGGGTACGGGACGTCCTGCTGACCGGCAAGGCGTGCGAGGCGGTCCGGCGGCGGGAGAAGGACGGCCGTCCCGTCTACGACCACGTGGTCATGGACGCGCCGCCCACCGGCCGCGTCACCCGCTTCCTCAACGTCAACGACGAGGTGGCCGGCCTGGCCAGGATCGGCCCGATACACAACCAGGCGCAGGCCGTCATGCGGGTCCTCAAGTCCCCCGAGACGGCGGTCCACCTGGTGTCCCTCCTGGAGGAGATGCCGGTCCAGGAGACGGCGGACGGCATCGCGGAGCTGCGCGCGGCCGAGCTGCCGGTGGGACGGGTCGTGGTCAACATGGTCCGGCCCCACGTCCTCGACGGGGCGGCGGTACGGGCCGCCTCCGGCGACCACCGGAAGGCGGTCGCGAAGACCCTGGCCTCCGTGGGCGTCACGGGCGCCGAGAAGCTGGTCGGGCCACTCCTCGACCAGGCGGCCGAGCACGCCCGGCGGGTGGACCTGGAACGGTCCCAGCGCACCGTCCTGGAGGGCGTCGGCGTGCCCCTGTACGAGCTTCCCTACCTGGGGGACGGGGCGGACGTCGCGGGTCTCTACCGACTGGCGAAGGAACTGCGGAGGCAAGGGGTGGGCGCGTGACGGACACGGAGAGGGCCGTCCCGGGCGGGTTCGACGCGAGCCCCGCCCCCGGCGGGTCCGACGGGGCCCCCGCCGGGGACGGGGCCGGCACCGTTCCCGTTCTGGAGCTGGACCCGCTGCTCGACGACCGGGGCACCCGCATCATCGTCTGCTGCGGCTCCGGCGGGGTCGGCAAGACGACCACGGCGGCCGCCCTCGGCGTCCGGGCGGCGGAACGCGGGCGGCGCGTCGTGGTCCTCACCATCGACCCGGCCCGTCGCCTCGCCCAGTCGATGGGGATCGACTCCCTCGACAACACCCCCCGCAAGGTGGAGGGCATCAAGGGGTCCGACGGCGGCGAGCTGCACGCGATGATGCTCGACATGAAGCGGACCTTCGACGAGATCGTCGAGGCGCACGCGGACCCCGCGCGGGCCCGGGCGATCCTGGAGAACCCCTTCTACCAGTCCCTGTCGGCCGGGTTCGCCGGTACGCAGGAGTACATGGCGATGGAGAAGCTGGGCCAGCTCCGGGCGCGCGACGAGTGGGACCTGATCGTCGTGGACACCCCGCCCTCCCGGTCAGCCCTGGACTTCCTGGACGCGCCGAAGCGGCTCGGGTCCTTCCTGGACGGGAAGTTCATCAAGCTGCTCATGGCACCGGCGAAGGTGGGCGGCCGGGCCGGGATGAAGTTCCTGAACGTCGGCATGTCGATGATGACGGGGACGCTCGGAAAGCTGCTGGGGGGTCAGTTCCTGGGCGACGTCCAGACGTTCGTGGCGGCGATGGACACGATGTTCGGCGGGTTCCGGACTCGTGCCGACGCCACGTACAAGTTGCTCCAGGCCCCGGGCACGGCCTTCCTCGTGGTGGCGACACCGGAGCGGGACGCGCTGCGCGAGGCGGCGTACTTCGTGGAACGGCTGGCCGCCGAGAGGATGCCGCTGGCCGGTCTCGTCCTCAACCGCGTGCACGGCAGTGGGGCCTCCGCCCTTTCGGCGGAGCGGGCGCGGACCGCCGCGGAAAATCTTGAAGCGGGGAGCATGGTGGATCAGGGGGACGGGAAGACTCGTCTGGGTGGCTCCCCGGCCACCGGCCCCGAGCCGTCCGAACTCGCCACCGCCGCCACCGCACCATCCGGCGATCCCGCCGTAACAGAGGCTGCCCCCACAGCCGAACCGGCCGTACAGCACGACGACGTACACGACGAAGCCGGCACCACGGACGAAGAAGCAACCGACCACGACGCAACCGACGAAGACCCGGCGCACCAGGTCGCAACCGACGGAGACTCGGCGGACGGCGGCGTGGACCCGGTTGTGGACGTGGGCCGTCTCACCGCGGGCCTCCTGCGTCTGCACGCCGAGCGCATGCGGGTGCTCACCCGTGAACAGCAGACGCGTGACCGCTTCACCGCGCGCCATCCCGAAGTGGCGGTGACCGAAGTGGCCGCCCTGCCCGGCGACGTGCACGACCTCGCCGGGCTGCGGGCCATCGGTGACCGCCTCACGACCGGACGAACGCCTTCGGCCTGAGCTGTCCTCCCGCGCATCGACACAGCCGTCCCCGTGCGCGTCTCCCGCGCGCCGGGACACCGGCCCTCGTGCGTGTCGCCCACGCGCCGGAACTCCCGGCCCCGTGCGCGCCCTCCCGCGTGCCGGACGCCGTCCGTCGGCCTGAGGGCTCCCGGTTCCGGCATGCCTGCGCGTCGGTCCTTGCCTGCCAGGAGCGCACTCCCGGCGCGTTCAGCCGACCGCCGCGTACTCCTCGTACGTCGCGTCGTCCTCCATCGCCACGGGCAGCAGGCCCGCTCCCCGCTCGTACTCCGTCCGCGCGGTCTCCAGGAGCCGGCGCCACGAGGTGACGGTCGGCCTGCGGCGCAGCAGGGCGCGGCGCTCGCGCTCCGTCATGCCGCCCCACACGCCGAACTCCACGCGGTTGTCGAGGGCGTCCGCAAGGCACTCGGTCCGCACCGGACAGCCGGTGCACACCGCCTTGGCCCTGTTCTGCGCCGCTCCCTGCACGAAAAGTTCATCCGGATCGGTAGTGCGGCAGGCCGCCTGCGCACTCCAGTCAGCTACCCAGCCCATACCGGCGCCGTCCTCTCCCGAATCGAGGCTCCCCCACGGCGGCAGCGGCATATTCACCGCTGCCAGTTGGGACGTTACGGAAGGCAGGCAGAGCACAACACCCCCTTCGGGCCCAATCTTGGATGGCCCGAACGGACTATGCGTGCGCGTCAGATCACCCAGGGGAGTGATCGATGGACATGCGCGGAATAACGGACATACCACGTGGATATGCCCTTCCTCTCCGGGGTCACGAGGGACGCCGGGTGACGCACGTACCGGAATCGGACACGAGGCTCCCGCGTTTCGGGTTCACGGGAGTCCCTGCCGCCGCCACACCCGGGTCCTGGTGCCGGACCGCACCGCTGTGACAGTTGGGAGCAGCTTAGGCCAAGGCATATACGCGTGTCCGGCGAATGAGAACGTAGGGTGCTCCCATGCCAAAGAAGCGCTCGGGCGGCGGTCTGACCGGGACCCAGCAGGCCGCCAAGTTCCTCGGTGTCAGTGTGCTCTCCGGAGCCGTCCTCGCGGGCATCGCCCTGCCCGCGGCCGGCGCACTCGGGTTGGCCGCGAAGGGCACGGTGGAGGGGTTCGACGAGATCCCCTCCAACCTGAAGACCCCGCCGCTGAGCCAGCGCACCAAGATCCTCGATTCCTCGGGCGGCTTGATCGCCACGGTGTACTCGCGGGACCGGACGGTCGTCCCGATCGAGAAGATCTCCCCGTACATGCAGAAGGCGATCGTCGCGATCGAGGACGGACGCTTCTACGAGCACGGGGCGGTCGACCTCAAGGGCGTGCTGCGCGCGATCAACCGCAACGCCCAGTCCGGCGGCGTCTCCGAGGGCGCGTCCACCCTCACGCAGCAGTACGTGAAGAACGTCTTCGTCGAGGAGGCCGGTGACGACCCCGAGAAGGTCGCGCAGGCCACCCAGCAGACCATCGGCCGCAAGATCCGCGAGCTGAAGTTCGCGATCCAGGTCGAGGAGGAGCTGGGCAAGAAGAAGATCCTGGAGAACTACCTCAACATCACCTTCTTCGGTCAGCAGGCGTACGGCGTCGAGGCCGCCTCCCAGCGGTACTTCTCCAAGCACGCCGCCGACCTGACCCTCGGCGAGGCGGCGATGATGGCCGGCCTCGTCCAGTCGCCCAGCCGCTACGACCCGGTCAACGACCTCCAGGAAGCCACCAAGCGCCGCAACGTGGTCCTCCAGCGGATGGCCGACGTGAAGGACATCAGCCAGGCCGAGGCGGACAAGGCGAAGGCCACCCCGCTCAAGCTCAAGGTGAAGGCCCCGAAGAACGGCTGCATCACCGCCGTCAACGGTGCCGGCTTCTTCTGCGACTACGTCCGCAAGACGATCCTCAGCGACCCGGTCTTCGGCAAGACGGCCGAGGAGCGCCAGAAGCTGTGGAACCTGGGCGGTCTCACCATCAAGACCACGCTCAGTCCGCGCGCGCAGGCCGCCGCCAACGAGGCCGCCATCGCGAAGGTCAACAAGGACGACCCGGTCGCCACCTCGGTGGTGCAGGTCCAGCCCGGCACCGGCAAGATCCTCTCGATGGGGCAGTCCCGCCCGTACGGTCTGGACCCGAAGAAGCACGAGACGACGCTCAACCTCGCCGTCAGCAACCGGATGGGCGGCAGCACCTACGGCTTCCAGGTCGGCTCGACCTTCAAGCCGATCACCGCCGCCGCGGCCCTGGAGAAGGGCATCAGCCCCGCCCAGACCTACACGACTCCGTGGAAGATCGAGCTGGACAAGAGTTCCTTCCGCACCTGCAAGGGCGCCCCCACCGGCAGCGACAAGTGGGAGCTGCAGAACGAGCTGGAGTCCGAGGCCGGCACCTGGGACATGACGGGCGCGCTCGGCAAGTCCATCAACACCTACTTCGCGCTCCTCGAGCAGCAGGCCGGCCTCTGCGAGACCATCCAGATGGCGAAGAAGCTCGGATACGAACGCGGTGACGGCCGGCCGATCGAGGAGAACGCCTCGATCACCCTCGGCGGTGAGGTCAGCACCCCCCTGTCGATGGCCTCCGTCTACGCGACCTTCGCCAACCGGGGCCTGTACTGCACCCCGGTCGCCATCGAGTCGGTCAAGGCCGCCAACGGCGACAAGCTCAACGTGCCGCAGACGAAGTGCTCGCGGGCGATGAACGACCGGACCGCCGACACGATCAACCAGATGCTGAAGGGCGTCGTCGAGGACGGCACCGGCACGAAGGCCGGTCTCGACGACCGCGACAACGCGGGCAAGACCGGTACGACCAACGACCGCATGGACGCCTGGTTCGTCGGTTACACCCCGAACCTGTCCACCGCCGTCTGGGTCGGCGACGACATCGGCAAGAAGGACACGTCGATGTTCAAGATCACCATCGGCGGCGAGTACTACGACAAGGTCTGCGGCGGCTGCCTCCCCGGACCGATCTGGAAGATCGCGATGAGGGGCGCGCTGGACGCCGATCAGACCCCGTCGTTCGTCCCCGTCGCCGTGCCGAGGGCCGAGAACCCCGCGGACAAGGAGAAGGTGGGGGACCAGGGCCCGAACAAGCCCGGGAAGCCCGCCAAGCCCGGCAAGCCCAACGACGGCAAGCCCGGTGACCGGAAGCCGAACAACCCGTTCCCCGGGATCTCGTTCCCGCCGGGCATCTTCGACCGCTGACGGGCCTCCCGGCCCACCGGTGCCCGTGAACACGAGGAAGGGCGCCCCGCCGTGCGGGGCGCCCTTCCTCGTACCCTCGCGCTCTCGCGCGTTCTGCCGCGGCTCAGCCCGCGAGCAGCTTCTTCACGGCGGCGGCGACCCGGCCGCCCTCGGCCTGCCCGGCCACCTTCGGGTTCACGATCTTCATGACGGCGCCCATGGCGCGCGGTCCCTCGGCGCCCGCCGCCCTCGCCTCCTCGACGGCCGCCGCGACGATCGCGTCCAGCTCCTCGTCGTCGAGCTGCTTCGGCAGGTACGCGTCGAGGACGAGGCCCTCGGCCCGCTCCCGCTCGGCGGACTCGGGGCGACCGCCCTGGGCGAACGCGTCCGCGGCCTCGCGGCGCTTCTTCGCCTCCTTGGCGATCACCTTGCGCACCTCGTCGTCGGAGAGTTCGCGCTTGGTCTTGCCCGCGACCTCCTCCTTGGTGATCGCGGTGATGGTCAGCCGCAGGGTCGAGGAGCGCAGTTCGTCGCGCTCCCTGATCGCGGCGTTGAGGTCGTCCTGGAGCTTCGCCTTGAGCGTGGTCATGGGGCCAAGTGTGGCAGGTGCCGCCCCCGTACCGCCCGCGCATTTCCCTCGCACGGGTCTGCGACGATGGGGGAATGCGCGCACGGTACGGGATTCCTCTGAAGATCACGGCAGGTCTCACGGCGACGGCCGCGGCCGGGCTCGTCTACGCGGCGGGCTTCGAGGCCCGCTCCTTCCGGCTCCGCCGGGTGACGGTCCCGGTGCTCCCCCGCGGCATGGGCGACCTGCGGGTCCTCCAGGTCTCCGACATCCACATGGTGAGCGGTCAGCGCAAGAAGCGGGCCTGGCTCCAGTCGCTCGCGGGGCTCCGCCCGGACTTCGTCGTCAACACCGGCGACAACCTCTCCGACCCGGAGGCGGTGCCGGAGGTCCTGGACGCGCTCGGGCCGCTGATGGAACTCCCGGGCGTGTACGTCTTCGGCTCCAACGACTACTACGGCCCCAAGCTGCGCAACCCCGCCCGCTACCTGCTGGAGAAGGCGCAGGGCCGCCACGGCCTCAACGGCAACAAGCCGGCCGTCGGCGCCGTCCACAACCCCTGGGAGGGCATGCGGGACGCCTTCGACGCGGCGGGCTGGGTGGACCTCACCAACACCCGGGGCCGGCTGAAGCTCTCGGGGGCCGAGCTGGCGTTCACCGGCCTGGACGACCCGCACATCAAGCGCGACCGGTACGACCGGGTGGCGGGCGGCCCGGACCCCGACGCCGACTTCACGGTGGGCGTGGTCCACGCGCCGTACCTGCGCTCCCTGGACGCCTTCACGGCGGACGGGTACGAGCTGATCCTGGCGGGGCACACCCACGGCGGCCAGCTCTGCGTCCCCTTCTACGGGGCGCTCGTCACCAACTGCGACCTGGACACGGACCGGGTGAAGGGCCTCTCCTCCCACACGGTCGGGAACCGCACCTCGTACCTGCACGTCTCGGCCGGCTGCGGCACCAACCGCTTCACCCCGGTCCGCTTCGCCTGCCCCCCCGAGGCCACCCTCCTCACGCTGACGGCCCGCCCCTGACCGCGCGGCCCCGTCCCGCCTGCGACGCCGCCCGCCGCATACCGGATTTCGCCTGAGCGCGCGCGTGGGCTAAAGTAATCGATGTCGCCGCGACGTGAACACGCAGAGCAGCGACATCGGGGTGTAGCGCAGCTTGGCAGCGCGCTTCGTTCGGGACGAAGAGGTCGTGGGTTCAAATCCCGCCACCCCGACGCTGAAGTACCAGATCAGGGCCGTTCTTCCTTCGGGGAGACCGGCCCTGATCGCGTTGTGCCCAGGTGTCCGGGTGTCACCTGGGTGTGATCCTGGAACGGGGTGTCACCGCGCGGCGGCACGCTCCTGCAACAGCCGGTGGTCCGCCGGTCCGCTGCACCGTTACCTGCGCCATGAGCCGGATCAACGGCAGGGCCTCGTGACCGAGTCCGACGAGGGGCCGGTCTTCGCACTGGGAGATCGGTGCCGGGGCCGGCCCGTTCGTCGTTCCGGAAAGCGGAGGCAGGCCGGACGCTTGAGGCGTCCGCGTCCGGCCCTCGGTGGCGCGGTCAGATGACCGGGGGGCGGCCCAGCTTCGTCATGCGGAGGACCGTGGACCAGCGCATCGGGGTCCGGGGGCCGCCGGAGCGGCGGACGCCCTCCGCGAAGCCGGCGAACCAGGCCCCGAGGCCCGGGAGGGAGCGGGTGCGGGCCAGGGTGAGGAGGGTCCAGACGCCGAGGTAGACGGGGACGAGGGGGGCCGGCAGGTTGCGCTTGGCCAGCCAGACGCGGTTGCGGGCGGTCATCCGGTAGTAGACGGCGTGCCGGGCCGGGCTGGTCCTCGGGTGCTGGAGGAGGAGTTCCGGCGCGTACAGGACCTTCCAGCCCGCGTCGAGGGCGCGCCAGGCGAGGTCGGTCTCCTCGTGGGTGAAGAAGAACTCCTCCGGCCAGTCGCCGACCCGGTCGAGCATCCGCATCGACAGGCCGTGGCCGCCGCCGAGGAAGGTCGTCACCTCCCCGCCGCGCAGGGGGTCCTTCGCGCCGAGCCGGGGAACGTGACGGCGCTGGGTCTCGCCGGTCTCGTCCGCGATGCGGAACGAGACGATGCCGAGGTCCGGGTCCGCCTCGTACAGGTCCGCCAGGCGGCGGAAGACGTCCCGGTCCACGAGGAGGCCGTCGTCGTCGAGGTCCACCACCACGTCGACGTCGCCGAACCCGCGCAGCGTCTCGATCGCCACGTTCCGGCCGCCCGACACCCCCCGGTTCTCCGGGAGCTCGACCCCGATCACGCCCTCGGGCAGTTCCGGCAGCGAGCCCGTGCCGTTGCCGACGACCACGATCCGGGCGGCCGGCTCGTCCTGGTCCGCCACGGCGTCGAGCAGCGCCCGCAGCTCGGTGGGGCGCGTGCCCATCGTCAGTACCGCCACGCCCATACGGGGTCGTGCCACGTTCCACTCCGTCCCGTGTCCGCCGTCCGTCGACAGCAGTCCCGGAGCGCGATGCTAGTCGCCCGGGGCCACCTCCCGTTCACCCGTGCCACGGACGCCGTGCACGGCGGGGGCCCCGGGAAGGGGGAGCGCGGCGAGGGCCGCGGCCGCACGGCTCTACGCTGGTCCTCGTCCGAGAGGTTGATCGATCTTCGAAAGGGTGGTCTCCAGGTGCTGGTCGCGGACCGATATCGGCTTCACGTGTGTATCGGCCGGGGCGGCATGGGTGAGGTGTGGCAGGCCACCGACGAGGTCCTCGGCCGGGCCGTGGCCGTGAAGCTGATGCTGGCGAACGCGGCCGACCCCTCCGCGGGGGACCGGTTCCGCCTGGAGGCCCAGACCGCCGCCCGGCTGAGCCACCCGCACGTGGTGGGCGTCTTCGACTTCGGCACGTGGGACGGGAAGCTGTTCCTCGTCATGGAGCTGGTCGAGGGCGACAGCCTCGCCGGAAGCCCGTCCGAGCCCCTGATCCTGCCGCCCGAGCGGGTCGCCGTGGTCGCCGCGCACGCCGCCGCCGGACTCGCGGCCGCGCACCGCCAGGGCGTGGTGCACCGGGACATCAAGCCGGGCAACCTGCTCATCGACGCCGAAGGCACGGTGAAGCTGGCCGACTTCGGCATCGCGCGCTTCGTGGACGATCCCTCGGCGGCGCTCACGACGACGGGGCAGATCGTGGGCACGGGCCTCTACCTCGCGCCCGAGCGGGCCCTCGGACAGCCCGCCTCGTCCGCCTCCGACGTGTACTCGCTGGGCTGTGTGCTCTACCAGCTCCTGACCGGCAGACCCCCGTTCCGGGCGGACACCGCGACGGCCCTGCTGTACCAGCACATCGACACCCCGCCGACCCCGCCCGCGCACCTCGGGGTGGCGCTGCCGCCCGAGTTCGAGTCGTACCTGCTGAGCCTGCTGGCCAAGCAGCCGGAGCAGCGGCCGTCCGCGCAGGCGATCGCCGACTGGTTCTCCTCCGGCGCCTGGCGTTCCTACGGGCGCCCCGCCCCGGTCCGGTCCCCCGCCCCGCAGCACCGTCCCGCCGGGCCGCCGCCCGCCGCCACCGGGCCCGCGCCCCTGCCCCCGCACGCGACCGCCCCGGCCCCGCCGCCGGCGACCGGCCCCGGGTTCGCCGCCGCTCCCCCTTCCCGGCGGCGCGAGCGTCCCGCCGGTACGTCCACCGGTACCGGTGGCGGGCTCGCGGAACTCTCCCGGCGGCGCCCGCGCAAGACGGCCGCCGTGGCCGGGGCCATCGCCTTCGTGGTCTTCCTGATCATCGGGATGTCCTGGCTCTCCTGAGACCCGCGTCCGGGCGGGGGGGGGGGGCGGCGCGGTGCGGAGGTACGGGGGTAACAGGGGTACGGGGTACGGGGCGAGCCCGTCGAGGACCCCGGTCCCGCCGTCCCGCCTCCCGCCTCAGGCCCCCTAAGGGGCTTCCGCGAGAGCGAACAGGCCCAGGTGCCCGCCCTCTTCGTACGCCCGGCGCAGTTCCGCCCCGTCGAGCGCCTTCCCGAGCGCCCTCCGGCTGCGGTCCCGTGACGCCGCGCAGGACGCCGCCGGGCGGTACGCGTCCCCGAAGACGGAGGTCCGCAGCACGTCCACGGCGCCCAGGAGGCGGGCGGCGGACGCGGGCTCCCCGGTCATGAGCCGCAGTTCGGCGAGGAGTTCGGCCGCGCCGGACGCGCCGGACGCCGAACCGAGCGCCAAGTGGCCCCGGAGCGCCCACCGCGCGTGCCCGACGGCCCGCTCCCCCTCACCGTCCCGGGCGAGGAGCCCGGCACGCGCCTGGTGCGCCCACGCGTCGGCCCACAGGGCCTCGCCCTTCCCGGCCCGCCGCCCGGACGGCAGCCGGTCCAGGGCCTTCCGCGCCGCCTCCGGGTCGGTGCGGCCGAGGGAGAGCGCGAGCGCGGACCAGCACAGCTCCCGGGTCGGCCCGAGGTCCGGGTCCTCGCCCGTCAGGGCCAGTGCCTCGCGGAATCCGTCCGCCGCCGCGCGCGTGCGCCCCCGGAAGAGGTCGGCCGCGCCGCGCAGGTGGGCGAGCAGGCCCAGGCAGTGGCCGTCGCCGTCCCGCTCGGCCGCCGCCCGCGCCCGGACGAGGAGCGGGTCGGCGTCCGCCGGACGGCCCGCCTCCAGTTCCAGGTAGGCGGCGAGCCACAGGGCGCGGGCCGGCGGCGGCCCGGGGTGCAGGGCGAGGGCGTGCCGCAGGCGGGCCCGCCCCTCCTCGACCCGCCCGCAGACCACCCACAGGAACCACAGGGAGACCACGATCCCGACGGCTGGGTCGGCCCCGGCGCACGGGGACGGCGGCGCGGTCGTCGGGTCCATGGCGACGGCCAGGTCGGGGAGTTCCCGGAGGGCGAGGTCGCGGGCGTCGAGGTGTCGCCCGTCCTGCCAGTGGTCGGCGGCCCGCCGGGCGAGCCGCGCGCACCACCGGCGGTGGCGGAGGACGACGGCCGGGCGGTCGCCGCGTTCGGTGAGCCGGCGTGCGCCCACCGCGCGCAGGGGATGCGGCATCCAGTAGCGGGCCGTGGCCCGCTCGCCCTCGAAGAGGTCGTCGACGGGCAGGAGCGCGAGGGGGGCGAGCCGGTCGAGGGCCGCCCCTACCCGTGCCGGGGGGAGCGTGCCGGAGGCGCACACCGCGCGGACGGCGTCCCGGTCGAAGGCGCCCTCGAAGACGGAGAGCCGTTCCCACAGGAGCCGCTCGTCCGTCCCGCAGCCCGCGTATCCGCGTTCGGCCGCGGCGAGCTGGTCGGCGGTCACGGGCTCGCCCCACACCAGTTCGCTCCTGGGGGGCGCCCCGATCCGGGGCACGGTCCCGGCCCCGCCTCCGGTCGGGTACCCGCTCCCCCGTGGCTGTCCTGTCATCCCCCGTCCTTCCCCCGACCCGCGCGCCGTGGTGCTCCCGGGACCCCTGCGGCCCGGAACCGACCTCCCGGGTTTACCAGGGATCGGCGGAGGGGACGCGGGGATACCGGGGAATTCGTCACGGGAGGGGCGCGCGCGGCGCCGATCCGCGCGCCGTGGCCTCTCCCGCACCGCGACCAACTCCGCATCGCGGACATTCCACCCCACCGGTTCCGGGCGGGGCCGAGGGGACGGGTCCGGGCGGAACCGGGGCCTCAGGCCGGGCGGGACGCCTTGACCGAGTACATCAGCGGGACGCGGGGGCGGTCCGCCGGGAAGCGGTAGTAGCCGTCCTCGTGCCGCTGGAGCGTGCCGTAGCGGGGGACGAGCGAGACGTCGTGCTCGTGCAGGAACTCGATGCGCAGGCCCGCCCGCGCGAGCGCCGTGACGACCTCGCCGACCGGGTGCACCCACTCCACGCTGCGGTTGTGGACGGTGGGGGCGGCGAGGTCGGCGTACGTGCCGGGCGTGGTGTCCACCCACGGGTCGCGGACGAAGTAGTCGTGCACGACCCGGCCGCCGGTCTCGTCGTCCAGCGAGTCGGTGAACGGGTGGAACTCGGCCACGTAGAGGAAGCCGCCGGGGGCGACGAGCGAGGCGGCGGTCTCCGCCCAGCGATCGAGGTCGGGAAGCCAGCACAGGGCCCCGACGCCGGTGTAGACGATGTCGTACGAGCTGTCGGGGACGGCCCCGGCCGCGTCGTACACGTCGGCGGCGACGAAGGCGGCCCGGTCCTGGGTGAGGCCCAGGTCGGCGGCGAGCGAACGGGCCGTCTCGACGGCGGGCTCGGAGAAGTCCAGGCCGACGACGTGGGAGGCGCCGTGCCGGGCCCAGGAGAGGGTGTCGAGACCGATGTGGCACTGGAGGTGGAGCAGGGTGCGTCCGGTGACGTCGCCGACCTCCGCGAGCTCGAAGTCCCGCAGGGCGTCCTTGCCGGCGCGGAAGGCGTCGAGGTCGTAGTAGGGGCTGGCGGCGTGTATCGGGACGCGCTCGTCCCACCTCGCACGGTTCGCCTCGTGCCAGTCCTCGGGGGTCGGAGAGTACATGCCGACGAGGTTATCCACAGGCTGCGGAGACCGCGACCCGATTGTCGGCCGCGCGGAGCATGATGGATGCCATGACTACCGAGAGCAAGGAATTCGACACCCCCGTCTGGGAGCAGCGCTTCCGGGCACCCCGCGTCTCCCTGCCCGAATGGGCCGAGGAGGCCCCGGACCGTTCACTGTTCGTGTCCAACGCGACGGGGACGTACGAGCTGTACGCGTGGGACCGGGCGACCGGGGAGCAGCGGCAGGTCACGGACCGGCCCAACGGGACGACGGACGGGACGCTGTCCCCGGACGGCGAGTGGATCTGGTGGTTCGCCGACACCGACGGGGACGAGTTCGGGGTGTGGATGCGGCAGCCGTTCGCGGGCGGCGCGGACGAGCCGGCCGTGCCGGGCCTGGCCCCCTCCTATCCGGCCGGTCTGGCCGTCGGCCGGGAGGGCACGCTCGTGGTGGGCCGCTCCACGGACGAGGACGGCTCGACGGTCCATCTCGTACGCCCCGGGGCCGCCGCCCCGGTCGAGATCTACCGGCACCGGGAGTCGGCCGGGGTCGGGGACCTGTCGTACGACGGTTCGCTGATCGCGATCGAGCACACCGAGCACGGGGACGCGATGCACTCGGCGCTGCGGGTACTGCGCGCCTCGGACGCGGGCGTGGTGGCGGAGCTGGACGACACCAAGGGCGGTACGGAGGAGCTGGGGCTCACGGTCCTCGGCTTCGCGCCGGCGGCCGGTGACACCCGGCTGCTCGTCGGCCACCAGCGGCGCGGGCGGTGGGAGCCGATGCTCTGGGACGTGGCGACGGGTACCGAGACGGACCTGCGGCTCGACCTGCCGGGCGACGTGTCGGCGGAGTGGTACCCGGACGGTTCGGGCCTGCTGATCGTGCACGGCTACGAGGCCCGCAGCGAGCTGTGGCGGTACGAGATCGCCACCGGCGCGCTGGTGCGGGTGGAGACCCCGGCCGGTTCCGTGTCGAGCGCGACGGCCCGGCCGGACGGGAGCGTGGAGTACCTGTGGTCCTCGGCCGCCGAGCCGCCGGTGGTGCGCTCCACGACCGGCGCCGTCGTCCTCGACCCGCCCGGCCCGAAGGCGCCGCCGTCGGTACCGGTGGAGGACGTGTGGGTGGACGGGCCCGGCGGCAGGGTCCACGCGCTCGTGCAGCGCCCGGCGGAGGGCGCGGGGCCGTTCCCCACGGTCTTCGAGGTGCACGGCGGTCCGGCCTGGCACGACAGCGACGCCTTCGCGTCGGGCCCGGCGGCCTGGCTGGACCACGGATACGCGGTGGTGCGGGTGAACTACCGGGGCTCGACGGGGTACGGCCGGGAGTGGACGGACGCGCTCAAGCACCGGGTCGGCCTGATCGAGCTGGAGGACATCGAGGCGGTGCGCGCGTGGGCGGTGGCGAGCGGGCTCGCGGACCCGGAGCGGCTGGTCCTCTCCGGCGGCTCGTGGGGCGGCTACCTCACGCTCCTCGGCCTGGGCACCCGGCCGGACTCCTGGTCGGTCGGCCTCGCGGCGGTCCCGGTCGCGGACTACGTGACGGCGTACGAGGACGAGATGGAGGCCCTGAAGGCCCTGGACCGGACGCTCCTGGGCGGTTCTCCGGAAGAAGTGCCCGAGCGGTACGCGGCCTCGTCGCCGCTGACGTACGTGGACGCGGTGAAGGCGCCGGTGCACATCTCGGCCGGCGTCAACGACCCGCGCTGCCCGATCCGCCAGATCGACAACTACGTCGACCGGCTCGCGGCCCGGGGCGCGGTCCACGAGGTGTACCGGTACGACGCGGGCCACGGCTCCCTGGTGGTGGAGGAGCGGATCAAGCAGGTCGCCCTGGACCTCGCGTTCGCCGCGAAGCACCTGGGGACCCGGCCGGTGGACACGGGGGCCGGGGCGGCGGACACGGAGATCGGGGTGGTGGACACGGGGACCCGGGCGGCGGGGAGCTGAGCCGTCTTGCGTACCGTGGGGGGGTGTACCGGTTCCTGAGAACACCCCGCTGGTGGGGGATCAACGTCTTCGTCCTCCTCGCGATCCCGTTCTGCGTCTTCATGGGGACCTGGCAACTGGGGAAGTTCGAGGACCGCGTCGACTCCCACCGAGAGGCCGGGAACCGGCCCCCCGCGAGCACGCTGAAGGCCGAGCCGCTGGACTCCCTGCTGCCGGTGGACAAGGAGACCTCGGGCCGCCCGGCGGAGGCGCGCGGGCGTTTCGGGGAGCAGTTCCTGGTGCCGGACCGCGAGCTGGACGGCAGGAACGGCTCGTACGTCCTGACGCTGCTGCGGACGGACGGCGGCCGGTCCCTGCCGGTGGTCCGGGGATGGCTGCCCACGGGCGCGAAGGCGCCCGCCCCGCCGTCCGGCGAGGTCACGGTGGTGGGCGCGCTCCAGGCGTCGGAGAACCCGGGCACGAAGGGCGTGCGCACGGCGGGCGGGCTGCCGGAGGGGCAGCTCGGCATGATCAGCGCGGCGGCCCTGGTGAACGTGGTGTCGGACGACGTCTACGACGCCTGGGTCACCCTCACGGACTCCCCCGCCGGGCTCACCCCGGTCCCGGCGGCGGCCGCCGCGGGCACGGGCCTGGACGCGAAGGCGTTCCAGAACCTCGGCTACACGGCGGAGTGGTTCGTCTTCGCCGGATTCGTCCTCTTCATGTGGTTCCGCCTCGTGCGCCGCGAGGCGGAGGCGTCCCGCGACGAGGCCCTGGGCCTGTAGGGGCCGGGCGGGACGACGGGCGGGTCCGGGCGCCGGGCCCTGTCCGGGCGCCGGATCAGACCGGCGGTCCGGCGGTCCGGCGGACCGGCGGGCCGGCGCTTCCGCGACGGGGCCGCCGGGGTGCGGGGGTTCCGGACGCGTTCCGCGACGGGGCGCCGGGCCCGCGGGGGTCCCGGCGGCTCCCGTCTCAGGAGGCGCCCAGGAGCCCCGTGCGGTAGAGGGTGCCGTAACAGGCGGAGGGGATGGTCACCGACGCGGAGGGACCACCCGGCTCGGCGGTGTGACCGACCACGACGCTGCCGGCCGCCGGGGCGTCGTCCGCGCGGATCAACTGGGGGGCCGGACCGCCCTCCGCACCCGCTTCCGGGCCTGGGCCTGGGCCGCCGCCGGCGCCACCGGCACCGCCGGAGCCGGTGCCCGGAGTGGGGTCGGGGCTGCCCGGCTCGGCCGACGGGGTGGTCGTCGCGGGCGGGGTGGTCGGGGGCTCGCTCGGAACGGTCGGCGTGGGGGTGGGAGTGGTCCCCGTCGCCGGACAGGTCTCGCTCGGCACCCAGACGAACCTCACCTCGTAGGAGCCGTTCGGCTTCAGGAGGAGCGTGGACGACTCCCGCGAGAGGGCGGGCAGTCCGCTCCCGTCGCCGGAAGCGTGCCGGACCACCGAGATGCGTCCCGGATCGGCCGCCCCCCGGGCCTCGAAGCCGATGAGACCGGCGCCGTCCACGCGGCAGGAACGGCCGGAGACGTTGGCGACGCGGAAGCCGCCGCGCACCTTGCCGTCGGCGTCGGCCCCTCCGGCGTACGCGGCGCTGACGCCGAGCTGGCCGGCGGTGCACCGGCCGGCACCGGCGGCCGGGCTCTGCGCGTTCTCCGGGCCGTCGTCCGCGGGGCCCGTTCCGGGCCGCCGCGGCCTGCCGGAGGGATCGTCGGCCCCGGCCCGCGTCGGGGAGGCACTGCTCGTGGGAGTCCTGGCGCTCTTGCCGCCCTCGACCCCGGTCTCGATGCCGGTGCCGCCCTGGGTCTCCTCGCCGTGGCCCGCGTTCACGGGGCTGGCGGTGGTGGTGCCCCCGGAGGCGGCGACGTGCACGAAGGCGGGAACGGCCGTTCCGATGAGAACCGCGGCGGCCGCGGCGCCCACGAGGGCCTGCCGCTTGCGGGCACGCCGGGCGGGCACGGCGCGGCGCAGGTGTTCCAGCGAGCCGGGAGAGGGGTCCAGTCCCGCGACGGCGCCCTGGAGCATCCGCCGCAGCGCCAGCTCGTCGTCGCCGTCGCCGTCGCTCTCGCCGGGTCCGGGCTCGATCTTCCTCATGCGCCGTCCACTCAGCTCGTCACGTTCTTCCCGGACCCGGGATCCGGGGCTCCGGGCGGCCCCGGAACTCCCGACGATCCCACGGCTCCCGAGGATCCCGTACTCCGCCGCCGACACACCGTCCCCAGCCGACGCACCGTTCCCCGCCGGCGCACCGTCCCCCGCTGGCACGGCTTCCTCCGACGCGGCTTCCTCCGGCACGGCTTCCTCCGGTGGCATGCCCTCCTCCTGTGACACGGCGTCCCCCGGTGACACTCCGTCCTCCGGAACGACGTCCTCCTCGGGGGGCGTCCCGTTCCCGTCGCGCACTCCGCTCATGACGTCGCTCCCATCACGACGCGCAGCGCCGCGATGCCCCGCGAGCCGTACGCCTTCACCGAACCCAGGGATATCCCCAGCGTCTCGGCGACCTGGACCTCGGTCATGTCCGCGAAGTACCGCAGGACGAGCACCTCGCGCTGCCGCCGCTGGAGGCCGCGCATCGCCTTGATCAGGTCGTCGCGCTCCAGCAGGTCGTACGCCCCCTCCTCCGCGCTGGCCATGTCCGGCATCGGCTTGGACAGGAGCTTGAGGCCGAGGATGCGACGGCGCAGCGTGGACCGGGAGAGGTTCACGACGGTCTGGCGCAGGTAGGCGAGCGTCTTCTCGGGCTCGCGCACCCGCTTGCGGGCCGAGTGGACGCGGATGAACGCCTCCTGGACCACGTCCTCGCAGGAGGCCGTGTCATCGAGGAGCAGTGCGGCGAGGCCGAGCAGCGACCGGTAGTGGGCGCGGTAGGTCTCGGTGAGGTGATCGACGGTGGTGCCGACGGCCGGGGAGCTTTCGGCGCTCGTACGGGGCGAAGGGATGCCGTCCACCTCCGTGGCCCGGGAAGCGGTGGACACGGGGGCGATCACCGGCACCTCGTCGAGTGCACGCGGACGCCCGAACAGGCCGGACGCGGAGCCGCGTACGGCGCCGACGGGGACGCTCCGCGCGGGGAGCACCGCCGTGCCCCCGCCGCCTGGCGGGGCAATGGTCGCGATGTCGAGTACCTTTGCCACGCCTGTTGGACCCGGTTCCCCCCGGCAGGGTTGTACGCGCACGCCGTCTTTTCCGACGGCGGGTTGTTCGTCCTCATGCGTAACCGTTCTCCCCCGATGCCCCGACGGGCCGCCCGCTCCGCTTCCCCGATGTGCCCCTCGCACCGTGGCCGTGAGTGCCCGCAAAGACGCGCCTTGTTCAACTTCTGGTTGCGGAAAAGGGGAAGAGCATCGTCAACCACGGCATCACCGCAGTTCAAGGGGTTTCTGACAGTTAATTGCTCACAGCTTGTTCACACGTTCCACAAGACCGTGACGACTGTTCAGCGATCCGCGGGGGCCCGGAGCGGAGGAGGAGAGCCGGGCCATGGGGGCCGGGCGCGGACGGCGGCGGCCCGCCGTACTCATCGGGGCACGACCGCGCCGGGGGGGAGGAGGAGGGGGGCCGAGGGAAGAAGGCCGGGGGGAGAGAAGGCCGGGGCCGGTCCGTCACAGGACCGGCATCACGGAGCCGGGGGGGGGGGGGGGGGGGCCCCCCCCCCCCGCCCCCGGGGGGGGGGGGCCCCCCGCGCCCCCCCCCCCGCCCGCGGGGGGGGGGGGGGGGGGGGTTGTTTGGGGGGGGG
>NZ_JBIAUG010000005.1:257189-312079 GCF_042892575.1 Streptomyces sp. NPDC001744
CCGCGCCCCGGCCCCCCCCCCCCCCGGCCCCCCCCCCCCCGCGGCGGGCCCCCCCCCCCCCCCCCCCCCCCCCGCGCGCGCGGCGCCGGCCCCCCCCCCCCCCCCCCCCCCCCCCCCGGCTTCCGGGTCACCGCCCGGTGCCCCCGTAGACGACGGCCTCGTCCGAGTCGCTGTCCAGGCCGAAGGCGGTGTGCACGGCGCGCACGGCCTCGTTGACGTCGTCGGCGCGGGTGACGACCGAGATGCGGATCTCGGAGGTCGAGATCAGCTCGATGTTCACGCCCGCGTCGGAGAGCGCGCGGAAGAAGTCCGCGGTGACGCCCGGGTTGGTCTTCATGCCGGCGCCGACCAGGGAGATCTTGCCGATCTGGTCGTCGTAGCGCAGCGAGTCGAAGCCGATCGAGCCCTTCGCCTTCTCCAGGGCGTCGATGGCCTTGTGGCCCTCGGCCTTGGGGAGGGTGAAGGAGATGTCGGTGAGGCCGGTGGCGGCGGCGGACACGTTCTGCACGATCATGTCGATGTTGATCTCGGCGTCCGCGACGGCCCGGAAGATGGCCGCGGCCTCGCCCGGCTTGTCCGGCACGCCGACGACGGTGATCTTCGCCTCGGAGGTGTCGTGGGCGACACCCGAGATGATGGCCTGCTCCACCTTCTGGGCTCCTTGCGGTTCGTTGCTGACCCATGTGCCCCGGAGTCCCGAGAAGGACGAACGGACGTGGATCGGGATGTTGTAGCGACGCGCGTACTCGACGCAGCGGTGCAGCAGCACCTTGGAGCCGGAGGCGGCGAGCTCCAGCATGTCCTCGAAGGAGATCCAGTCGATCTTCTTCGCCTTCTTCACCACGCGCGGGTCGGCGGTGAACACGCCGTCGACGTCGGTGTAGATCTCGCAGACCTCGGCGTCGAGCGCGGCGGCGAGCGCCACGGCCGTGGTGTCGGAGCCGCCGCGGCCCAGGGTGGTGATGTCCTTCTTGTCCTGGGACACGCCCTGGAAGCCGGCGACGATGGCGATGTTGCCCTCGTCGAGGGCGGTGCGGATGCGGCCCGGCGTGACATCGATGATGCGCGCCTTGTTGTGGACCGAGTCGGTGATGACACCGGCCTGGCTGCCGGTGAACGACTGGGCCTCGTGCCCCAGGTTTTTGATCGCCATGGCCAGCAGGGCCATGGCGATCCGCTCTCCGGCGGTCAGCAGCATGTCGAACTCGCGCCCGGCAGGGATCGGGGATACCTGCTCGGCGAGATCGATCAGCTCGTCCGTCGTGTCGCCCATCGCGGAAACCACGACGACCACCTGGTGGCCGTTCTTCTTGGCGTCCACGATCCGCTTGGCGACGCGCTTGATGCCTTCGGCATCGGCAACGGAGGAGCCTCCGTACTTCTGCACGACAAGGCCCACGTGCGCTCCTCGCTCGGTCTGTGCCGCAGCCGGTGCTGCGATCGGCTCAGTCTATCGAGGGACTCGAAAACGCCTACGAGGTATCGCATGCTGAGACAAGGCGCCCAGTACGTGATCACCCGTGCGAAAGGCCCCGTCGGGCGGCCCTCAGCTCCGCAGCGACTTCAGCCCCAGCGGCCCCGCGATCTCCTGGATCATCACCCGGCCCGCCTCCTCCGCGAGGTCGTCCTCGGTCAGGTCCTCGTCCGTGTCGAGGCCGTCCAGGGCTGCCAGCGGCTGGTCGAGGCGGACGTGGGCGACGAGGGACTGGAGGGCGCGGAGGGTGGCGGAGGCGGTGGGTCCCCAGTTGGAGAAGTACGAGAACTGCCACCACCACAGGGCCTCGCTGGTCCGGCCCGCCCGGTAGTGGGCCAGGCCGTGGCGCAGGTCGGCGACGATGTCGGCCAGGTTGTCCGAGATCCGGGCCGGGATCGGCGCCTTGCGGGGCTCGTACGGGTCGAAGACCTCCGAGAAGACGTCGACCGGGTCCAGGAGGGCGGCGAACCGCTCGCGCAGGTCGTCCACGTCCGGCTCCGGGCCGATGTCCGTCTCGTACTGCTCCTCCGGGAGGATGTCCTCGTGCGCGCCGAGCCGGCCGCCCGCCAGGAGGAGCTGGGAGACCTCCAGGAGCAGGAAGGGCACCGCGCTGTCCGGTTCGTCGCCCCTGGCGACCTCGGTGGTCGCGACGATGAAGCTCTCGACGGAGTCGGCGATCTGGACCGCGAAGTCGTCCGGGTCCTGCGCGACGGAGTGCAGTGTGGGGTCAGACATCGAGCCGCCTTCCTCGGAGCACCCACGCGTGGGCTGGTTCGTCGTCATACATCCAGCAGCCTGCGCCCCTCGAAGGCGCGGCCGAGCGTCACCTCGTCCGCGTACTCCAGGTCGCCGCCGACCGGAAGCCCGCTCGCGAGCCGGGTCACCCTCAGGCCCATGGGCTTGAGCATCCGCGCCAGGTACGTCGCGGTGGCCTCGCCCTCCAGGTTCGGGTCGGTCGCGAGGATCAGCTCGGTGACCGTGCCGTCCGCGAGCCGCGCCAGCAGCTCGCGGATGCGCAGGTCGTCCGGGCCGACGCCCTCGATGGGACTGATCGCCCCGCCGAGGACGTGGTAGCGGCCGCGGAACTCGCGCGTCCGCTCGATCGCCACGACGTCCTTCGGCTCCTCGACCACGCAGATGACGGTCAGGTCGCGGCGGGCGTCCCGGCAGATGTTGCACTGCTCCTGCTGCGCCACGTTGCCGCAGACGGCGCAGAACCTGACCTTCTCCTTGACCTCCAGGAGGGCGTGCGCGAGCCGGCGGACGTCCGTCGGCTCGGCCTGGAGGACGTGGAAGGCGATCCGCTGCGCGCTCTTGGGACCGACGCCGGGCAGCCTGCCCAGTTCGTCGATGAGGTCCTGAACCACGCCTTCGTACAACGGAACGCCCTTCTCGGCGGTGCTTGATTCTTACGGTAGTGGCAGGGGCGGGCCTTGGTAAGCCCGCCGGGTGCCGGGGCTCAGAAGCCCAGGCCCGGCATGCCGCCCATGCCCTGCGCCAGCGGGCCGAGCTTGGCCTGCTGGATCTGCTGCGCGTTGTCGTTGGCGGCCTGCACGGCGGCGACGATCAGGTCGGCCAGCGTCTCGGTGTCCTCCGGGTCGACCGCCTTGGGGTCGATCACCAGGCCGCGCAGGTCGCCGGAGCCGGTGACGGTCGCCCTGACCAGACCGCCGCCCGCCTGGCCCTCGACCTCGGTGGCGGCCAGCTCCTCCTGGGCGCGGGCGAGATCCTGCTGCATCTTCTGGGCCTGCTGGAGAAGCTGCTGCATGTTGGGCTGGCCACCACCGGGAATCACGGTCACTCCTGAGGGTCGGTGCGTCGTCGCGTCCGCACGGTCACGTCCGCGTCGTCCGCATAGGTCGGTACGCCGAGCCTACGTGTTCCCCGGCCGCCCCGCCTCCACCACTCTTTCGGGTGAGAGAGCTGGGGCTCCCCTACCTGATCAACGCCTCCTTGCGGGCGGAAATCCTGGGATTCCGCGCCCGTCGCCCACCATTCGGCGGTAGGAAGGGCGGGCACCACGTGCACCGCACGGCACAGCAGGACACGAGTGACATGAGCGACACGAGCGACACGAGCGCCGGGACGAAACCAGAGGCGCTGAGCTGAACAGAGGAGTCCCCCGGTGAGCCAGCAGCCGGAGATGCAGCCGCCGGGGCGTCCCGGGGAAGACGTCCAGCGCGACCTGACCGGCAAGCCCTTCCCCCTGGGCGACTGGGGCGAGCCGGCCGAACGGCTCGACGAGCTGTACCGCTGGATGGAGGCGCAAGCCCTCCGCACCGCCGAGTGGTACCTGACCGACCGCGTCCGGAAGCGCCGCGCCGCCCGGATCCTGCGGACCGGCACGGCCGCCGGCGTGATCGCGGGCGCCGCCCTGCCCCTGCTCGACCTGACCGGGGCGGTGGCGGGCACCGCCGGCTGGGGGTACCTCTCGCTGCTGCTGGGCGCGGCCTGCATCGCCTGCGACCGGTACTTCGGGCTGACGTCCGGCTGGATGCGGGACGTGGCGACGGCGCAGGCGGTGCAGCGGCGGCTCCAGGCCCTCCAGTTCGACTGGGCCTCGGAGAGCGTCCGGGAGGTCCTGGGACCCACGGAGGGCACCGCGAGCGAGGCGGCCGAGCGCTGCCTCGGCGTGCTGCGGCGCTTCTCGGAGGACGTGACGGAGCTGGTGCGGGCGGAGACCGCCGACTGGATGGTCGAGTTCCGTTCGGGCCCGGCCCCGCTCGCCCTCCAGTCGGTGGGCGTGACGCCGCCCCGCACGGAGCCCGTCCACCCGGCGGGGCGCTTCCCGATGCCGCCGGTGACCCGGCCGAACATGCCGCGCCAGCGGCCCCCGGAGGCCCGGTAGGGGCCGGGCGGGGTCCGCCCGGGACCCGCCCCGGTCCGCCGGGCCCCGCCCGGGGCCCGAAGGATCCGGAAAGACCCGGAAGGCCGGGGGCCGGGGGCCGAGGGCCGGAAGCCGGAACCGGGGGCCGGGGACGCGGCCGGGATCAGCTCAGGATGATCATCGACCCCTGGGCCAGGCTCCGGGTCGCCGCCGCGTGCAGCCCCAGCCACACGTGCCGCTCCCGGGCGAAGGGGCCGTCGTCGTACGGGACGGTCCCGGCCGGCTCCTCCAGGGTGGTCGGCCGCTCCGGGGGCAGCGGGGCCGGGGGCGGGTTCATCGGGTCGATGCCGATCGAGGGCGCCACGAACTGCAGCTCCCGCAGCAGCCCGTACGAGGAGCCGAGCGGCCCGCCGCCCTCCAGGAGCTCGTCGCTGGCGAGCGGCACCGGGAAGTCCACCGGCACGTACGCGCCCGCGTAGTCGTAGTGCCACACCAGGTGCGACTGCTGGGCGGTCGTCTCGAACATCTCCAGGAGCTGTTCGTAGTCCCCGCCCAGCTCCCCGACCGGTTCGACGGGCAGGCCGCACACCTGGAGCAGGTAGGCGCGGCGCAGGAAGTGCAGGGCCTCGTAGTCGAAGCCGGCGACCGGGGCCACGTCGCCGGAGAGTCCCGGCATGTACGCGTAGACCGGCACGGTCGGCAGGCCGGAGGCGCTGAGGACGGCGTCGTAGGCGGCTATCTCTTCGGCGAAGGGGTTGTCGGGGCTGTGGCACAGCACGTCGACGAGGGGGACCAGCCACAGGTCACAGGCCAAGGGAGACTCGCTCTCCGTCAGTCACGGGGACGGCGGTTGCAGGGACGGTGGTCGGGGGACGGCCGTCGCGGGGACGGCCGGGGTGGTGGGGCGCGGAGGGCGGGGCCCGCCCTCCGGGCACCTGCCCGGGGATCTGCCCCCGGAGGCGGGGCCTCAACCCGCGCGGGTCCCGGCCCGCCGTGCGGGGAGCCGTCATCCGGACCGCCGCTCCAGCCGGTCCGCCCACTCCAGCGCGTGCGCGTCGTACGCCCGTACGACCTCAGCGGCACCTTCCGCGTCGCCGCGCGTCACCGCGTCGACCAGGTCCACGTGGCCGCTCCACAGCCACCCCAGGAGGTCCCGCTCGGAGCGCAGGTACGGCACGGAGAAGGCCCACGCCTGGACGCGGAGCCGGTGCAGGAAGTCCACGAGGTGGTCGTTGGCGGCGATCAGGTGCCCCAGCTCGCGCCAGTAGCGGATGTCGTACCCGACGAGGACGTCCAGGTCACCGGCGCGGGCCGCGCGCGCGGCCGCCTCGCCCCGGCGCCGCACGGAGACGAGCGCGACCCCGATGCCGGGGGCGGGTTCCGGGCCCGTGCGGGGCGGTGGCGGGCCGGCGCGGCGGCGGAGGACGCCCTCGACCACGAGCATCCGGGCCTCGACCATCCGCCGGTAGTCGTCCACCGAGTACGCGTGGACGCGGAAGCCGCGGTGCTGGTCGGAGTCGAGGAGCCCCTGCGCGCAGAGGTCCACGAGGGCCTCCCGCACGGGCGTGGCCGAGACTCCGTACTGCTCCGCGATCTGCTTGACCGTGAACTCCCGCCCGGCCTGGAGACGGCCCGCGAGCACTTCGTCACGCAGCGCGTCCGCGATCTGCTGGCGCAGGGTGCTGCGGGTGACGGCTCCGCTCGCGGGCATGGTGGTCGGTCCCCTCCGTCCGGCTGCGGACACCCTAGTCCAGACGGAGGAGACCTCTCCGGTACGCGGCGGGGCGGTACCCGGTCAGACGGTGTGCTCGTCGGCCACCGAGAGGGCCGCGTCCAGGGCCGCCAGTCCCTCCCGGGCCTCCGCCTCGGAGACGTTGCAGGCGGGGACGGCGTGGGTGCGGTTCATGTTCACGAAGGGCCACAGGCCGTGCTTCTTCGCGGCGGCGGCGAAGGCGGCCATGGGCGCGTTGGCCTCGCCGGCGGCGTTGTACGGGACGAGCGGCTCGCGCGTCTCCTTGTTCTTCACCAGGTCGAGCGCCCAGAAGACGCCGGTGCCGCGCACCTCGCCGACGGAGGGGTGGCGTTCGGCCAGTTCGCGCAGACCGGGGCCGAGGACGGTCTCGCCGATGTGCGCGGCGTGCTCCACGACCTTCTCCTCCTCCATCACCCGGAGGGTGGCGACGGCGGCGGCACAGGCCAGCGGATGGCCGGAGTAGGTGAGGCCGCCGGGGTAGGGGCGCTTGTCGAAGGTGGCGGCGATCTCGGCGCTGATGGCGACGCCGCCGAGCGGCACGTAGCCGGAGTTCACGCCCTTGGCGAAGGTCATCAGGTCGGGCACGACGCCGAAGTGGTCGGCGGCGAACCACGCGCCGGTGCGGCCGAATCCGGCCATGACCTCGTCGAGGACGAAGACGATGCCGTACCGGTCGCAGATCTCGCGCACGCCGGGGAGGTAGCCGGGCGGCGGGGTCATGATCCCGGCGGTGCCGGGGATCGTCTCCAGGACGATCGCGGCGATCGTCGCCGGGCCCTCGAAGGCGATCGTGTCCTCCAGGTGCTGGAGGGCCCGCGCGCACTCCTCCGCCTCGGTGGTGGCGTGGAAGGGCGAGCGGTAGAGGAAGGGCGCCCAGAAGCGCACGACGCCGGCGGAGGCGGTGTCGGAGGGCCAGCGGCGCGGGTCGCCGGTCAGGTTGATGGCGGTGGAGGTGGCGCCGTGGTACGAGCGGTAGGCGGAGAGCACCTTGGTGCGGCCGGTGTGCAGCCGGGCCATGCGGACGGCGTTCTCGACGGCCTCGGCGCCGCCGTTGGTGAAGAAGATCTTGTCCAGGTCGCCGGGGGTGCGCTCGGCGATGAGGCGTGCGGCCTCGGAGCGGACGTCCACGGCGAAGGCGGGCGCGAAGGTGGCGAGCTTCCCGGCCTGCTCCTGGATCGCGGCGACGACCCGGGGGTGCTGGTAGCCGATGTTGGTGAAGACGAGGCCGCTGGTGAAGTCGAGGTAACGGTTGCCGTCGTAGTCCCAGAAGTACGAGCCCCCGGCGCCGGCGACGGCGAGCGGGTCGATCAGTCCCTGGGCGGACCAGGAGTGGAACACGTGCGCGCGGTCGGCGGCCTTGACGGCGGCACCGGCCTGCGGGTCGGGTGCGGCGTGAGGGGTCATGCGCCCGAGGGTACGGACGCGCGGGCGAGGGGGACCATGGCCATCCTGTCCACCGGGGACGGGAGGGACGCGACACGTTGTTCTCCGCCACCCCGGCCTTTCCCATTGACAGCACCCTGTCGAAATGACAGGTTGCTGTCATGACACACGGGAGCGACACCACGACCGTCCACCTCGCCGTCTACGACACCCTCGCGGACTGGGAGACCGGCCACGCCACGGCCTGGCTCGCCCGCGCGGGCCACACCGTCCGGACCGTCGGCCCGGTCGCCGGAGAGCCCGTCACCACGCTCGCCGGAATCCGGATCGTCCCCGACCTCACGCTCGACGACCTGCGCCCCGAGGACAGCGCCCTGCTGATCCTGCCGGGGGCCGAGACGTACGACGAGGGCGACGAGCTGGCCCCGTTCTCCGCGAAGGCCCGCGCCTTCCTCGACGCCGGGGTGCCGGTCGCCGCGATCTGCGGCGCCACGGCGGGGCTGGCCCGCGAGGGCCTGCTCGACGACCGCCGCCACACGAGCGCGGCCTCCTTCTACCTGGCCGCCACCGGTTACGGGGGCGCCGGGCACTACGTCGAGGCGGACGCGGTGCGGGACGGCGACCTCATCACGGCGGGCCCGACCGAGCCGGTCGCCTTCGCCCGCGAGATCTTCGCCCGGCTCGGGGCGTACGAGGGGAAGCGGGACGCCTGGTTCCGCCTCTTCCACGACTCGGACCCGGCGGCCTTCGCCGAACTGAACGGATGAGCCGCGAGGAGCGGGACGCCCTGTCCCGTACGGCCCTGGGCGTCTTCCGCCTGAACGGCCAGTTCCTCGCCGTCTCGGAGAAGCTGGCCGAACCGGCGGCCCTGACCGCCGCCTGGTGGCAGGTCCTCGGCGCCGTCCTCCCCGGGCCCCTGCCGGTCGCCGGGATCGCCCGCGTCATGGGCATCACCCGCCAGAGCGTCCAGCGGGTGGCTGACCTCCTCGTACGGGAGGGCCTCGCGTCCTACGAGCCGAACCCGGCCCACCGCCGCGCCAAGCTCCTCGCCCCCACCGACGCGGGCCGGGCGGCGGTCCGCCGCATCGACCCGGGCCACGCGGAGTTCGCCGCCCTGCTCCAGCGCGAACTGGGCGGCCCGGAAGCCTTCGAGGAGACCGTGAGGGTCCTGGAGCGCCTCTCCCGGGCCCTCACGGCTCTGGAGGGGTTTGAGCCGGGAGCAGCGGACGCCGCTCCAGCAGCTCCGTGACGGCGCTCCGCAGGAGCAGCGGGTGCACGAACCGGTCGGGCCCGGTCGGGGGGCACCGCCACGCGAGCGGCCAGGTCCGGCCGGTCAGGGCGGGCACCGGCACGTAGCTCACGTGGGCCGGCCCGGAGTTGAACCGGGTCACGCCGCGCGGCCACGACTTGTGCGAGGTGGACCCCGGCGGCACCAGGAAGTACACCCCGCGCCGTCCGTTCGCCTCGATGACCACCGGCCCCGGATCGCCGTCCGTGAGCTCCTCCATCCAGTCGGCGAGCCTGCGCCCGTCGTCGCCGTCGACCCGAACGGCGTCGAATTGCACGCCCGCCTTACGGAGCTGAAATCCGGAAACCGGAATCCAGCCCGCGTTTACTTCCCGGTTCTCTTCGTTCACGGGGACATGCTCCCGCGTCGGCGCTAGCGTTTTCCAGGACTGCTGAGGGTGCGTCGGCAATCGCTTGACCTGCGCCAACTCGCCCTGTGGGTAGTTGAATTCGGCGGGGATCAGTTGAGACCGGTTGAGTCCGGTTGAACTCGATTGGGGAACACGATGGCGCGGGCGGAGAACAAGGAAACGGCGGGTCCGGCGGCGCGGACGGTCGCGGCGGTGGCGAAGAAAATGCGGGTACGGAAGGGACTCACCCAACCGCAACTGGGTTCGATGATGGGATACACGGGAGCGGCGATCAGCGCCATGGAGACCCTGGCCCAGCCGGTGAGCGACGGCATGCTGGTGCGGCTGGAGGCGGTGCTCGGGGAGGGGACGGGCATCTTCGAGGAACTGCGCCCGCTCGTACGGCTGGAGAAGCTGCCGGAACTCTTCCGTGACTACGCGCAGATCGAGCAGACGGCACGGAGCTTGTGCCTGTACTCGACCCCCAACATCCAAGGGCTGTTCCAGACGGAGTCGTACGCGCGGGCGCAGATCGCTGGCGGGTATCCGACATCCACAGAGGAACGGGTCGAGGAACTCGTCAAGGCCCGGATGGACCGCAAGGCGATCTTCGACAAGGAACCACAGTGGTTGATCGAACTGTTCCTGGACGAGGCGGCGCTGCTGCGGAAATACGGAAGCGAGGAGGCCATGCGGGAGCAGTACCGCCACTTGGCGGAGTGCGCGCGGCGCAAGAACGTCACGCTTCAGATCCTGCCCCTGAACGTGGGCCTGAGCGGGGAGAATGCGGGTGACCAAGGCATGATGAACCTGGTCGAGACCGACGAGCACGCCCGGATCGTCTACCTGGAGATCCAGGACGAAAGCGTGCTACTCACCGATCCCGTGAAGGTGAGTACGTACGCCCAGCGTTATGCGAAGATCCGGGCACAGGCCCTGGACCCTCGTGCCTCACTGGGCCTCATCGAGCGGTTGGCGGGAGAGGGAACATGAGCAAGACCCTGCACTGGTTCAAGTCCAGCCACAGCAACTCCAACGGCGGCGACTGCGTCGAGGTCGCCTTCGACTGGCGCAAGTCCTCGTACAGCAATGACAACGGCGGCAACTGCGTCGAGGTCGCCGCCTGCCCCCACGCCGTCCACCTGCGCGACTCCAAGCAGCACGACGGCGGGCCCACGTTCGCCGTGGAGCCCGCCGTCTGGTCCGCCTTCGTCGCGTGGCAGAGCTGAGCGTCAGCAGTACAGGTTCGCGCCGGTCGGGACGCCCAGGATCTGGGTGAACTGCTGGTACTTGGTGACCCGGCTCTGCACCTGGGCCGGGTTGCCGCCGTTGCACTCCAGGGTGCCGTTGATCGAGCGGATCGTCTCGCCGAAGCCCACGCCGTTGACCATGGCGTTGTGCGGGGTCATGGTGCCGGGGCCGTTCTGGGTGTTCCAGTACCAGAGGCCGGTGGCCATGGCGACGGCCGGGTCCTGCTCGACGCGCCAGGGGTTGTTCAGGAGGTCGATGCCGAGGGCGTCACCGGCGGCCTTGTAGTTGTAGTTCCAGGAGAGCTGGATGGGGCCGCGGCCGTAGTAGGCGGCCTGGCCGGCGGGGCAGCCGTAGGGCTTGCCGGCGTCGCAGTAGTGGGGGTAGTTGGCCGTGTTCTGCTCGACGATGTAGTAGAGCCCGGCGGTCTCGTGGGAGACGTTGGCGAGGAAGGCCGCGGCCTCCTGCTTCTTCACCGTGTCGCTGCCGGTGGTGGCGAAGGCGGGGTACGACTTGAGGGCGTTGACCAGACCGGCGTACGTGTAGAACGGGTTCCTGTTCGGGAACATCTGGTTGAACTGGGCCTCGGAGACGACGAATCCGGTGTTCTGGCCGCCGTCACCTCCGCCGCCCGTGCCGCAGACGCCCTCGTCGCGCCAGACGCCGGAGGCACCGCCGGGCGTCTCGTTCTGGGTCCACCACTTCGCGTACCAGTTGTGCCCGTTGTACGAGGCGGTCTTGCCGCCGGTGTAGACCGTGGCGGGGCTCCAGGCGGCCGCGCAGGCGGGGGCCGCTCCGGCGGAGGCGGCGGGGAGGAGTACGGCCAGGCCGAGGGCCGTACAGAGTGCGGCGAACAGCGTGAGCAACGTGCGGGGCATCGCTCGTCCTTCCGGGTGGGGCCGGGTACGGGAAGGGCCAGCGAAGCGCGGTTGGTCTGGACCTGTCAAGGTCTGGACCAGGAATCGCGCCCTTGCGTCGGGAAGCCGTCCGTCCCTCCGGTGCGGGGCGGCTCAGTCGAACCGGATGTGCCGGACCCCGACCGCCGCACGGCGCAGCCGCCCCCGGAGCGGGCCGTCGGCGCCGGGCGCGAGGCGCAACCCGGCCGAGGCGGCGACGCGGTCCGCCACCTGCGGGACCGACAGGTGGTCGGTACGGACGTGCTCCGCGAACTCCGCGCCGCTCAGGCGCTCCAGGCACAGGTCGAGCCGGGACACGGCGAAGCTCTCCCGCCGCAGCGGGGCGTCCTTCCCCGCGACGTACCGCACCACGCGGCCGAAGCCGCGCTCGCGCAACCGGCGCAGCACCGTCCCGCGCTCGGCGAGGAGCGCGAAGTGCCGTACGTCGTGTCCCTGTTCGCGCAGGCGGCCGACGGTCTCGGCGAAGTACTCCGGCTCCACGACCGTCATCGGCACGATCACCGTGCCCGGATGCTTCCGGAGGACCAGGTCCAGCACGTCGTGGACGCCGCGCCGCCAGGCCGGGAGATCCTGGAAGTCGCCGCGGAGCTCCGGAGGCATCATGCGGTGCAGGCCGAAGCCCAGGTGCTCGGGATCGCAGACGACACTGCCCGGAAGCCGCCGCCGCAGCTCGTACGCGGTCTGCGTCTTGCCCCCGCCGAAGGGTCCGTTGAGCCAGATCAGCATGGTCCGACCCCAGGGTGTCGCCGCCGTCAAACACCCACCTTCGGCCTGGCGGCGGCAGCGGCCTCGACGGCCGTGGCCAGCGGGTCACGGGCTGCCCGGCCGAGAAGACCGGTGAGGTCGGGTGTGGTTCCGTCCAGGAAGCCGTGCCGAACGCCCGTGGCCATCGAGGCGAGCATCGGCGGCTGGAACGGCAGCAGCCCCGCCGTCTCGTCGAGGAGCCGGCGCCGGTACTCGCCGAGGCTGATGGGATGGTGCGCGACGCCGAGTTCGCCGGCCACCTGCGCCGCCGTGATCGGCGTGCCGACGAGGTCGTAGACGCGCCCGCGATGAGGCGCGGGACGCGACGCCACCGCCGCCGCGGCCTCGGCCAGGTCCTCCCGCCGCACCGCGGCCAGGGCGCCGTCCCCGAACGCGGACTCCACACCGTCGCGGCCCCACATCAGCAGACCGCCGAAGAGTTCGGCGTACAGGCCGTTGCGCAGGATCGTCCACGGCAGCCCGCTCGCCCGCACCAGGCGCTCGGTCGCACGGTGCGCCAGGGCGAAACCGAGGTGATCGCCGGCGGTGGTCAGGCTCGTGTAGACGACGTGGCCGACGCCGTCGCGGACGGCGGCGTCCAGGACCGCCGCGTGCCGGGCGACGACCCGGTCGTCCTCGGCGTAGCCGGCGGAGACGAGCACCAGGGTGGACACGCCGGTGAGGTCGAGGCTCGCGCGGTCGTCGAAGTCGAGGCGCCGCATCCCCTCGTCCGGCGTGCGGCTGCCGCCCGTCGCGGCGGCCCCACGGGCCCGCAGGGCCGCAAGAGTGGTCGAGCCGAGATTCCCGTTCGCTCCGGTCACCAGAATCATGATCAATCGCAGTCTTCCGCAGTGGTTCTCATCAGTAACTACGCTTGATCCTCGACCGCGCGCCCACCGCCCACAAGAAGGCATTCCGATGTCACTCACGCACACCGGGGTAACCACCACCCCCGCCGACCTCGACCCGTGCGGACGCGAGGACCACCCCGACTGCGGCATCCGCGACGTCCTGGACCGCATCGGGGACAAGTGGTCCGTGCTCGTGGTCGTCGAACTCGCCGGCGGGCCGCGTCGCTTCCGCGAACTCCAGCGCGCCGTCGAAGGCATCTCCCAGCGCATGCTCACCCTCACCGTGCGCAGGCTCGAACGCGACGGCCTCGTGCTGCGCACCGTGTACCCGACCGTCCCGGCCCAGGTCGACTACCGCCTGACCGAGACCGGGGCGGGCCTGACCCACCTGGTCAAGGCGCTCGCCGACTGGTCCCTCGCGCACCGTGGCGTCATCGCCGAGGCACGGCACGCGTACGACCTGGCCCACCCCGGCCACGACATCCACTGACACGGGCGGCCGCCGTCGCGGCTCGGACCGGGGTGGGACGGGACAGGAGCGAGGCGGAGCGGACCGGGCCCGGCCAGGTCGGTCCTCCTCAGACCAGCAGCACGATCCGTCCCGGCCGGTGTCCCGCCTCCGCGCGGCGGTGGGCCTCGGCGGCGGAGGTGAGGGGGAGGACGTCCGCCGTGCGGGTGGCCAGTTCGCGGGCGGCGACGCTCTCCAGCATCTGCTTCAGGCGCGGGGCGTCCGGGCGCGGCCGGATCGCGGTGACGGTGATGTCCCGGTCGGCGGACGGCAACTGCTCGCCCGAGGCCGAGACGAAGACCCCGCCGTCCCGTACGGCGGGCAGCAGCGGGGCGCCGATGAGCGCGGCGTCCAGGACGGCCGCGACCCCCTCCGGGACGTGGCCGAGCACTCCGGCGACGACCTCGGCCGGGTCGCTGCGCGGGATCAGCTCCTCGGCGCCGAGGGAACGCAGTTCGTGCCGGTCGCCCTCGTCGGCCAGGGCGATCGCCCGGAGGCCCACGGCGGCGGCGTGCTGGACGGCGAACCGGCCCACCACCCCGCCGGCCCCGCTGACCAGCACCGGGGAACCCTTCGGCAGGTCCAGGAGGTCGACGGCCTGGGCCGCCGCCATCGAGGAGAGCGGCACCGAGGCGGCCGTCGTGAAGTCCATGTCCTCCGGGACCGGCGCCAGCCAGGACGGGTCGGCGCGGATCACCTCCGCGTAGGTGCCCTCGCCCGTCCCCTCCGTCACCCAGGGCACGAAACCGGCCACGCGGGTGCCCTCGGGGAGGCCGGGCGCGTCGTCGAGGAGGACGCCCGCGAAGTCGAAGCCGAGGACGAAGGGCGGGGCCAGCTCGCCCAGGAGGGCGGCCCACCGGCCGGACCGGATCCTCAGGTCCGCCTGGTGCACGGCGGCGGCCTTGAGCCGTACGCGCACGCGGCCGGGCACGTCCCCTGCCTTCGGTTCGGGGCGGTTGGCGATCCGGAGGACCTCGGGTCCTCCGTAGGAGGTCACTTCGATGACGCGCATGGGTGCAGCTCCTCGGACGGAAGGCCCCCTCGCGGCCCCGGACGAAGGCCCCCTCGTGGCCATTACACCCAGGCTCCCCGACCCCGGCAACCGCTGTTGGCCCGCCCGCGCGACGGCCCCGGCCCGCCCGCGCGACGCCCCCCGTCCCGCCCGCACGACGCCTCCGGTGCGGCCCGGACCCCACACGGTCCGTGCCGCCCGGCGACGGACCGCACCCGTCCGCACCCGCCCCTGCCCGCCTCGCGGAAGCCCGGTGCCGTCCCGCTTGCGGAAGGAAGAACTCCAGGTGGCGGGCCGCGACGTATCCCCCGCGCTCGCACGCGTGTCCGTACCGTCACGCGCATGGAATGGTTCACCGCCGAGAACCTCATCGCCGTGGTCACCGCGCTCCTCGGCGTCCTCGTCTCGATCGGCGTCGCCTGGTACCAGTGGTGGGTGCTGCGCCAGCGGCGGATCGGCTACCGCGTCCAGCTCGACACGTACATCGGCGACGGCGCGACGGCCGGAGCCGACGGTTCCGCCTCCGGCTCGGCCGTGCGGCGCGGTTACTTCGACACCAGCCCCGACCTGGAGGACGCCACCCTCGTCCTGCTCAGGATCGAGAACGACGGGGCCGTGTCCGTCACCGCCGACCACTACACGGACGGGGACGACCACGGGCTCACGGTGGAGTTCGGGAACCGGCACGTGAAGGCGGTCGTCGTCACCGCCCCCGACCACCCCCGCCTCCTGAGCCACTTCCCCGCGAACTGGACGGGACCGGCGGAGGGCGCCACCAGCATCCTGCTGCCGAAGGTCCCGCTCAACCGGGGCGCCTCCTACAAACTGCTCGTCCTGCTCGGCGGCGGCCCCACCGGGGGCCCCGTCACGGTCGACGGCAGCATCGCCGAGGGCCGCGTCCACCCCAACCGCAGCATCACCCCCGACGACAAGCTCCCCGTCTTCAGCCGGGCCGCGCTGACCGTCACGGTCCTCCTCACCGCGTGCGTCGTCGCCCTCGCCGCGATCATCGTCCGGGAGGAGACCCCGCCGCCGATCGGCTGCGTCCGGGGCGCCCTCACGGTCACCGGTTCGACGGCCTTCGCCCCCGTCGTGCGGGACGTCGCGAAGAAGTACGAGAAGGACTGTCCGGGCGCGCGGGTGACCGTGGAGGCGCGCGGCTCGACCACCGGGATACGGGAACTGGCCCTCACCGGGGAGAAGGCGGCCGGGGACCCGCCCTCCGTGGTCGTCTTCTCCGACGGGCACAAGCCGAACGGCTTCCCCCGGCTGCGGGAGAGCCCGGTCGCCGTCTCCCTCTTCACCCTCGTCGTCCACGACGGAGTGCCCGTCGACAACCTCGGCCGGGCACACCTCCGGGACATCTACCGGGGGAGGATCACCAACTGGAGCGCGCTCGGCGGCCCGGACCTGCCGATCCGCCTGGTGAGCCGGAACGCCGGCTCCGGCACCAGGGAGGTCTTCCAGCGCCGGGTCCTCGGCCGGAACGAACCGGGCAGCTCCTCCCTCGACTGCGTCCACCGCACCGACCCCGACGCGAAGGTCACCCTCTGCGAGGTCGACTCCACCGAGCAGCTCCTGGCCACCGTCGCCCGGACCCCCGGCGCCCTCGGCTACAGCGAGCTGCGCGCGGGCAGCGCCCTGGAGGGCGTGCACCGGGTGGCGATCGACGGACGCGACGCCGACGTGGACGGGCCGGGCGCGCCGGGCGGGACCGGCTACCCGTACCGGGAGGTCGAGTACGCCTACACCTGGGACGAACCGCCGGCCGACTCCCCTGCCGCCGCCTTCCTCGCCTACCTCACCCGGGGCGGCGGCCAGGACCTCGTCCGCCGCCACGGCCACCTGCCCTGCGCGACCCCGAAGGGGCTGCGGGCCTGCGGGGAGGAGTGAGGAGCCCGCGGGGACGGACCGGTGACATGGAGACGCGCGACGACGGGTCTGGCATGCTCTGACGGCGTGGAGCCATTGACCGCGGAAGACCCCGTCACCATCGGCCCGTTCCGTCTGATCGGCCGGCTGGGGGCCGGGGGGATGGGCCGGGTGTTCCTGGCGCGTTCGGCCGGCGGCCGGACGGTCGCCGTGAAGGTGGTGCACGCCGAACTGGCCGACCGGGACGAGTTCCGGCGCCGGTTCGCCCGCGAGGTCGCCGCCCTGGAGCGGGTCGGCGGCACGGGCACGGCGCCCCTGCTCGGCTCGGACACCTCCGCCGACCCCCCGTGGGTCGCCGTCGGCTACGTACCGGGGCCGTCGCTGCGGACCGTCGTGGGCGACGAGTACGGCCCGCTGCCGACCGGCACCGTACGGACCCTGGCGTCCGGACTCGCCCGCGCCCTCGGCCACATCCACGCCGCCGGGCTCGTCCACCGCGACCTCAAGCCCTCCAACGTCCTGCTGACCGTCGACGGGCCGCAGCTCATCGACTTCGGCATCGCCCGCGCCGTCGACACGGTCACCGAGGGCGGCGGCCTGACCACCACCGGGGCCCTCGTCGGCTCGCCCGGCTTCATGTCCCCGGAGCAGGTGCGCGGCGAACGCCTCACGCCCGCGTCGGACGTCTTCTGCCTCGGCTCGGTCCTCGCCTACGCGGCGACCGGCCGCGCCCCCTTCGGCCCGGCGGACAGCGGCGTCCACGCCGCCATGTTCCGCATCGCCCACGACGAGCCCGACCTGACCGGCCTCCCGCCCGAACTCTCCGGTCTGGTCCGCGCCTGCCTCGCCAAGGACCCGGCGGCCCGCCCCTCGCCCGGGGAGATCGCCGGAACCCTGCCGGTCTCCGACCCCTGGCTCCCGGCGGACGTCCTGACCCGCCTCGGCCGCCACGCCGCCCGGGTCCTGGAGGCGGAGGCGTCGGGACCCGGCTCCGGTACGGGAGCGGCGGCCGGCGGGACCGGGGAGGAGCCCCGGCCCACGGCCACCGCCCCGCGCCCCCGGCGGCGGACCCCGGCCGTCGTCCTCGCGGCCCTCGCGGTCCTCGCGGTGGCGGCCGCGGCCACCGTCACGTACGTCCTCCGGCCCGGTCAGACCGCCGGGAGCGGCACCGACGGGCGGAAGGACCGGGGGAAGGGGGTGACGAGCAGCTCCCCCGCCCGCTCCGCCGGGGTCGTCCCGGCCGGTTTCCTCGGCGCCTGGGAGGGCGTGCTCCAGGGCGGGGTGGACTCCCCCCGGGAGACGTTCCGGATCGAGATCAGCCAGGGCCCGGCCGGCGCCAAGAACGCCGTCTACACGCACGTCACCCCGAGCCGCCTGTGCACGGGCCGCTCCCGGCTCGTCTCGGCCGACGAGGACAAGGTCGTCTACGGCGAGTCCGACGTGACGTCCGGCGTGCCCGCCGGACGCTGCACCCCCGCCGCCCACCAGACCCTCGCCCTGCGCTCCCCCGACGTCCTGGAGTGGTCCTCGGGCGCCGTGCGGGCCACCTTCCGCAAGGCGCCCACCGGCACCGCCGTCGTCCCCGCCCGCTTCCTCGGCCGGTGGGAGCAGGTCCCCCTGTCGGGGATGGACAAGGAGGTCGAGCGGCGCTACACCTCGACGATGACGATCGCCCAGGGTCCGGTCGGCACCCGGCTGATCGAGTTCCACGACTCCTTCCCGCGCACGGACGAGTCGGGCGACCTCACCCCGGAGACGGTCACCTGCGGCTCCACGGCCGTCCTCGCGGGAGTGGGGGGCCTCCTGGTGATCGGCCCGCAGGTCCGTGACCCGGCCCGCTGGAGCTCGGAGTGCGCCGAGAGCGAATCCGGCTACCTGACGGTCGGCACGTGGAAGGGCAAGGACATGCTCCTGCTCTACCCGATGGCGGACGCGGAGCCGGCCGAGTACCGGCGTTCGTGACGCGTTCCGGCACACGCGGGGGCCCGCCGGCCGGAAGTTCCTCCGGCACGCACGGGGGCCCGCGTCCCGGAGGTGTCTCCGGTCCGCGGGCCCCGACCGCCCTTCAGCGGGTCCTCGCGCGCGTCCCCGTCAGAGGAACGAGTTGATCTCGATCGTCTCGGTGCGGCCGGGGCCGACGCCGATGGCGGAGATCGGGGCGCCCGACATCTCCTCCAGGGCCTTCACGTACGCCTGCGCGTTCTTCGGCAGGTCGGCGAAGGTCTTGGCCTTGGTGATGTCCTCGGACCAGCCCGGCAGCATCTCGTAGACCGGCTTCGCGTGGTGGAAGTCGGACTGCGAGTACGGCAGCTCCTCGACGCGCTTGCCGTCGATCTCGTACGCGACGCAGACCGGGATCTGCTCCCAGCCGGTGAGCACGTCGAGCTTGGTGAGGAAGAAGTCGGTCAGGCCGTTGACGCGGGTCGCGTAACGGGCGATGACCGCGTCGAACCAGCCGCAGCGGCGGTCGCGGCCGGTGGTGACGCCCCGCTCGCCGCCGATGCGGCGCAGGTCCTCGCCGTCCTGGTCGAACAGCTCGGTCGGGAACGGGCCGGCGCCCACGCGCGTGGTGTACGCCTTGAGGATGCCGATGACCCGCGAGATCTTCGTCGGGCCGACGCCCGTACCCGTGCAGGCGCCGCCCGCGGTCGGGTTCGAGGAGGTGACGAAGGGGTACGTGCCGTGGTCGACGTCCAGGAGCGTGCCCTGGCCGCCCTCGAAGAGCACGACCTTGTCCTCGTCCAGCGCGTTGTTGAGGATCAGGGTGGTGTCCGCGACGAACGGCCGGATCTGCTCCGCGTACTGGAGCATCTCCTCGACGATCTGCCCGGCGTCGATGGCCCGCCGGTTGTAGAGCTTGGCGAGGAGCTGGTTCTTGCCCTCCAGCGCCGCCTCGACCTTCTGGGTGAGGATCGACTCGTCGTACAGGTCCTGGACCCGGATGCCGACGCGGTTGATCTTGTCGGCGTAGGTCGGGCCGATGCCCCGGCCGGTGGTGCCGATCTTGCGCTTGCCGAGGAACCGTTCCGTCACCTTGTCGAGGGTGACGTTGTACGGGGTGATCAGGTGGGCGTTGCCGCTGATCAGGAGCTTCGACGTGTCCACGCCGCGTTCGTTCAGTCCGCTCAGCTCGGAGAGCAGGACCGCCGGGTCGACGACGACACCGTTTCCGATCACCGGGGTGCACCCCGGCGAGAGGATTCCGGAAGGGAGAAGATGCAGCGCGTACTTCTGGTCGCCCACGACGACCGTGTGGCCGGCGTTGTTGCCGCCCTGGTAACGCACTACATAGTCGACGGACCCACCGAGCAGGTCGGTGGCCTTTCCCTTGCCCTCGTCACCCCACTGAGCACCGAGCAGCACAAGTGCGGGCACAGGCGTACACCCCTTCCGGGTGGGGCATGTCCAAGGTCAGGGGGCGTACGCCGCCTCACCGGTGTGCCCCGGAATAGACGAAGCCCCTGGCGCAATAGCGCAAGGGGCTCTTGCACAAAGATGCTACCCGAGGAAGGACCGAGGTGTCGGATCACGACCAGCTGCTGGTCATCGTCGACCCGGTCGCCCGCCGAAGCGACGGCGAGTCCGTACGGATCGCGAAAGATGTGCTGTGCGCGGGCGCGGAAGCGAAGATCTGCCTGCCGGACGGTCCGGAGGAATTCTCCCGGGTCCTGGCCCGGCGGGGCTCCCGGCGCCCGGTGGTGCTCGGCGACGACCGGGCGCTGCTGCGCACGGTGGCGCTGCTGCACCGGGAGCGCGCCCTCGCCGGGAGGTCACTCTCCCTGGTCCCGATCGGGTCCCCGGAGGCCCTGGAGGTGGCCCACGCGCTCGGCGTGCCGCGCTCCACGCCGGCCGCGGCGCGGGCGGCCCTGGACGGGACCGTCCGCCGCCTGGACCTCCTGGTCGACGACAGCGACGGCATCGTCCTCGGGGACCTCCTGGTCCCGGCCGCGCCCCTCCCGGACCCGGCGGTCCCGTCGGTCTGGGACACCTGCCGCTCCCTCGTCCGCACCCTGGTCCGGCCGGCCCCGACGGCCCTGGCGGTCCGCACCCACCGGCTGCGGGTGGAGGCGGACGGGATACTCCTCTCGGACGTCGACACCCCCCTGGAGGGCCTGACGGCCCGCTCGGTCGCGGGCACGGCCGAGGTCACCGTCCGTCCCCCCTCGGCGCCGCCCCACCACACCACCGCCCACACCCTCACGGTCTCGGGCCCGGACTTCCGCTACCGCGCGGACGGCCGTCTGACGGGACCGGTGCGGCGGCGGACGTGGACGGTGCGGGAGGGGGCGTGGGGGCTGACGCTGCCGGGGGTGTGACGTCGGAGGGGACGACGCCGCCGGAAGCGCGAAGGGAATCCCGTACGGGGGGACGGCCGGCCTCCCGTATCGCGCGGGCCGGTCCTCACACCTCCACCAGCAGCTCCTCGTACCCCCTGATCACGAACCCCGGTTTCCGCACCGGTTCCGCCACCAGGCGCATGCCCGGGGCCTGTCTGAGGAGTTCGCCGAAGACCGCCGTCAGTTCGAGGCGGGCCAGGGGGGCGCCCAGGCAGTAGTGGATGCCCGCGCCGAAGGTGACGTGGGGGTTGTCGGCGCGGGTGAGGTCGAGGGCGTCGGCGGTGGGGCCGAAGCGGGACGGGTCGCGGTTGGCCGAGCCGAAGAGGAGGGCGACCTCCGAGCCGCGCGGGACGGTCACTCCGCCGATCTCGATGTCGTCCAGGACCCAGCGTTCGAAGAGCTGGAGCGGGGTGTCGTGGCGCAGGAGTTCCTCCACGGCCGCGGACAGGTTCCCCGGGTCCGGGCGGAGCCCTTCGCGCAGGAGGGTGTACCAGCCGTTGACCGTGGTGTTCACGGTGGCCTCGTGGCCCGCGTTCAGGAGCAGGACGCAGGTGGAGACCGTCTCCTGCTCGGTCAGCTCCGGGACCCCGACCAGCGCCGAGAGCAGGTCGTCCCCGGGGTGCGCGCGGCGCCTCGCGATCAGCTCCCGCAGGTAGTCCGAGAACTCCACCGACGCCTCGACGGCCCGCCGGGCCGTCTCCTCCGAGGGGTTCAGCTCGTACATCCCGCAGATCGCCGCCGACCAGGGCCGCAGCCGCGCCCGCTCCTCGTCCTCCTCCGGGATGCCCAGCATCTCCGCGATCACCGCCACCGGCAGCGGTTCCGCGACCGCGGCCTGGAGGTCGCCGCCGCCCTCCGCCACCAGCCCCCCGACCAGATCGGCGGCGAGCCGCCGCACCGTCGGGACCAGGCCCTCCACCGTCCTCGGCGTGAACGCCTTCGAGACGAGCCGCCGGATGCGGGTGTGGTCGGCCCCCTCCAGGTCGAGCAGCCCGTGGTCGTTGAGCGTGTGGAAGGGCTCGTGCGCCGGGTCCGGGGCCTCCCGGCCGAACTCCTCGTGGGTGAACCGGTGGGTGTACGTCCGGCCGAGCCGCCGGTCGCGCAGGAGCGCCGAGACGTCCTCGTGGCGCGGGATCAGCCACTGGCGGGCCGGTCCGTACCAGTGGGCGCGGCCCGCCGCCCGCAGCTCGGCGTAGGCGGGGTACGGATCCGCGACGAACTCGGCGGACCAGGGGTCGTACGCGGTGTCGGTGGCGTCCATGGACGGACGCTACCCGCCCGCGACTTCCTCCAGCCGCCGGACCGCTTCCCGGCCGGATTTCGACCGCCGGGCCGGGCCCGTACGGGCCGGAGCCGTACCGGCCGGCCCCGCCTCAGCCCCCGCCCCGCCTCAACCTCCGGCCCGCACCAGGCCCGCCTCGTACGCGAAGACCGCCGCCTGCGTCCGGTCGCGGAGGCCCAGTTTCACCAGGACGCGGCTCACGTGGGTCTTGATCGTGGACTCCGCGACGACGAGGTGGTCCGCGATCTCGGCGTTCGACAGACCCTGCGCGATGAGGACGAGGACCTCCGTCTCGCGCTCGGTCAGCTCCCCGACCCTCGCCGTCGCGGGCGGGCGCGGGGAGGAGCCCGGTGCCTTCGCGAACTCGGTGATCAGGCGCTTGGTGACGGTCGGCGCGAGCAGCGCCTCGCCGGCCGCGACGACCCGCACGCCCTCCGCGAGCTGCCGGGCCGAGGCGTCCTTGAGAAGGAAGCCGGAGGCCCCGGCGCGCAGCGCCTGGTACACGTACTCGTCCAGGTCGAAGGTGGTCAGGACCAGTACCTTCGCGTCCGCGTCGGCGGCGACGATCTCCCGGGTGGCCTCGATGCCGTTCAGCTCGGGCATCCGGATGTCCATGAGGACCACGTCGGGGCGGAGGGCGGCGACCTGGGCGATCGCCTCCCGGCCGTTGACGGCCTCCCCGACGACCTCGATGTCCGGCATCGCGCCGAGCAGCACCGAGAAGCCCTCCCGGACCATCATCTGGTCGTCGACGATCAGCACCCTGATGCTCATTCCGCCGCCTCCTCACGGCTCACGGGGACGAAGGCCGTCACTTCGTAGCCGCCGTCGCCGGTCGCCTCCGCCGTCATCTCGCCGCTCAGCATCGCCACGCGCTCCCGCATGCCGGTGATGCCGTGCCCGGCGCCCGGGGAGGGCTTCACGAGACCGCGCGCGGGCCCGTTGGCGACGCGCAGGCCGAGGCCGCCGAGCACATAGCTGACCTCGACCTTCGCCGCCGCGCCCGGCGCGTGCCGCAGCACGTTCGACAGGGCCTCCTGGACGATCCGGTACGCGGAGAGCTCCACGCCCTGCGGCAGCTCGCGCACCGCGCCGGTCACCGTCTTCTCCACGTCGAGCCCGGCCTCGCGCACGTTGGCGACGAGGGCGTCCAGGTCGGCGAGGGTCGGCTGCGGGGCGTCGGGCGCCTCGTAGTCCTCGGCCCGGACGACGCCGAGGATGCGGCGCAGCTCGGTCAGCGCGGCGACCGCGTTCTCGCGGATGGTGAGGAACGCCTGCTCCAGCTCCGGCGGCGGGTTCTCGACCCGGTACGGCGCGGCCTCCGCCTGGATGGCCACCACCGACATGTGGTGGGCGACGACGTCGTGCAGCTCGCGGGCGATGGTGGTGCGCTCCTCCAGGAGGGTCCGCTTCGACCGCTCCCGCTCGGTGACGGTCTGCTGAGCGGTGACCTCGCGGTCGGCCTCGCGGCGGACCTGGAAGACGGTGACGGTGAGCAGGACCAGGGCCGAGACGAAGATCATCGCGACGGCCTCGGAGTCGTTCCCCGTGCCGAGGAACATCCCGGTGAAGAGGCTGAAGGCCCCCGTCACCAGCCACATCCACACCGCCGCGCGGGGCCGGGTGCGGGCGGCGACCACGGCGAGGACCACCAGGTGGGAGAAGAACGTCGTGTGCGACCAGGGCCAGCCGGCGTCGTAGTCGGTGAGGTAGCCGATGAAGGGGGCCGAACCGAGCGAGGCCCAGAAGGCGAGGACCGGCCGGACCAGGGTGAGCAGCACGAGCGCGGGCGGCGCGCAGGAGATCACCAGCGTCAGCGGGGGGAAGCGGGTGTCGGTGGTCTCGTACCCCGCGGCGAAGGCGATCGCGGCGAGGAACGCGACGACCGCGTGCGGGAAGAACCCCGCGTGCGCCCGTATCCGCCGCGGCAGGAGGCGCGCCAGCCGGCTGGTGACCTCCACGGGAGGCATCGGCCGGTAGGCGAGGGCGTCGTGGAAGAGTTCCTGCCGCAGCCCGCCGAGGACGACCTGTACCAGGTGGAACTCGGGGGCGCGGCTCGTCCCGGGGGTCTGTGTCTGAGTCACGCGGATCACGGTACGGGGGCGGGGGAAACGGGTCGTCCCACCGCGTACGGATCCTTCCCCGTCCCCCCTGAGTACTACGGAGTCCCCCGCGCCGGCGCCGGGCCTCCCGGACGCGGCGCCGGTCCCGTCACCAGGCCAGCTGGGCGATCTCCTCCGCGACCACCGCGCACGCGTCCGCCGACGGGTCGATCAGCGGGAAGTGGCCGGCCTCCTCCAGGAGCGTCAGGCCGACCGTCTCGCCCGCCTCCGCGGCCGCCTCCGCGAACGCGTCGGCGACGGCGTGCGGCACGACGACGTCCTCACGGCCCTGGACGACGGTGGTGGCGATCCCGGTCGGGAGGAGGCGGGCGGGGTCGGCGCGGGCCGCCCGCTCCTCGTACGCGCCGGGTCCGCCGAGGAGTTCGGTGACCGCGCCGCCGCACACCCCCAGCTCGACCGCCCGCCCGAAGTGGGCGATCGGGGCGAGGGCGACGACACCGCGCAGCGGGGGCGGGGCCGGGAGCCGCCAGGGGGAACCGGCGGGCAGGACGTGCCGGGCCGCGGCCCACAGGGCGAGGTGGCCGCCGGCCGAGTGCCCGGTGAGCACCGTCCGGCCCGGATCGGCCCCCGGCAGGTGCGCGGCGGCGAGTTCCGGCACGGCGTCCAGGGCGGCGGCCACGTCGTCGAAGGTCTCGGGCCAGCGCCCGGCGACCGGGGCCGCACCCCCCTGGCGGGGGAGGGTGCCGCCGCGCCGGTACTCGACGCTGGCGACGGCGAAGCCGCGCCGGGCCAGGAAGTCCGCGAACGGGGAGAGGTGCCGCCGGTCGTACGGAGCCCGCCAGGCGCCGCCGTGCAGGGCGACGACGAGCGGGGCCCGGACGCGCCCGTCGCGCGGGGCGTAGAAGTCGACCACCTGGTCCGGGTGGTCGCCGTACGCGGCGGAGGCGTCCGGGGCGACGGCCGGGTGCGAGAAGGCCGACGCCTCTTCGGCGGCGTCGCGCGCGGCGGGGTCCATGGGCTGCTCCAACCTCTCCGGTACGGGGCCGAACTGGCCTGACCTGCGGGGACGGTACCAGGATCGGGACCGCGCGAGCGGGTGGCCTTCGGGCCCCGGGGAGGGTCCGGGTGCACGGGGGGCCGCCGGGGCGGACGGCCCGTCCGGGGCCCGCCGGGACCTGATGGTTCCGGCGGGCCCCGGCGGGGTCCGGCAGGTCCCGGGGGCCCGGGGAGCTACGCCCCCGGAGCGCCCGTCCCCGCCGGTACGTCCGCCAGGACCTCCGCGAGGACCCGCGCCGCCCGCGCGGTGTCCGCGAACCCGACGTACAGCGGCGTGAAGCCGAACCGCAGCACGTCCGGGCGGCGCAGGTCGCCCACGACACCGCGCCGGATCAGCTCGGCCATCACCGCCGGGGCCTCGGCGCAGCGCAGCGCGACCTGGCTGCCGCGCTCGGCGTGCGCCTCCGGCGTGACCGGCTCGACCCGGCCCCCGGGGGCGTACGCCCGGACGCACTCCAAGAAGAAGTCCGTCAGCGCGAGGGACTTGGCCCGCACGTCCTCGATCGCGACCCCGTCCCACACGTCGAGCGCCGCTTCGAGCGCCAGCATGGAGAGGATGTCGGGGGTGCCGACCCGGCCCCGCGCGGCGCCCGGGGCCGCCTCGTACCCGGGGGCCATGGCGAACGGGTCGGCGTGCGAGTTCCAGCCGGGCAGCGGCGAGTCGAAGGCGGCCTGGTGGCGCTCCGCGACGTACAGGTACGCGGGCGAACCGGGGCCGCCGTTCAGGTACTTGTACGTGCAGCCGACCGCCAGGTCGACCCCGTGGGCGTCCAGGCCGACCGGCAGGGCGCCCGCGCTGTGGCACAGGTCCCAGACGGCGAGCGCGCCCGCCGCGTGCAGGGCGGCGGTGGTGCCCGGCAGGTCGTGGAGCCTGCCGCTGCGGAAGTCGACGTGGTTGACGAGGGCGGCGGCCGTGCGCGGACCGGCCGCCTCCGCCATCCCGGCGGGGGCGACGGGCACGATCCGGTGGCCCGTCATCCGCGCCGCCGACTCCGCGACGTACCCGTCCGTGGGGAAGGTCGTCGCGTCCACCAGGATCTCGTCGCGTCCCGGGCCGGCCAGGCGGGCGGCGGCGACGACCGCCTTGAAGACGTTCACGCTGGTCGAGTCGCCGACCACGACCTGCCCGGGGCCGGCGCCGACGAGCGGCGCGATCCGCTCGCCGATCCGCTCGGGCGCGGTCCACCAGCCGGACTCCTCCCAGGAGCGGATGCGCAGCTCACCCCACTCGCGGGCGACGACGTCGGCCATGCGGGCGGGAACGTGGGCGGGCAGCGCGCCGAGCGAGTTGCCGTCGAGGTAGACGGTGTCCTCGTCGAGGACGAACCTCTTCCGGTGCCCGGCCAGTTCGTCGGCCGCGTCGAGGGCGAGGGCCTTGCCCTCCAGCGGGTCAGACATGGCTGCGGGCCGTCCAGAGCTCGGGGAACACGTTCTTCCGGGCCCGCTTCTCCAGCCAGGCCACGCCCGCCGAACCGCCGGTGCCGGTCTTGGCGCCCATCGCGCGCCGGGTCGCCACCAGGTGGTCGTTGCGCCAGCGCCAGACGAGCTCGGCCACGTCGCTCAGGGCCTCGCCGAGCCGGACCAGTTCGGCGTTCTGGTCGGGGTCCGCGTAGATCCCGGCCCAGACCGCCTCGACCTCGGGCGAGGGCTCGTACCGCTGCGAGAGGTCGCGGCCGAGGACGGCGGCGGGCACGGGCAGGCCGCGCCGGGCGAGCAGGCCGAGGACCTCGTCGTACAGGCTCGGCTCGTGCAGGGCCTTCTCCAGCTCGGCGTGGACACGGGGCGCGCCCCGGTGCGGCACGAGCATGGACGCGGACTTGTCGCCGAGCAGGAACTCCATCCGCCGGTACATCGCGGACTGGAATCCGGACCCCTCGCCCAGGGCGCCCCGGTAGGCGTTGAACTGGGCGGGGGTGAGCTGGGCGAGCGGCCGCCAGGAGTGGTTCAGCGCCTCCAGCTCGCGCACGGAGCGCTTGAGCGCGTCCATCGCGACCGGCACGCGGTCCTCGCGCAGGGCACGGCTCGCGGTCTCCCACTCGTGGACGATCACCGTGAACCACAGCTCCATCACCTGGGTGGTGACCAGGAAGACCATCTCGCCGGGATCGTCCGAGCGGAGGTGCTGGAGGTGGGTGAGGACGTCCGCCTGGACGTAGTCCTCGTACGGCGTCGTGCCCGCGAAGTCGAGGTTGGGATCCTCGACGGCCTGGTCGGCCTGCTCGGCCCGGTCGGCCCGGTCGTCTGCGGAGGCATCGGGAGAACCCGGGAAGGTGGACATTTCTGTCTCCTCGAAACGTTCTACCGGGTAGCGGTCCGCTCCTTCCGTGCGGCACCGCGTGCGACACGGGAGCTCCGGTCCCCTCGGGAGGCCCGCTCCGTCGCGTGCCGTCCCAGACGCATCATGACACGGTCGGGCCCGTGATGTAGTTCCCGTCTTCGTCGTACGGATAGGCGTTCGACCGGCAGCCGTTCAGGCCCTTGATCTGCTGCATCATCGCGGGGGCGAGCTTGCCCGGACCCGGGCAGGCCATGTGCGTCCGGATGCCGATCTCGTGCCCGACCTCGTGGTTGATGATCAGGTGGCGGTACTCGGCGGCCCCGCCCGCGAAGGTCGGCGAGCCCAGCATCCACCGCCTGAGGTTCACGACGACGCCGTCGGTGGTCTCGCAGTTCAGCTCGCCGTGGGTGTCAAGTCCCTGGCGGAGGCAGAGGGCGTCCGCCGTGTCGGGGGTGGCGATCCGGATGACGAAGTCGGCGTTCTCCGAGACCAGCTGGAAGCGGCCCCGGCCGTGCGCCGCCCAGCTGCGCGGATGGGCCAGGATGCGCTGGATCTCGTCGGCCGCCTGGCGTGCCGAGAGGTCGATGCCGTCCTCGACCTGGACCCGGTAGCGGCGCAGGACCCCGCGGTCGCCGGTGACGGCGCCGGCGGCCCGCGCGGTGGTGAAGGTCCCGGGGCCGGACTTCGGCACGGTGGGCTTCTTCGGGGCGGTCGTCGCCGGGGGCGTCGTCGGCGTGGGCTTCGCCTTCGGCTCCGGCGGGGTGGTGGCGGGCGCGGCGGTCGTCGGGTCCGCCTCCCCCGCCATGGGGCCGGGCGCGGGCGGAGCCGCCGTGGCACCGGTCTCCGTGCCGTGGAAGTGGGCGAGGGCGGCGCCGCCGCCGAGCGCGAGGGACGCCAGGATCAGGGCGGGGAGGACGAGCCGGCGTACGGGACCGCGTCTGGCCCCGCCCCGCCGCCGGCTCTGTGTTCGTCGCTGTCCTGCGGATACGGAGCGCTTGCCCACGACAGACTTCTCCCCTGCTCGGCCGGTGTGGGGGAAGAGGAAGTGGGGCCTCGGTACCGGCTTTTTCTTTGCTGCGGTCCCGGGGATCGTACCGGCCCGTTCGAATACGCTCGAATGACGCGGGGCGGTTTGTACGGGTCCGTTCCCCGGGCGCGGGACGCGCGGGCCCCGGCGGCGCGCCCCGCGAAAGCCCAGCGTGCCCCGTGCGCGAGTCCGTGCCGAAACGCGCGCGAGCCCGGGACGCGACACGCGGAAGCCCGGAGTGCGACGCGCGCGAGTCCGGGACGGAACGCCCAGGAGTCCGGAACGCGTCGCACACGCGCCCGGAACGAAACACGCGGGAGCCCGGGGCGACCGCCCCGGGCTCCCGCGCACGCCGCTTTCACGGACGCCGCTTTCACGTGGTCGTTTTCGCGGACGCCGCTCCCGCGCGCGCCGTTTTCGCGGACGTCAGCCCAGCGTCTCCGCCGCCGTCTCCGAGGAGTCCCGCAGGAACGTCGTGCAGCGCTCGTACTCCTCCTTCTCCCCGATCTCGCCGGCCGCCCGCGCCAGGGCGTGCAGCGCGCGCAGGAAGCCCCGGTTCGGCTCGTGCTCCCACGGCACCGGGCCGTGGCCCTTCCAGCCGTTGCGGCGCAGCGCGTCCAGTCCCCGGTGGTAGCCGGTGCGGGCGTAGGCGTACGACTCGACGACCCGTCCGCCCTCGTAGGCGTCGTCGGCGAGGCGCGCCCAGGCGAGCGAGGAGGTCGGGTACTTCGCGGCGACCTCCGCCGGATCGGTACCGTTCGCGAGCAGTTCGCGCGGTCCCGGCTCGTCGGGCAGGTGGGTGGGGGCCGGTCCCCCCAGCAGGTTCTCGTGGATGGCCATGGGGCCAGTCTGCCTCAGTGCGGACCCGGACCCGGCGCCCGGCGGCCTCCCCCGGTCCGGCCTCCCGGACGGGCTCTCCGCCCGCGCCTCCGCCCGCTCCCCCGGGCCCCGCCCCGGGACGGGCCGGTCTCAGGCCGTCCGCAGCCGTCCCGCCGCCCTGACCAGCGCGTCCACGCCCCGTTCCGCCTTGGCGCGGGGGCAGCCCACGTTCAGCCGGACGAAGCCCGGGGTGCCGTACGTCCCGCCCGGCATGATCGCGACCTTCTCCACCGTCACCAGCTCCTCCTGGAGCCGGGTCTCCTCGATCCCCAGGGGCCGCAGGTCGATCCAGGCCAGGTAGCCGGCCTGCGGGGGCTCCCAGACCACCCCGGGAAGCCCCTCCGACAGCCGCTCCCGGAGCAGTTCCATCGTGCCCGCGACGTAGCCGCGCAGCTCGTCCAGCCAGGCCGCGCCGTGCCGGTACGCGGCGATGTGGGCGGTCAGCGAGAGCACGGCGGGCGAGGCGAGCCCCTCCCCGGTCTCCACGCGCCGGACGAAGGCCTCCCGCTCGGCGGGATCGCCGATGATCCCGTACGAGCCGGAGAGGGCGGGGAAGTTGAACGCCTTCGTGGCCGAGGTGACCACCGCCCAGCGGCGGCCCCGGCCCGGTTCCGCGATCCGGGCCCACGGCACGTGGCGGTGTCCGTCGGCGGTCAGGTCCGCGTGGATCTCGTCGCTGACGACGCTCACCCCGTGGCGTTCGGCGAGGGCGGCGAAGGAGGTCAGCTCCTCCTCCGTCCACACCCGGCCGGTCGGGTTGTGGGGGGAGCAGAGCAGCAGCATCCGGCTGTCCGGCCGGGCCAGCTCGCGCTCCAGGGCCTCCGCGTCCCCGACCGGGACCCCGCGCAGCTCGCGCCCGAGACCGGTGACGGCCTTGCGGAAGCCGTCGTACGTGGGGGTGTGGACGACCACGCCGTCACCGGGGCCGGTCCACATCCGGAGGAGCTGCGAGAGCTGGCTGAGGACGGAGGGCGCGTACACCAGGGAGTCCGGATCGATCCCGGTGCCGTGCCGGCTCGCGTACCAGTGGCGCACCGCCTCGCGGAAGCCGCCGAGCCGCCAGTCCGTGTAGCCGAGGACCCCGTGGTCGACGCGCTCGCGGAGGGCGGCGAGGACGTCCGGCGGGGAGGCGAAGTCCATGTCGGAGATGGTGAAGGGCAGCAGGTCGGACACGCCGAAGCGGGCCGCCGTCCCGTCCCACTGGACCGACCAGGTGCCACGCCGGTCGATCTCCCGGTCGAAGTCGTACATCGGTCCCCCTCGCCGACGCGCGAAGGGTCCGGCACCCCGCGAGGCACCGGACCCTCCGTCCGCACGGTCGCTTCGTTACTTCAGCTTCGTACCGGTCGAGCGCAGCGCGGCGCACGCCTCGGTCACGCGGGTGGCCATGCCGGCCTCGGCCAGCTTGCCCCAGGTGCGCGGGTCGTAGGTGGACTTCTTGCCGACCTCGCCGTCGACCTTCAGGACGCCGTCGTAGTTGCGGAACATGTGGTCCACGACCGGGCGGGTGAAGGCGTACTGGGTGTCGGTGTCGAGGTTCATCTTCACGACGCCGTTCTCCAGGGCGGTGGCGATCTCCTCGGCCGTCGAGCCCGAACCGCCGTGGAAGACGAAGTCGAACGGGTCGGCCTTGCCGAACTTCGCGGCCACGCCGGCCTGGAGGTCCTTGAGCAGCTCGGGACGGAGCACGACGTTGCCCGGCTTGTAGACGCCGTGCACGTTGCCGAAGGAGGCGGCGAGCAGGTAGCGGCCCTTCTCGCCCAGGCCCAGGGCCTCGGCGGTGCGGATCGCGTCGTCCACGGTGGTGTACAGCTCGTCGTTGATCTCGTGGCTGACGCCGTCCTCCTCGCCACCGGTCGGGGTGATCTCGACCTCGAGGATGATCTTGGCGGCGGCGGCCTTCGCGAGCAGCTCCTGGCCGATGGCCAGGTTGTCCGCGAGGGTCTCGGCGGAGCCGTCCCACATGTGCGACTGGAACAGCGGGTCGCCGCCGGCCTTGACGCGCTCGGCGGAGATGTCGAGCAGCGGACGGACGTAGCCGTCCAGCTTGTCCTTCGGGCAGTGGTCGGTGTGCAGGGCGACCGTGATGTCGTACTTCGCGGCGACGATGTGCGCGAACTCGGCCAGGGCGACGGCGCCCGTGACCATGTCCTTGTTGTACTGACCGCCCAGGAACTCGGCACCGCCGGTCGAGATCTGGATGATGCCGTCGCTCTCGGCCTCCGCGAAACCGCGCAGCGCGGCGTGCAGGGTCTGGGACGAGGTCACGTTGATGGCCGGGTAGGCGAACTTGCCTGCCTTCGCCCGGTCGAGCATCTCGTTGTAGACCTCGGGGGTTGCGATGGGCATTCGTCCGCTCCTTGTGATGTGCGGGGTGTGTGCTGTTGCTGTCCCTGACCTGGGGGCGACGTCATCGTCACCCCCATCCTTCCAGACTCTTCCCCGGGCTCCCACGGGCCCGGTACGCCGAGGGGCGGGGTGTTTCACGTGAAACACCCCGCCCCAGGACAAAGCAGCAGGTCAGAGCCGAATCCGGTCCGGCCGCCGACCCGCGTCACGGCTTCGCGGCGGTTACGCCAGGCCGAGGTCCGCGAGCCGGTAGGCGGTGAGGTACGGAAGTCCCGCCTCCGCGACGGCGTCGGCGGCGCCCCGGTCCACGATCGTGGCCACGGCGACGACCTCGCCGCCCGCCTCGCGGACGGCCTCGACGGCGGTCAGCGGCGAACCGCCGGTGGTCGAGGTGTCCTCCACGACGAGGCAGCGACGGCCCTTGACGTCCGTCCCCTCGATGCGGCGCTGCATGCCGTGCGCCTTCTGCGCCTTCCGCACGACGAAGGCGTCCAGACGCTGTCCGCGCGCGGCGGAGGCGTGCAGCATCGAGGTGGCGACCGGGTCGGCGCCCAGCGTCAGACCGCCGACGCAGTCGAAGTCCAGGTCGGCCGTGAGGTCGAGCATGACCTGGCCCACCAGCGGCGCGGCGCGACCGTCCAGCGTGATCCGGCGCAGGTCGATGTAGTAGTCGGCTTCCCGACCCGAGGAGAGGGTCACCTTGCCGTGCACCACGGCCTTGTCCTTGATCTGCTGGAGCAGGTCAGCGCGTACGTCAGTCATGGCCCCGAGCTTAAGGGGCCGCCCGTCCGCCGGCTCCTCCCGGGCGGGGCGCCGCCGCGCGCGGACGCCGGATCACGGACGCCGCCAGCTCCAGGTGCTCTCGATCTCCAGGGGGTCGATCGGGGTGACCAGGCGCGGGTGGGTGTTGAGGCCGTTCGGGGGACCGGACTGCGGCTCGACGCAGACCGCCTCGGCCTGCTCGTCGTAGACCACGACCCACTCGGAGCGGGAGGTGATCCTCAGCTCCAGCTCCTCCGGCCAGGTGAGGGTGGCGTCGACGCCGCCGGGCATGCCGAAGCAGTCGTCCCAGGGGCCGGGGAGGGGGGTGATCCGGCGGCCGGTGGGGAGGTGGTCCTCGCCGCGCTCCTCCTGCCAGGCGGGGGCGAAGTCGAGCCGCACGTCCTGGCCGCCCTGCCCGAGGTTGCGCAGGAACCACGGGTGCCAGCCGGCCTGGGCCGGGAAGGAGTCGTCGTACGCCTCGACGCCGAAGCGCAGGGTGAGGGAGTCCTCGGCCAGCTCGAAGACCTGGGTGACCCTGCCCCCGTACGGCCACGGGTCGCCGAGTTCGCAGACGAGGACGGCCTCGGTGGCGGAGGACCGGACGGTCTTCCAGGCACGGTGGCGGACGGTGCCGTGGATGGCGTGCGGGGGTGCGTCGACCGGCAGTTGGTGGACGGTCGCGCCGTTGCGGAAGCGTCCGTTCTCGGTCCGCCCGCACCAGGGCGCCATCGGGAAGCACCCGTACCGCTCGCCCTGGCGCAGCACCTCGGTGCCGCCGATGCGCAGGCTCTCGATCCGGCAGCCGTTCTCGGGGCTGATGGTCAACTCGGCGTCGCCCGCCGTCAATCGTGTCTGCATGCTCACCCCCCCGACCCTAATCCCGCGAGGCGCGGAACGCGGCCGGCCGCCTCAGCGGCGTCGCCGCAGGGCCCGGCCGACGACGACGGCGGAGGCGAGCGCGAGGGCCGCCGCCGGCGCGAGCCAGCGCAGGGCGGCACCGGCGCCGGCCGCCTCGGGCGCGGGAACGGGGGCGTACCGGCCGCGCGGCGGGGCGTGGTCGACCTCCTCGGCGCTTCTCCCGATCATGGTCCGGCGGGCGTGGGCGGCCTCGGCGGCGGGCTGCGGGGCGGGGAACGCGAGCGGCGTGCCGTCGAGGTCCCCGTCGTCGGGAAGGGGGCCGGGGACGGGGGGCGACACCGGCACGTCGAAGAGGACACCGGGCTCCTCCACCCCGTCGTCCACGCCGTCGGCGGCGGCACCGGTCCCGGCGCCGGGACCCGGGGGCTCCTCCGCGCCGCCGTCCGGGGCGGCCGTCTCCTCCCGCGCCTCCGGGAGGACCTCGCCGGGCTCTCCCGCGAGCCCCGCCACCGCCTCCACGAACCGGCCGAGGAGCCGGGCGCCCGTCGCGGACCGGACCTCGTCCGTCGTGTCGGCGAGCCGGCCGGTCGCCGTCAGGGCGCCCGTGAAGCCCATGCTCGTGCCCCCGGCCACCGGGGTGAGGACGACGGTGAGCGACAGCTCCGACCCGCCCTTGCCCCGGACCTCGACGCCTTCGCCCTCGTAGGTGATGGCACCGTCCCGCTCGACGATCCGCAGCGCGCCCCGGTAGGTAATGGTGCTGCCGCCGACCCTGACCCGGAGGCGGCCCGTGAGGGGGTCCGCCTCCGCGTCGGCGTCCCGCTGGAAGCCGGGGACGCAGCGCACCACGCGGGCCGGGTCCGTGAGCGCCGCGCGCAGGGCCTCGGCCGGGACCGGGACGAACACCTCATGCTCCATGGGAGCCGAGCCTACTCAGACCGGGGCGCCGCGTCGCCCGTTCGACCCGCACCGGGACGCGCGTGCCCCGGCCGCTCAGTCGCCGTAGCGCGGATGGACGAGGGTCGAGGGCGGCTGTCCGGCGCCCCGGGTCCGTTCGGCGCGGAGCGCGGCGGCCTCCAGGACGTCCGCGTCGAGCGAACGCGGCCGGGGCGCGTCGGGGGCGAGGCCGAGGACGGGCGGACGGGTGCCCGGGGCCGCCAGGAGGAAGCCCCAGTCGCCGGGGCCGCCCGTGCCGCTGCGCCGGTCGGCGCGGTCGGGGCCGGCGGCGAAACCGGGGGCGCGGCCGCTCGCGCTGTAAGGGCGGGTGGCGAAGCCGGCGGCGCGCAGGGTGGCGTCGACCGTCCAGTAGGTGCGGGGGCGGTCGGTGACCGAGCCGGCGTGGACGGAGAGCCGCCCGGAGCCGGACAGGACCCGGGCGACGAGTCCGTAGAACTCCTGCGAGTACAGCTTGGTGCTGGGGGTGATCCCCGGGTCCGGCAGGTCGGAGACCACCACGTCGTACCGTTCCCGCGCCCGGTCGGCGGCGCCGCGCAGCCAGTGGAAGGCGTCCGCGTGGACCACCCGGACGCGGGGATCCCGGAACGCCCTCCCGTTGAGCCGGGCGAGCGCCGGGTCGGTCCTGGCCAGGCGCACGACTCCGGGGTCGAGCTCCACGACGGTCACGGAGCGGACCCCGGAGTGGCGCAGCACCTCGCGGACGGCCATCCCGTCCCCGCCGCCGACGATCAGCACGCGCGCGTGCGGGCCGTTCATCGCGGGATGGACGAGCGCCTCGTGGTAGCGGTACTCGTCCTGGCCGGCCACCCGGAGCCGGCCGTCGAGGAACAGGTCGGGCGGCCCCTCCGGGCCCCCCGTCACCACGACCTCCTGGACGTCGGTGTGGACGGCGACCCGCACGTGGTCCCCGTACACGGCCCGGCGCGCGGCCTGTTCGAAGTCGTCCACGAGCACGGTCGCGGTGGCGAGGAGGGCCAGGACGCACAGGTTCACGGCCAGGAGCAGGGTCCGGGAGCGGGCGGTCAGGTCGTGGCGGAACACCCGGAGGACGAGGCCGCCGCCCGCGACCGCGTTCACCGCTCCGGTGACGAGCGCGCCGGTGAGCTGGCCGAGCCAGGGCAGCAGCAGGAACGGGAAGGCGAGGCCGCCGGCCAGCGCGCCGACGTAGTCGGCGGCGAAGAGGTCGGCGACCGTCCCGGCGGCGTCGTCCGGCTCCCCCGGTCCCGCCCGCCGCCCGGTCCGCTGCATCAGCGACATCAGGAGCGGGATCTCCGCGCCGATGAGCACCCCGATGGCGAGCGAGAACGCCACGACCACGTACCGCGATTCGCCGAGCCAGGCGAAGGCCGCGTACAGCGCCATCGCCGAGCAGCCGCCGACGAGCGCGAGCCCGGCCTCGACCAGGCCGAAGCCGACGGCGGCGCGGCAGCGCAGCCGTTTGGCGAGGAGCGAACCCACTCCCATCGCGAAGACCATCACGGAGAGCACGACGGACGCCTGGGTGACCGAGTCCCCGATCAGATAGGAGGCGAGCGCCACCAGTTCGAGTTCGTAGACCAGGCCGCAGGCCGCGCAGACGAAGACCACCGCGAGGACCGGGAACCGCGCCGTCCCACGGGGTCGTGCGGGCCTCCGGGCGGGCGGGCGGGTGGGCGGCCGCCCCACCCGCCCGGGCGGCATGGTCGTGGTCGGCTCGATCATGCGGGTAACGCTACGTCACACCCCGTACGCTCCTTGTCACCCACGCGTGTGCACCGGGCGCATCGGGGGGCGCATCGGAGTGCGCCACGCATACGCGCCGGAGAACGGCGTACGCGGATGCCGGGACACGGCCGGCGGCGCCTCCGACCGGGGCACCACCGGCCGCGCCTCGTCCGGGACACGGCCGGCGGCGCCTCGTCCGGGACACGGCCGGCGGCGCCCCCGCTCCGGGACACCGCCGATGACGTCTCCGCTCAGGACACGACCGGCAGCGCCTCGCCCACGGCGCGGCCGGTGGCGCCCCCGCTCAGGACACGACCGACGGCATCCGCGCGCCGACCCTGGTCCTGGTCACCACCAACTGCCCCTCCTGCGGATAGGCGTGCCAGGTGCGCCAGCGCACCTGGCCCTCGTGGCGGTGGGCCAGCATCGCGGTGAAGGCGTGCGGGGAACCGGGGAAGGTGCCCGCGAGCCCGTGGGGGTGATCGGAGACGAGGGCGAGCAACTCCTGGGCGCGGCCCGCGAAGGAGCCGCTGGAGAGCGTCTCGACGCGCGCGGCGAACTCGTACTCCCACCCGTTGACGCGCTTGGAGACGCCGAGCGGGAGCGGGGTGCTGCTGCCGGGCATGCACGCCACGGTCTCCGAACAGGTGCGCCCCTCCTCCTCCAGGAGGACCTGATGGGAGGCTCCCAGGAGCCTCAACTGAATCTTCGCGCCGGTGAGTTCGAGGTCGAGCACGGCGAGCGAGGGCAGTGGTTCCCGCCCGAGGGCCCAGGCCAGGTCGGCCGCGCGCGTGTCGGTGTAGGAGGTTTTCAGGGTGGTGAGCATGGGTCGGCTCCGCAAACACGGTTTGGCGGGTGGGCCGGGGCGCCCCGGTGAAGGGTTCAACGGGGGTGGGGAATCGCCGGCTCGGGTCCACACACGGTCCGAGGGCTGTCTCTGTCAGGAGCGAGAGAACCACGCTCATCGGAAGAGTCGCAGCGGTTTTACCCAACTTGCCGTGGTTTCCAACCCCTTCGGGGTCCCCACAGTTCACTTGTTCAATCGGAATCGACCTGCGCGCCCGCCGGCCGGCCCATCCGTGTGCTCAGCTGCCGCCGCAGCCGGACCCGCATCCGGAACCGCAGGAACTGGCGGATGCGCAGCTCCCGCCGGAACCCCCGCCCCCGTCGGCCCAGCTCCCGCGGTTCCGCTTCCCGCGCCGTCCCCCGCGCCGGGGGGCGGGCCCCCGGGCGGACGCGGTGCGGTAGGCGGCGAGGGCGCGGCGGATCTCGGCGCGCCGGGCGGCGGCCTCCCGGCGCTTCTCGGCGGTGGCGACGAGGCCGATGACGGCCAGGGCCCCCACGACGACGATGCCGATGACGATTCCCATGTGTGTGTCCCCCGTTCTTCTGTGCGAGGGAGATTCCCATGCCGCCGGGGCGCCAAAGCGCACTTGAGCAAGTCCAGAGCTTGGCCCCAGGATGACGGGCATGACACGACCGCCGCTCAACCGCCGCCTCGCCGGGTTCGGCACGACGATCTTCGCCGAGATGTCCGCGCTCGCCGCCAGGACCGGGGCGATCAACCTCGGCCAGGGGTTCCCCGACACCGACGGCCCGGAGGAGATCCGGGAGGCGGCGGTGCGCGCCCTGCGGGACGGCCGGGGCAACCAGTACCCGCCCGGTCCGGGCGTCCCCGAGCTGCGGACGGCGATCGCGGACCACCAGCGGAGGCGGTACGGCCTGGAGTACGACCCCGACACGGAGGTCCTGGTCACGGCGGGCGCCACCGAGGGCATCGCGGCGGCGCTGCTCGCCCTGGTCGAGCCGGGCGACGAGGTCATCGCCCTGGAGCCGTACTACGACTCGTACGCGGCCTGCGTCGCGATGGCCGGCGGCACCCGCGTTCCCGTCACCCTCCGCCCCCACGAGGGCTCCTACGTCCTCGACCTGGACGAGCTGCGGGCCGCCGTCACCGACCGGACCCGGCTGATCCTGCTCAACACCCCGCACAACCCCACCGGCACCGTCCTCACCCGGGCCGAGCTGGCCGCCGTCGCGGAGCTGGCGGTCGAGCGGGACCTGCTCGTGGTCACGGACGAGGTCTACGAGCACCTGGTCTTCGACGGCGCCGAGCACGTGCCGCTCGCGACGTTCCCCGGCATGCGGGAGCGCACGGTCACCCTCTCGTCGTCCGGCAAGACGTTCTCGTTCACCGGCTGGAAGGTCGGCTGGGCCGTCGCGGACGCCCCGCTGATCGCCGCCGTCCGCACCGCCAAGCAGTACCTGACGTACGTGAGCGCGGGCCCCTTCCAGTACGCGATCGCCGAGGCGCTGCGGCTGCCGGACGCGTACTTCGACGGATTCCGCGCCGACCTGCGGCGCAGGCGCGACCTGCTCGGCGACGGCCTGCGGGCGGCCGGGTTCGAGGTCTACGTGCCCCGGGGCACGTACTTCATCACCACCGACATCACCCCGCTCGGGGAGGAGGACGCCCACGCCTTCTGCCGCTCCCTCCCCGAACGCTGCGGCGTCGTCGCCATCCCCAACTCCGTCTTCTACGACGACCCCGCCACCGGCCGCGGCCAGGTCCGCTTCACCTTCTGCAAGCGGAAGGAGGTTTTGGACGAGGCAGTAGCCCGCCTCCAGCGGCTCGCTCTCTGAAAGCGAGCCGGACGGCTCCCGCGGACGAAGGGCCCGGCATCCGCTCGCTGAGGGAAGCCGGGCCGTGTACCGAACGGCGAATTACTCGGTGTCCTTAGGATGCCTGGTCGAGGCATGGACGAGGATGACGGTCGAGGTCTCCGGGCTGACCAGGTATCGCACCCGGCCACCGCTGGTGATCTCGTACTCCCACTGTTCCAGGGCGGAACCCTTCCACTCCTTGGTCGCGTGCCTTCCCCGAAGTTGATGCTGACGATTCCAGTTGTCACGCGACAGCGGGTCGGTGCGCAACGCCTCCAGGCAGCGGTGTGCGTTCGGCAGCGCGGCTCGGCACAGCTCTTCCCAGCCCGTCACGGCCTCGGTCGTCCCGAAGACCACGTTCCATCCACTCAAGGGCGGAACGCTGACCCGATCGCCCTTCTTCGGGCTCACCCGCGCACCTCGACCGGGCCCAGGTCGTCGCCGTCAAGGGGGCGTAGCGCTTCCCTGAGCTGCGCCGGATCGGCATTGACGCGGGCTGTCGCCCTCCAGGACACAAGCGTGCGGTGCACGGCCTCCCTGGCCCCGAGTTCGGCGGCGTCGGAAAGCGCTTCGAGCAACTCCACCGTGAACGCGCGCATCTCCTCGTCGTCCAGATGCCGCACCCAGGGGAAGACCTCCGGCAGCGCGAGCAGCAGTGATCGGGCCCCGTCGTCGTGCTTCATCAGCGCAAGGAAGAGCCGCGACGCGGTCGTCAGGTTCTCCTCCGTGCGCTCAGCGTGTATCGCCGTGGTCAGCACCATGTCTGGCGCGTCCCGATGGGTGACGCGGAGGCAGCCGAGGGCAGCGGCCCGGGCAGCCACAGCTTTCGGGTTCCGGGACAGATCGGTGAAGGAGACGGACTCCGGCTCAGCTCCCAGCTGCGTAACGCTCATACTCAGACTGTACTCAGACCACAGTCTGATTTCCAGTGATCGGCGGACCTTGAGCCGCATGCCTTCACCCTCTGCCAGCGGGACGACGTCCTCCACGAGGCCGTCGGCCGGCTGCGGCGCCTGGCGGGCTGAACCCGCGCCCGGGAAGCGCCGTCCGGCCGTACCGGAACGCGAAGGAGCCCGGTCCCCCTCCCGGCGGGAGGGGGACCGGGCTCCCGTGCCGGGTGCCGGAGGCTCAGGCCTCGTCGTCCCCGGCCTTGTCCTCCGGAGTCTCCAGGCCGAACTGCTCCACGATCCACTTGTCGAACTCGATGGAGGCGCGGACCCAGCTCACCGTGGAGGACACGAAGTGCTCCAGGGCGACGCCGGTGCCGATCAGCATCTGGGCCTCACCGATGAGGCGGAGGGTGGCGGAACCGTCCTCCTCCTCGTGCAGGTGGGTGTAGACCTTGGGCCACAGGGTGCGGCGGTTCCAGTCGTCGATCGCGTCGAGGATCTTCACGCGGTCGTCGGCCGAGTGGGGGCGGTCGTAGAACGTCCGGACCGAGAAGACCTGCTGCTCGTCCTCGCCGCGGAACATGAAGTAGGTGCGGAACTCCTCCCACGGAGCCGCGAGGTCGCCCTCGTCGTCGACGACGTACTTCAGTTCCATCTGGTCGAGGAGCTGCTTGACGAGGTCCTGGTCGGGGACGACGGGGCCCGCCGGTCCTGCGGCCTGAGGCTGGGGCTGACCCCCGAAATTCGGAATCGAGGACGGGTCGATGCTCACCGTGTATTTCCCTTCGTACGGATGCCCGCCATCCTCCCCCATCCCGGGCGGTCCGTGGCAACCCCCGCCTACCGCGATCCGCTGCGAGCTGACAGGATCCGGTGCCCATGGGGGACGACACGGGGGCGGGACGGAAGCCGGCGAAGCGGCGCCGGCGGATCTGGATCGGGGCGTCGGCGCTGGCGACGGTGGTCTGCGGCGGGCCGCTGGCCCTGCTGGTGTGGGGCGCCATGGCCTGGGACGACATCGGGAAGCCGGAGCCGGCCGACTGCTCCGAAGTGATGACCTTCGCCCGGGGGAGGCTCCCGGCGGACGCCCGGGACGCCCGGTGCACGGCGGCCCACTGGCAGGACACGCGGGCCGTGGCCGAATTCCGTACGGGGCGGGCCGTGGCCGGGGCCTGGCTGGCCGCGACCTACCCGGCCGGGAAGCCCGCGCCCTCCTGCGAGCAGGACGTGTGCGTGGACGTGGCGTACGGCCAGGAGCTGTACGTCCACGTCCGGATCGCGTACGAGGACGGGGAGACCGCCCTCGTACGCGTCGAGGCGTTCGACACCTGACCCGGCGGGGTCAGCGGGCCGGGCCCACGGCCAGACCGTCCCCGGAGCGGTCCACCCGGACCGTGTCGCCGTCCCGGATCTCGCCCGCCAGGATCTCCCTGGCGAGCCGGTCGCCGATCGCCGTCTGGATCAGGCGGCGCAGCGGCCGGGCGCCGTACGCGGGGTCGTTGCCCTCCTCGGCCAGCCACTCCAGGGCCTCCGGGGTGACGTCCAGGGTGAGGCGCCGCTCCGCGAGCCGTCCGGCGAGCCGGTCGACCTGGAGCCGTGCGATCCGGCCCAGCTCGGCCCGGTCGAGGGCCGAGAAGACCACCAGGTCGTCCAGCCGGTTGAGGAACTCCGGCTTGAAGCTGGCCCGCACCACGTCCATGACCTGCTGCTTCTTGACCTCCTCCGAGGTCGTCGGCTCGACCAGGTACTGGCTGCCCAGGTTCGAGGTCAGGATCAGGATGGTGTTGCGGAAGTCCACCGTCCGGCCCTGCCCGTCGGTGAGCCGTCCGTCGTCCAGGACCTGGAGCAGGATGTCGAAGACCTCCGGGTGCGCCTTCTCCACCTCGTCCAGGAGGACCACGCTGTACGGGCGGCGGCGGACCGCCTCCGTGAGCTGGCCGCCCTCCTCGTAGCCGACGTAGCCGGGGGGCGCGCCGACGAGCCGGGCGACGGAGTGCTTCTCGCCGTACTCCGACATGTCGATGCGGATCATGGCCCGCTCGTCGTCGAAGAGGAAGTCCGCGAGCGCCTTCGCCAGCTCGGTCTTGCCGACGCCGGTCGGGCCGAGGAAGAGGAAGGAGCCGGTGGGCCGGTCGGGGTCCGCGATCCCGGCGCGGGTGCGGCGCACGGCGTCGGAGACGGCCCGCACGGCCTCGCTCTGGCCGATGAGCCGCTTGCCCAGCTCGTCCTCCATACGGAGCAGCTTCTGCGTCTCGCCCTCCAGGAGGCGGCCGGCGGGGATGCCGGTCCAGGAGCCGACCACGTCCGCGATGTCGTCGGGGCCGACCTCCTCCTTGACCATGGTGTCCTTCGCGGACTCCTGCCGGGCCTCGGCCTCGGACGCCTCCTCCAGCTCCCGCTCCAGGGCCGGGATCTCCCCGTACAGCAGCTTGGAGGCGGTGTCGAAGTCGCCGTCCCGCTGGGCGCGCTCGGCGCGGCCCCGGGCCTCGTCCAGGCGCTCCTTCAGCTCGCCGACCCGGTTGAGGGACTGCTTCTCCTTCTCCCAGCGGGCGGTGAGGCCGCGCAGCTCCTCCTCGCGGTCCGCGAGGTCCCGGCGCAGCTTCTCCAGGCGCTGCCTGCTCGCCGCGTCCGTCTCGTTCTTCAGGGCCAGCTCCTCCATGCGGAGCCGGTCCACCGAGCGCTGGAGCTCGTCGATCTCGACGGGGGAGGAGTCGATCTCCATGCGGAGCCGGGAGGCCGCCTCGTCGACGAGGTCGATGGCCTTGTCGGGGAGGAAGCGGGAGGTGATGTACCGGTCGGAGAGGGTCGCGGCGGCCACCAGGGCGGAGTCGTTGATCTGCACCTTGTGGTGGGCCTCGTAGCGGCCCTTGAGCCCGCGCAGGATCGCGATGGTGTCCTCGACCGTGGGCTCGGCGACCAGGACCTGCTGGAAGCGGCGCTCCAGGGCGGGGTCCTTCTCGATCCGCTCGCGGTACTCGTCCAGGGTGGTCGCGCCGACCATGCGCAGCTCGCCGCGGGCCAGCATCGGCTTGAGCATGTTGCCCGCGTCCATGGCGGAGTCGCCGCCCGCGCCCGCGCCGACGACCGTGTGCAGCTCGTCGATGAAGGTGATGATCCGGCCGTCGCTCTCCTTGATCTCGGAGAGGACGGTCTTCAGGCGCTCCTCGAACTCGCCCCGGTACTTCGCGCCGGCGACCATCGCGCCGAGGTCGAGCGAGACCAGCCGCTTGTCCTTCAGGGACTCGGGGACGTCGCCCTTCACGATCCGCTGGGCGAGCCCCTCGACGACGGCGGTCTTGCCGACGCCGGGCTCCCCGATGAGGACCGGGTTGTTCTTGGTGCGGCGGGAGAGCACCTGGACCACGCGCCGGATCTCGTGGTCGCGGCCGATGACCGGGTCCAGCCTGCCCTCGCGCGCGGCGGCGGTGAAGTCCGTGCCGAACTTCTCCAGCGCCTTGTACTGCCCTTCCGGGTCGGGTGTGGTCACCCGGCGTCCTCCCCTGTTCGTCTCGAAGGCGGCGAGCAGCTTCTCGGCGCTCGCGCCCTGTTCTGCGAGGAGCTCACCGGCCCGGCCGCCCTTGGCGGCGATGCCGATGAGCAGGTGTTCGGTGGAGACGTACTCGTCTCCGAGTTCCCCGGCCCGCCGCGTGGCGTCCGCGACGACCGCGAGCAGTTCGCGGTCGGGCTGCGGGGGCGCGACCGTGGAGCCGGTGACGCTCGGCCGGGCGGCGAGCAGCCGCTCGGCGCCCGAGCGCACGGCCGCCTGGTCGGCGTCGACGGCGGCGAGCAGGTCGGTGATGTTCTCGTTGTCCCGGCCGGCGAGGAGGGCGAGCAGCAGGTGGGCCGGGGTCAGGTCCGAGTGCCCCTCGGACACGGCACGGCCGCCGGCCGCGTTGAGCGCGTCCCGGCTCCTGTTGGTCAGTTCGGCGTCCATGTGCGGTGCTCCTCCTCGGCGTGCGGGCCCCTCCGTGGTCTCCGTGACGGATCCACGACTTCCATGACCCTTACAGAGTACACAAACTTGAGTCAGGCTCGCTCAAGTCGGAGGAGGGAATTCCGCCCGGGTAGTTTCCAGTCATGGCAACGGACCCCAGGAACCCCACCGACTCGTACCTCGCCTTCTGGCGCGAGCACCACATGTGCACCCTGACCACCCCCCGCCCGGACGGCACGCCGCACGTGGTGGCGGTCGGCGTCACGTACGACCCCGAGAACGGGTACGCGCGCGTGATCACCAACAGGAACAGCCGGAAGGTCGCCCACGTCCTGGAGGCGGGCGCGGAGGGCGCGCGGGTCGCGGTCTGCCAGGTCGACCGGAGGCGCTGGGCCACCCTGGAGGGCGTCGCCCGCGTCCGCACGGAGCCGGAGGCGGTGGCGGACGCCGTCGCCCGCTATGCCGAGCGGTACGGGCGCACGCCGTCCCCGAACCCGGACCGGGTCGTCCTCGAGATCGCCCTCACCCGCGCGATGGGCCGCGCCTGATCCGGCGGGACGGGGCGCGGGGACGGGGATAGGGACAGGGCGGCCCCGGACGCGGCGGACGTACGGGCCGGGGCCGCGCGAACGGGAGGGCGCCCCGGCGGGCGCGCGCAGCACAGCGGCGCCATCGCGTTTCAGGTCCGCGATGGCGCCGCTGTGTGGGGGAAGTGCCTGGGCGACCTATGACGACGGGGGGATCGCTCAGGCACTGCGGGGGGTGGCGGTGATGGTCTCGGGTTCGATCAGCTGGTGGTCCCGCTGGTCGAGGTTGACGAAGATCATGCCGTACCGGACGGCACAGCGGATGGGCTGCGGCGCGCCGCGCGGGCGGCGCAGGCACCGGTACGCGCGGACGTCCTCGTCCTGCTCCCGCGCGACCACGACAGGCTCCCCGAACAGGGTGATCCTCAGCGAGTCGCCGCGGTGGGGGATGGCCGTGGCGAGATCGACGAAGTGCCAGCCGGAGCGGTAGGCCGACGCCATCTCCCGGCGGAACCTGCGGTCGTCCGGTGGGACGGTCACGCTTCCGCACCCGCCCGGACGGAGTCCCAGGTCGGCTCGGTGCCCCTGGCCGGCGGGGCGTCCCACGTCGGCTCCGGGTAACCGGCGGCGACGACGTCCCACGTCGGCTCGGAACCCCTGGCCGGCGGGGCGTCCCACGTCGGCTCCGGGTAACCGGCGGCGACGACGTCCCACGTCGGCTCCGAGCCCCTGGCCGGCGCGACGTCCCAGGTCGGCTCACCCGGAAGAGCGACGACGGTGCCCGCGGGCGGCGTGTCCCACGTCGGCTCCCCCACGGCGAAGATTCCGAGAGTAGCCGCGGCCGCGAAAGCTATGCCGCCAAGTGCACGAACCATCCTGGTCATGGCCGATCTCCACCTCTTTTGATCATTACCTCCCCCGCAGATAAGACGATGGCTCACTCCGAACCCTTCCACCAGAAGCGCCAGGCATCATGTTCCTGTAATTCAGGACCCTGAGGGGGGCGCAAATGGAGCCCAAACGCTGCGAAAAGGGCAGCGAACACGGCCCGGAAGAGCTGTGCGACGCGGGAAGGCTCCTCTATGCCGCCGCGCTGAGAGCGGGCCGCGTCTCCCGGACGGACGCCGAACGGGCGCCCTGCCTGGTCGACCTCGCCCTGCTGCACCCGGACCCGGACGAGAGCCAGTGGCTGCGGCCCGTCCCGCCCTCCATCGCGCTCAACAAGCTGATCCACCCCATCGAGCAGGAGATACAGCGACGGCGCCAGGAGGCCATATCCCTGGCCGACACGTTCGAACCGTTCATGACGATCCACGCCCCCGACCCGGCCGCCACCCAGGTCATCACCGTCCTCGAAGGCCTCAGCCTCATCAACGCGACCCTCGACCGGGTCATCAACGAGTGCGCCGAGGAACTCCTCACCATCCAGCCCGGCAGCGGACGCAAGCCCGAGGTCGTCCAGGCGGGACTGCGCCGCGTGGAACCGCTCGTGGAGCGCGGCATACGCATGCGGACCCTCTACCAGCACACCGCCCGCCACCACTCCGCGACCATGGGGTACGTGGAGCGCATCAGCCCCCACGGCCTGGAGGTCCGCACCCTCGAGGAGATCATCGACCGCCTGATCATCGTCGACCGCAAGGTCGCCTTCGTCCCGGCGCGCAGCGACCGCCAGGTCGCCCTGGAGCTGCGCCACGAAGGGCTCGTGCAGTACCTCGTCGGCGTCTTCGACCAGTTCTGGCTGCACGGCGTGCCCTGGGAGGAGGAGATCCCCTACAGCCCGTCCGTGGACGGCATCGGCGGCGTCCAGCGCTCCATCGCCAAACTCCTCGTCGAGGGCCACGTGGACGAGGCCATCGCCCGCCGGCTCGGGATGAACGTGCGCACCTGCCGGGCCCACATCGCCAAGCTCGCCACCGCCCTCGGCAGCGGGAGCCGGGCCCAGCTCGGCTACCTCATCGCCCAGTCCGGCCTCCTCGAACGGGAGGGCTGACCGCCGTGTACGCGCACACCGAACTCGACGGCCCCGCCGGCACCCTGCGGGTCTCCGGACACGGGATGCCCACCGTGGAACTCGTGCGGGCCCCCGGAACCCGGCCCGACGCCCACACCCCGATAGGGACCCGCAGCGCGGCCCTGCTGACCCTGACGGTGGACGGGGAGCCCGCCGCGATCCGGCCCGCCCGGGGACGGCTGCTGCGGCGCTCCTACCGGGTGGACGTACGGACCGGCGGCGTCCGCCACCGGCTGGTCCCCTGCGGCCACCAGGACAGCCGGTTCCTCCGGAACGGGCGGCGGACCGGCACCCTGACCTCCTCGGGCGACGGCCGGGTCATCGACGCGTGGGAGCCCGGCGCGACCCCCCTCGACATCGCCCTCGGCACCGCCCTGGCCGCCGCGTTCGGCACGGGGGCCGCGCCCTGGTTCGAGACGGTCGGCGAGATCGTCTCCGGACTGATCCCCTGACCCGGACGCGCGTGAGGCCCCCTCCACCGTCGTGGAGGGGGCCTCACGCGTACCGCGGGGACTACTCGCCGCGCTTGGGGCGCCAGACCACCAGCGCGCTCGCCTGCTGCACGTCCTGGTACGGCACGAGGTCGCGCCGGTACGAGGCGTGCACCTGGGCCTCGCGCTGCCGCATCGCCGCCGCCGCGCCGTCGAGGGCCGCCGACAGCTCGGCGACCCGGCTCTGGAGCGCCGCGACCTGGTTCTCCAGCTCGATGATGCGCTTGATCCCGGCCAAGTTGATCCCCTCGTCCTGCGACAACTGCTGCACCTGGCGGAGCAGTTCGATGTCACGGGCCGAGTAGCGCCGTCCCCGGCCGGCCGTGCGGTCCGGGGAGACCAGGCCGAGCCGGTCGTACTGACGGAGGGTCTGGGGATGCAGACCGGAGAGCTGGGCCGCCACCGAGATGACGTACACCGGCGACTCGTCGGTCAGTTCGTACGGATTGCGTCGGCGCCCTTCCACCGGGTCACGCTCCCTTCGCGGCCTGGAACAGCTCGGCCCGCGGGTCCTCGGAGGCGGTCGCCTCGCGGTAGGACTCCAGGGCCTCGCGTGCCTTCTCGTCCAGCTCCTTCGGCACGGCGACCTCGACCGTGACGAGGAGGTCGCCGCGCGTACCGTCCTTGCGGACCGCGCCCTTGCCCCGGGCGCGCATGGTCCGGCCGTTCGGCGTGCCCGCGGGCAGCTTGAGCGTGACCGCGGGACCGCCGAGGGTCGGCACCCTGATCTCGCCGCCGAGCGCCGCCTCCGTGAAGGAGACCGGCACCGTGACGGTGAGGTTGTCGTCCTTGCGGCCGAAGACCGGGTGGGCGTCGACGTGCACGACGACGTACAGGTCGCCGTTGGGCCCGCCGCGCTCGCCCGGCGTCCCCTTGCCGCGCAGCCTGATCCGCTGCCCGTCGGAGACGCCCGCCGGGATGCGGACCTGCATGGTGCGGGAGGACTTGGCCCGGCCGCTGCCCTTGCAGACCTCGCACGGGTCCTCGGCGATGAGGCCGCGCCCCTTGCAGTCCACGCAGGGGTCGGTGAGGGAGAAGCCGCCGCCGCTGCCGCGCGACACCTGCCCGGTGCCGACGCAGGTCGGGCACACCCGGGGCGTGCCGTTCTTGTCGCCGGTGCCCGAACAGGCCGCGCACGGCTGCTGGCTGGACATCCGCAGCGGTACGGTCGCGCCCTCGATGGCCTCGGTGAAGCTGAGCGTCACCTCGGACTCGATGTCCTGGCCGCGCCGCGGCTGGGTGCGCGCGCCGCCCCCGCCCCGGTTGAACAGTCCGCCGAACACGTCCCCGATGCCGCCACCGCCGAACCCGCCGGGCCCGCCCTGGGCGCCTCCGAAGAGGTCGCCCAGGTCGAAGTTGAACGAGCCGCCCCCGGGACCGCCGGCCCTGAGGCCGCCGTTCCCGAAGAGCGCGCGGGCCTCGTCGTACTCCTTGCGCCGCTTGGGGTCACCGAGGACGTCGTTCGCCTCGGAGATCTCCTTGAAGCGCTCCTCGGCCCTGGTGTCGCCCTTGTTGGCGTCCGGGTGGTTCTCGCGGGCGAGCTTCCGGTACGCCTTCTTGATCTCGGCCTCGGTGGCGTCCTTGGGGACGCCGAGAACCTTGTAGTAGTCCTTCTCGACGAAGTCCTTCGTGCTCATCGACGTCCCTCCTTCCGGACGATCGTTGCGTCACCCCTCTTCGGGGGCACCGCTCTCCTCGTCGGCCGACTTCTTCTCGTCCTTGGCCGGGGCCGCGCCCGGCTGGGGCTCGGCGACGGCCACGCGGGCGGGCCTGATGGTCCGCTCGCCGATCCGGTACCCGGGCTGCAGGATCGCCACGCAGGTCGTCTCGGTGACGTCCGGCGCGTACGAGTGCATCAGGGCCTCGTGGATCGTCGGGTCGAAGGGCTCGCCCTCCTTGCCGAACTGCTGCAGGCCCATCTTGGCGACGACGGTCTCCAGCGATTCGGCCACCGACTTGAACCCGCCCACGAGTTCTCCGTGGTCCCGGGCCCGGCCGACGTCGTCGAGCACGGGAAGGAGCTCGGACAGGAGGGTCGCGACGGCGACCTCCTTGACCGCGACCCGGTCCCGCTCCACGCGGCGGCGGTAGTTCTGGTACTCGGCCTGGAGCCGCTGGAGGTCCGCGGTGCGCTCGTCGAGCGCGGAACGGGCCTGGTCCAGCTGGGCCACGAGACCCGCGTCACCGGCCGGCTTCTGGCTGCTTGCGTCCCCGGCCGGGGCCGTCGCGTCCTCCTGGGCGGAGTTCTCGACGGCCTCGGCGGCGTCGTCAGGGGTGGCGCCGGAGGGGACGTCGGGCTTCTCCTCGAAGCCCGGGGTCTCCTCGGTCACGCCTGGCCGCCCTTCTTGGGCTCGTCGTCGACGATCTCGGCGTCGACGACGTCGTCGTCCGCCTTCGCCTGGCCGGCACCGGCGTCGCCGCCGGCGGCCTGCGCGCCCTGCGCGTCGGCGTACAGCGCCTGGCCGAGCTTCTGCGAGACGGCCGCGACCTTCTCGGTGGCGGTGCGGATCTCGGCGGTGTCCTCGCCCTTGAGCTTCTCCTTCAGCTCGGCGAGAGCGCCCTCGACCTCGGTCTTGACGTCACCGGGGACCTTGTCCTCGTTGTCCTTGAGGAACTTCTCGGTCTGGTAGACGAGCTGCTCGCCCTGGTTGCGGGACTCGGCGGCCTCGCGGCGGCGGTGGTCCTCCTCCGCGTACTGCTCGGCCTCCTGGCGCATCCGGTCGACCTCGTCCTTCGGCAGCGAGGAGCCGCCGGTGACGGTCATCTTCTGCTCCTTGCCCGTGCCCAGGTCCTTCGCGGTCACGTGCATGATGCCGTTGGCGTCGATGTCGAAGGCGACCTCGATCTGCGGGACGCCGCGCGGCGCCGGCGGCAGACCGGTCAGCTCGAACATCCCGAGCTTCTTGTTGTACGCCGCGATCTCGCGCTCGCCCTGGTAGACCTGGATCTGCACGGACGGCTGGTTGTCCTCGGCCGTCGTGAAGATCTCGGACCGCTTGGTCGGGATCGTGGTGTTGCGCTCGATGAGCTTGGTCATGATGCCGCCCTTGGTCTCGATGCCGAGGGACAGCGGGGTGACGTCGAGGAGCAGGACGTCCTTGACCTCGCCCTTGAGGACACCGGCCTGGAGGGCGGCGCCGATGGCGACGACCTCGTCCGGGTTCACGCCCTTGTTGGCCTCGCGGCCGCCGGTCAGCTCCTTGACCAGCTCGGCGACGGCCGGCATGCGGGTCGAGCCGCCGACGAGGACGACGTGGTCGATCTCGGAGAGCTGGATGCCCGCGTCCTTGATGACGTTGTGGAACGGCACCTTGCAGCGCTCCAGGAGGTCCTGGGTGAGCTGCTGGAACTGGGCGCGCGTGAGCTTCTCGTCCAGGTGGAGCGGGCCCTCGGCGGAGGCCGTGATGTAGGGCAGGTTGATCGTGGTCTCGGTCGAGGACGAGAGCTCGATCTTGGCCTTCTCGGCCGCCTCGCGCAGGCGCTGGAGCGCCATCTTGTCCTTGGACAGGTCCACGCCGTGGCCGTTCTGGAACTGCGTCACCAGGTAGTCGACGACGCGCTGGTCCCAGTCGTCACCACCGAGGTGGTTGTCACCGTTGGTGGCCTTCACCTCGACGACGCCGTCGCCGATCTCCAGGAGGGACACGTCGAAGGTGCCGCCACCGAGGTCGAAGACGAGGATCGTCTGGTCGTCCTTGTCGAGGCCGTAGGCCAGGGCGGCCGCGGTCGGCTCGTTGACGATGCGCAGGACGTTGAGGCCCGCGATCTCACCGGCCTCCTTGGTGGCCTGGCGCTCGGAGTCGTTGAAGTAGGCCGGAACGGTGATGACCGCGTCGACGACCTTCTCGCCCAGGTACGCCTCGGCGTCGCGCTTCAGCTTCTGCAGGATGAAGGCGCTCATCTGCTGCGGGTTGAAGTTCTTGCCGTCGATCTCGATCTTCCAGTCGGTGCCCATGTGGCGCTTGACCGACCGGATGGTCCTGTCGACGTTGGTGACCGCCTGGCGCTTGGCGACCTCGCCGACGAGCACCTCGCCGTTCTTCGCGAAGGCGACGACGGACGGCGTGGTCCTGGCGCCCTCGGCGTTGGTGATGACGGTGGGCTCGCCGCCTTCCAGAACGCTGACGACGGAGTTAGTCGTGCCCAGGTCGATGCCGACCGCACGTGCCATTTCGATTCCTCCAGCTGCCTGACTTGAGTGGTACGGACTCAAGGATGCACCACACCCGGCGTCGAGTCAACAGACGTGAGTCTGGTCGACTCAACTCTTCGCCCCTTCATTCGCTCAAAGAGCCGCTACGACGGGAGGGCGCGCGTCATTCCCCGCCCTGGCGGGGTGCCCCGTGAGAGAGTCCGGGGGCCCCTTCCCGGGCATAGCAGGCATATTCCATGAATATCCGACGATTCCCGTTCGTCCCCCGGAGAGGGCGGGCAGCACCCGCCCCGTCCGGAGGCGTGCGGCGAACGCTCGTCCCGCGCGGAAGGGAGCGGCGCATGACGGCCAAGCGCGCGTTCGACGTCCTGGGCGCCCTCGCGCTCCTCGCCGTCCTCTCCCCGCTGCTCGCCGCCGTCGCCCTGTCGGTCGCCCTCGGCTCGGCGTCCCCCGGCGGCGCGGTGCTGCGCCGCCGGACGGTGGCGGGCCTGGAGGGGCGGCCCTTCACGATGCTGACCTTCCGCACGAGGAGCCCGCTGGCCGCGCTGCCCCTGCTGCTGCACGTCCTGGCGGGCCGGATGTCGCTGGTCGGGCCGTGCCCGCTGACCCCGGGCCACCGCGAGTGCGCGGGCGAGGGGCGCCGCCGGCTCTCCGTACGCCCGGGGCTGACCGGACCGTGGCAGATCAGCGGGCGCTCGGACCTGCCGTGGGAGGAGCGCGAGCTGCTCGACCTCCACTACGTGGACCACCACTGGCTCGGGATGGATCTGGCCGTCCTGGCGCGTACGCTTCCAGCAGTCCGCCGACGCCGCGCGGCGTCCCGCGCGGGCGCGCGTGGCAAGGGTCGCCTGAGCGACACAGATCACCGCGAGGACCGCTGCGCCACGGGCCCCGAACGGGTAATCTCAGCACGGACTAGATAAGTTACCGCTTAGTAGGCTCAGCTCAGGCACTGAGCGGGCCCGCTCGAGGAGCCCGTCATGCAACTCGCCGCGATCATTGTGTCGCTGACGCTGACCGTGGTCGGCGTTGCCCTGCTCGCTCGCGCCATCGGCCGGTTCGTCCACTACTTCAAGCTCGGCCAGCCCGTCCCGGCCGGGACCCGGACCGACAACCCGTACCAGCGGAGCGTGACCCTGGTCAGGGAGTTCCTCGGCCACACGCGCATGAACCGCTGGGGCATCGTCGGATTCGCCCACTGGTTCGTCGCGGTCGGCTTCCTGACCCTGCCGCCGACGATCGTCACCGCCTACGGCCAGCTGTTCCGGGCCGACTGGACACTGCCGGTCATCGGCGGCTTCCTGCCGTACGAGCTGTACATCGAGTTCATCGGCTCGATGACGATCCTCGGCATCGCGGCCCTCATCGTGATCCGCCTCCTGAGCCTCCCGGGCCGGGCGGGCCGCAAGTCGCGCTTCGCCGGCTCCAAGGCCGGCCAGGCGTACTTCGTCGAGTACGTCATCCTCACCATCGGCCTCGCGATCTACGTGCTCCGCGGCCTGGAGGGCGCGATCCACCACGTCGAGCACTACGAGGCCGCGTACTTCGCCTCGTACCCGCTCGTCCTGGCCTTCAAGGGCCTGAGCGTCGCCGCGCTGCAGAACCTGGTCTACCTCTTCGCCATGATCAAGCTGAGCACCACCATGATCTGGATGATCGTGGTCTCGCTCAACACCAACATGGGCGTCGCCTGGCACCGCTTCCTCGCCTTCCCCAACATCTGGTTCAAGCGCAACGCCGACGGCTCCACCGCGCTCGGCGCGCTCCGGCCGATGACCACCGGCGGCAAGGAGATCGACTGGGAGGACCCGGCCGAGGACGCCGTCTTCGGCGTCTCCCAGGTCGAGCAGTTCTCCTGGAAGGGCCTCCTGGACTTCTCCACCTGCACCGAGTGCGGCCGCTGCCAGTCGCAGTGCCCCGCCTGGAACACCGGCAAGCCCCTCTCCCCCAAGCTCCTCATCATGTCGCTGCGCGACCACGCGCACGCCAAGGCGCCGTACCTGCTCGCGGGCGGCGGCAAGACGATGGAGGGCGACGAGAAGGCGACCGAGGAGCAGCTGAAGGACGTCCCGGCGTCGGCCCTGGCCGAGGCCGAGCGCCCCCTCGTCGGCACCGTCGAGGAGAACGGCGTCATCGACCCCGACGTCCTGTGGTCCTGCACCACCTGCGGCGCCTGCGTCGAGCAGTGCCCGGTCGACATCGAGCACATCGACCACATCGTCGACATGCGCCGCTACCAGGTGATGATCGAGTCCGCGTTCCCGTCCGAGGCGGGCACGATGCTCAAGAACCTGGAGAAGAAGGGCAACCCCTGGGGCCTGGCGAAGAAGCAGCGGGTCGAGTGGACCAAGGAGGTCGACTTCGAGGTCCCGATCGTCGGGAAGGACGTCGAGGACCTCACCGAGGTCGACTACCTGTACTGGGTCGGCTGCGCGGGTGCCCTGGAGGACCGGGCCAAGAAGACCACCAAGGCCTTCGCCGAACTCCTCCACATCGCGGGCGTCAAGTTCGCGATCATGGGCGGCGAGGAGAAGTGCACCGGTGACTCCCCCCGCCGCCTGGGCAACGAGCCGCTGTTCCAGCAGCTCGGCCAGGAGAACGTCGCGATGCTGAACATGGCGTTCGGTGAGGACGACGAGGACGAGTCGACGAAGAAGCCGAAGTCGGCCAAGAAGATCGTCGCCACCTGTCCGCACTGCTTCAACACCATCGCCAACGAGTACCCGCAGCTCGGCGGCGAGTTCGAGGTCATCCACCACACCCAGCTGCTCCAGCACCTCATCGACGAGGGCAGGCTGACCCCGGTGACCCCGGTCGACGGCCTGATCACCTACCACGACCCCTGCTACCTGGGCCGTCACAACAAGGTCTACACGCCGCCGCGCGAGATCATGTCCGCCGTCCCCGGCCTGCGCCAGCAGGAGATGCACCGCCACAAGGAGCGCGGCTTCTGCTGCGGCGCCGGCGGCGCCCGGATGTGGATGGAGGAGCGCATCGGCAAGCGCATCAACAACGAGCGCGTCGACGAGGCCCTGTCCCTCAACCCGGACATCGTCTCCACCGCCTGCCCCTTCTGCCTCGTCATGCTGACCGACTCGGTCAACGGCAAGAAGAACGAGGGCAAGGCCAAGGAGTCCGTCACGGTCGTGGACGTCGCCCAGCTGCTCCTCGACTCGGTGAAGACCCCGGTCGACCCGGAGCCGGCGGAGGAGACGGAGCCGGAGCCCGAGCCCGCCGCGTGACCCGCCCCCGGCACCCGTAGGAGAACGGCCGCCCCGCACACGTCGTGCGGGGCGGCCGTCGCCGTTCCCGCCCCCGCCCCCTAGGGGATGTCACAGGTCGGCCGCAAAGGAGCACCCCGGCGGCGGGAGCGGGTACGTTCAATGACGTGGCTGGATTCAGGAACGGACGCGGCCGGGACAACCGCCCCCCGCAACAACAACCGCAGCAGGCGCCGTACGGGTACGACGCGGCCCCGCCGCCGCCCCACGCGCGGCAGCCGTGGCCCCCGCAGGGCCGGGGCCCCGCGCCGTACGGGCAGCAGGGGTACGGGCCGGGGCAGCAGGGGTACGGACAGCAGGGCCGGCAGGGACAGCACTCCCACGAGGAGCCGGAGTACTTCGGCGACCCCTACGGGCACCAGCCGCAGCACCCGCACGCGGCCGCGGCGAACAACCCGGGCCACACGCAGATGTTCAGCGTGGACGACCCGTACGGCCCGGCCGCGGGCCACCCGTCCGGCGCCGCGCCCGCCCCGATGGGCCCCCGGCTCCCCTGGAAGGCGCTCCTGAGCGGCATCGTGCTGCGCCCGGCGGACACGTTCCTGCGGATGCGGGACCACGCCGTCTGGGGCCCGGCCCTGATCGTCACCTCCCTCTACGGCCTGCTGGCGATCTTCGGCTTCGACACGGCCCGCGAGGAGGCGATCAACGCCACCCTGTCGACGGTGATCCCGTACGTCCTGATGGTCGCCCTCGGCTTCGTCGTCGGCGGCCTCGTCCTGGGCGCGGTCACCCACACCCTCGCCCGCCAGCTCGGCGGCGACGGGATGTGGCAGCCGACCGTCGGCCTGTCCATGCTGATCATGTCCCTCACGGACGCGCCCCGGCTGGTCTTCGCGCTCTTCCTCGGCGGCGAGAACGGCCTGGTCCAGGTCATCGGCTGGCTGACCTGGCTGGCGGCGGGCGTGCTCTTCACCGCCATGGTGAGCCGCTCCCACGACCTCCCCTGGCCGAAGGCCCTGGGCGCGTCGGCGATCCAGCTGGTGGCGCTCCTGGGCCTGATCAAGCTGGGCACGCTGTAGGGGACGCGCGGACGACGGGGGGGGCGCCCCCCCCCGGGGGGGGGCCCCCCCCTTTGCCCGCGCGGGCGCCGGGCCCCGCGGCGCCGGCCCCCCCGGCGGCGGGGGGGTGGGGCCCCGGGCCGAAGGCGGGGGGGGC